>JANQKE010000011.1 GCA_028281265.1 Alphaproteobacteria bacterium | reverse complement strand
GGCGAGGCAGGGTCGGGCATGCCGGGCTCGATGCACGGACGGGGCGAACACGCTCCCTACCAAGGCACGCGTGCCGCCGGCATGCAACCCTCATGGGCGATCGGTCCGCCCGCCCGGGAGCGTCAGCCCCCTTTCGCTGATACCTCTCCCGGCGTCGGTGGTCGGTTGCTGGTTCGCGTGGGCTCGGGAGGAGCACCACCAAGCCACCAAGAGCACCAAGGACGGGAGAGGTCAGTTCCTTCTTCATCAGGATTTCGGCCGGACGCGCAGAGCCAGCGGCTGTTTGGCCACGGCAGGTTTCAGTTCCTTCTTCATCAGGACTTCGGCCGGACGATGTCAGATTCCTCGTCGAAGATCCGGAGCGTTTCAGTTCCTTCTTCATCAGGACTTCGGCCGGACAGAGGGGGGTGGGCAATGCCTACCTCATCCTCGTTTCAGTTCCTTCTTCATCAGGACTTCGGCCGGACGGTGAAGGGAAAGTGGAGATTCTCTCCTGTCACGTTTCAGTTCCTTCTTCATCAGGACTTCGGCCGGACGATCTGGCGTCGCTAGTGGTTGCTCCTTAGGAGTTTCAGTTCCTTCTTCATCAGGACTTCGGCCGGACACACGACCGCTCGACCGGCGCATGGTCGGTGTGTTTCAGTTCCTTCTTCATCAGGACTTCGGCCGGACCCACTGACGCTTGAGGCCGCGGCGATGGGGTGGTTTCAGTTCCTTCTTCATCAGGACTTCGGCCGGACCAACGGGCGCGCAGGAGTGGAGGAAGTTCTTATTGTTTCAGTTCCTTCTTCATCAGGACTTCGGCCGGACCGAATCGTTCGTGCTGTCAGCCATGAGGAGGGTTTCAGTTCCTTCTTCATCAGGACTTCGGCCGGACGCTGGCCTGCCTGTTGGCGGGTTGCACCACCGTTTCAGTTCCTTCTTCATCAGGACTTCGGCCGGACGCTCTCGGACTCAGTAACGTTACTGTTGTACGGTTTCAGTTCCTTCTTCATCAGGACTTCGGCCGGACTTTAGAACGTATCAGGGTGCTTCCTGATAAGTGTTTCAGTTCCTTCTTCATCAGGACTTCGGCTGGACACCAGAGACGGTCGTGCCGCTCTTCGGCGGCATGTTTCAGTTCCTTCTTCATCAGGACTTCGGCCGGACAGAGAAGGGGGCCGCGGGGCACCGCCCCGGCGTTTCAGTTCCTTCTTCATCAGGACTTCGGCCGGACCCTCCCTCGCGTGGGAGGAACCACACGTTTACGTTTCAGTTCCTTCTTCATCAGGACTTCGGCCGGACTAGCCAAGTATCTCGGGTGCCGTGTCGGAAACGGTTTCAGTTCCTTCTTCATCAGGACTTCGGCCGGACGGGTGAACCTTAACAAGGAGAGGAGGGCGCCATGTTTCAGTTCCTTCTTCATCAGGACTTCGGCCGGACGGTGGTGGTAGGAAGGTGGCGCATGCAGGTAACGTTTCAGTTCCTTCTTCATCAGGACTTCGGCCGGACACAACCCACGCACGCGCAGCGTCGTGTTGGTGTTTCAGTTCCTTCTTCATCAGGACTTCGGCCGGACTGCGGTTTTCAAAGAGGAAACGGCATGCCAGGTTTCAGTTCCTTCTTCATCAGGACTTCGGCCGGACGGGAGACGAGGTGCGAAAGCTCAACGTTCTTTGTTTCAGTTCCTTCTTCATCAGGACTTCGGCCGGACTCTCTCTCAATTTCCATTGGCGGCGGCCGAGGGTTTCAGTTCCTTCTTCATCAGGACTTCGGCCGGACTCGGAGTGTTCCCCCAGGGGATCAACCGACTGGTTTCAGTTCCTTCTTCATCAGGACTTCGGCCGGACGCTCGCTTCTCTGCTTAGGGAGGCGGGTTCCTCGTTTCAGTTCCTTCTTCATCAGGACTTCGGCCGGACAAACTGGTGAGGAGAAGTGGCATGTACGCATACGTTTCAGTTCCTTCTTCATCAGGACTTCGGCCGGACCAAAAAATCTCTCTCTCAGATATGAAAGAGAGGGTTTCAGTTCCTTCTTCATCAGGACTTCGGCCGGACGGCCGGTATTTCTGTACAGGGAGGGTGATGTGTTTCAGTTCCTTCTTCATCAGGACTTCGGCCGGACTGCCAATACCTTGCAAAACAACATTGCAACCGGTTTCAGTTCCTTCTTCATCAGGACTTCGGCCGGACCTTGCTACAAGCCGTAGCAAGGGCGCCTCACAGGTTTCAGTTCCTTCTTCATCAGGACTTCGGCCGGACGCCGCGGGGCACCGGCTCCGGCCAGCCGCTCGCGTTTCAGTTCCTTCTTCATCAGGACTTCGGCCGGACGGGGAGGAATTTAAGGATAGGGACACAACCTGTGTTTCAGTTCCTTCTTCATCAGGACTTCGGCCGGACGTTCAACGGGGGGTGAGGATACCCCCGTATATGTTTCAGTTCCTTCTTCATCAGGACTTCGGCCGGACGTACGCCGCCTTGGATGGGGGATAACATCCCTGTTTCAGTTCCTTCTTCATCAGGACTTCGGCCGGACGCCTGCGGGGGAACAGTCAGAAACGATATTGGGTTTCAGTTCCTTCTTCATCAGGACTTCGGCCGGACGGCAACGCTTACGTAACCCTCATCCCGTGCCGTTTCAGTTCCTTCTTCATCAGGACTTCGGCCGGACTGTTCTGCGGGCAGGAAGGTTGCCCAGAGGTAGTTTCAGTTCCTTCTTCATCAGGACTTCGGCCGGACTGCC
Organism: Alphaproteobacteria bacterium; assembly: GCA_028281265.1. Taxonomy (GTDB): domain Bacteria; phylum Pseudomonadota; class Alphaproteobacteria; order DSM-16000; family Inquilinaceae; genus JANQKE01. The sequence continues at coordinate 61,972 of JANQKE010000011.1, read as the reverse complement.
GGTGATTTCGGTTCCGGGTCGGTTGTTGTTTCAGTTCCTTCTTCATCAGGACTTCGGCCGGACTGCTGACCCCGAAAACACCTTTGAAAATCAATGGCTTACGAGGCGTGTTAGTGAGAATTACTCGCAACAAATTGTAAACATCTGCGTTCACGATCTGTTCCTGATTTCTCCCACCCAATCCGGCCGAACGATCGCGCACAGGTCGGCGGCTGGCCGAGCTCCTACCGTAAACCGAGGCAGTGTCAGGTCACAAGGGTCGTGAGTCGGGCGACCACCACCCGCCAACGGGGACGGGACAAGCTCTGATCCCCCGCGGTGCCGTCGCGACCGCCCCCCTTCGCCTCGGCCTCCAAGGCGGCCCGTTGATCGTCGAGCCGGCTCAACTCGTCGGCCAGGCGACGGCGTGCCCGGTCCAACAGGGTCTGGGCGTGGCGCTCCGCCGAGGCGAGATCCCGGGCGGCGGCGGCCCGGTCTTCGAGCAGCCGTGCCGCGTGCGGATCAGCGGCGGTGGTCAGCGCCCCGGCGGCCAGGGCCAGACCGAGGCCGGCGACGCCCAGGACGGTCCACCCCGGTGCGGCACCGACCATCGCGGGCAGCGATGCGACCAGCCCCGTCTGGCCGAGCGCCAGCGTGGCGAGGCTCCCCCGTCCGACGCGGCAGGACCGGCCGGCCAGGGCGGAGCGGCCGAGCCGCCCCGCCATCCGGGCGGTGGCGACCAGATAGGCGGCCAGGCCGGCCGCCAGGAAGCCGGCCGCGGCCCCGTCGGTGACGCTGGCGGCGACGGTCCATCCGCCGGGCAGGGCGGCTGCCATGGCCGCGGCCAAGGCCAGTCCCCCGCTGCGCGACGACCAGGGCGGCGCGGTGATCTCCGCCCCGTCGGCCTCGATGTCGGCGTCCAGATCGGCCAGCGTCGCCCGCCGCTCCACCACCGTGGCCAAGGCCGTGCAGACCGTGTCAGCGATGGGCGCCGGACCGGCATCGATCGCCCGGGACGGACCGGTCAGGCGCATGCGCCGCCACCCGGTCACCAGAGGGAAGACCGCGCGTGCCCGTCCGCCCGGCGCTTCCGGATAGGGGGGCGATGCCGTGATGGCGCCGCTGCCGGCTCGGTCTGGGATCGACAGGGTCATGGGGGGATGCCTCCTCATCGCGGCGGGCCGCCGGGCGCCCCGGTGTCACGGCGGACATTCGAGCCTCTTAACTCTGTGTCCGGTCGGACGCAGGATGCTCTCGGCAGGGCGGTCTTGCGGCGTATCGTGGCGCCGCTTTCGGCCGATGGGCATTCCGGCAAGGTTGCCAATTCCCGAGCGGGCGGTCGTTTCGGCTATGACGGGGGCGATCGTCCGGCCGTGGGGCCGGTCCTGTCGTCGCGGTGAAGGGGGGTCCGTGGTCTCAGCCCTGTTCGAGCGTCTGGCGGCCCCGTCGGCGTTGCGGCAAGCGTGGCGCCGGGTGCGGCGCAACGCCCGCGCCGCCGCCGGGTCCGGCCGGCCGGACCAGGATGGGGTCGTGGCCTTCGCCGCGGACAGCGAGCAGGCCATCGCGACACTGTCCCGGTCCTTGCTCGACGGCCGTTATCGGCCGGGCCGGCTGCGTCGGGCGGTGCTGGCGAAACCCGATGGCGGGCAGCGGGTGCTGGCGATCCCGGCGGTGGCCGATCGGGTGGTGCAGACGGCCGCGGCGATCGAACTGGACCGGCTGATCGACCCGACCCTGTCGGACGCCAGCTTCGCCTATCGGCGCGGCCGGTCGGTGGCGCATGCGATCGGCCGGGTGACGACCTATCGGCTGTGGGGCTGTGGATGGGTGGTGGACGGCGACATCCGCCGCTATTTCGATACGATCCCGCACGGCCCGCTGCTGCGGGCCCTGGCCGGCCGGGTGGACTGCCCGGCGGTGCGCGGGCTGGTGGCGGGCTGGCTGGCCGGGTTCCGCCAGGCCCGGATCGGCAAATGGGGGGCGTATGGGGTGGCGCAAGGGGCCCCGATCTCCCCGCTGCTGGCCAATCTCTATCTCGATCCGGTGGACCGGGCGATCGATCGGAAGACCAGCCGGCTGGTCCGCTATGCCGACGATTTCGTCGTGCTGTGCCGGGATCGGGCGGCAGCGCAAGCGTGCCGGACGCGGCTGACGGCGGTTCTGGCGACCTATGGCCTGGCGCTGCACCCGGACAAGACGGACGTCACCACCTTTGCCCGGGGGTTCGAGTTCCTCGGCCACCGGTTCCACGGGGCCGCGGTGACACCGCTGCCGCCCGCGGCCGAGACGGAGGGTGATGACCCGTCGGCGCCTGCCGCGCGAGGGGGCCGGGACGAGATTCCGGCAACCTTGTCGATTTCCCGACTTGCGTGCGCACCAGATTATCGTAATCTCGGTAAAAACGATGGATCGGGTCAGGGGGGTCCCGGATGACCGAGGATGTCGACGTCCATCTCGTGCTGATCGAGACGGCCGGCAATCAAGCCTATATTTTCGGCACCAACCGGTTGCGTGAGCAAATCGGTGCCTCGGAGATCATCCGGAGGGTCGGCGTCGACTTCGTGCTGAAAGCCGCCGCGGACGTGACGGGGCGGAAGCGGCCACCCGTCGAGTGCATCGAGCCGCCCGGCTTCAAGACGGCTCAACAAGTGCTGACGACGGCCAAGGTCAGCGCGTATCTGCTCGATGCGGAGACCGCGAACCCGCCCATCGAAAAGCGAACGGACGAGAAGAAAGCGGTCGAGATCCTGGTCGCCACCTCCGGCAAGGCGCTGCTGCTGGTCAAGGAGCGGGGCATCGGGGAGGAGATCGTCCGGCGGGTCACCTGCCGGGCGCTGACAGAGGCGCCGGGGGTTGCGGTGTGTGGGGTGGTGTCCGAGCCGTTCCGGTTCGGCAAGGCGGAGACCCTCCACGAGGTGGTGCGGACCGTTCACCAGACCCTGGAGACCACCCGGGCCCTGCTGCCGGCGCCGGCGGCCCGGTTTCCGCTGCTGCCGGTTACGGAAGTCTGCACCACCAGCGGGTTGCCGGCCTCTGAAGAAGGGACGGTGGGCACCGACACCTACCTGATGTCGCCGCCGGTCAAGGCCAAGACTTGCCAGTTGAAGCGGGCGCGGGCAAGGCTGTGGCAGCTTGGGGAGCTGGGCGGTGTCGTCCCGGAAGTGTCGATCCAGGACCTCGAAGCGTTCGATGCCGACTGGCTGGCCTACATCCATGCCGACGGCAACGAGCTCGGCAGGATCTTCCAGGACTTCCAGAACGCTCGCGAAACGGCCAGGCGCCCTGACCTCCACAATGCCCGGTCGTATATCGACGACTATCGCAAGCTGTCGCTGCATCTGGATCACTGCACGATCAAGGCCGTCGAGACCGCGATGGACAAGCTGCTCCCGCCGCCGGTCACGGTAAAGGAGAATGCGGATGCAGACACGCAAGGTGACGGCAAGAAAGAGAAGAAGAGAAAATCCGTCCCCCTCGTGCCCGTGATCCTCGGCGGCGACGATCTGACCGCGGTCTGCGACGGCCAGCGGGCGATCGACTTCGCCGCGACGTTCCTGCAAGCGTTCGAAAGGCTCACGGGCCGGCCTTCGAAGCGGTTCGGGGATGCGCTCCCGGCCATCGCGAAGGCGGTGACCGGCGGCCCCGGCCTGTCCGCCTGCGCCGGCATCGCCGTGGTCAAGCCGCACTTCCCCGCCCACCGGGCCTACGAGCTGGCCGAGGCGCTGTGCCGATCGGCGAAGTCGGTGAAGCGGAATGTCGGCCGGTTCTGCTCGGCGCTCGATTTCCACGTCCATTTCGACAGCTCCGGCGCCGATCTCGATGCCCTTCGGGAGCATCGGACAACACGGAACGAGAACCGCGATCCGGTGGTGGTGTTGGCGGGCGGACCCTTCATCACAACTCCGCTGGCCGTGCTCGACGGCCTGCCACAAAAGACGGCAAACGGCTGGCCAACCGCCGAAGACCGGTGCTGCTGGACCATCAATCGGCTCTGGGAGGGGGACAAGTGCCGATCGGGTCTTCGTCAGGCCGCCATCGCCTTGCGGGCGGGTGAGGAGCGCGACGATGATGACCGCGGGTTGCTGCCCCGGACCCAACAGCATTACTTGCGCGAAGGCGTCTTCCTGGGGCCGGCGACGGCGGAGGCCCGGTGCGACCAGATCCGACACCGCTACCGCGACGTCCACTGGAGCGCCCTGCATCCGGCCGGCGAAGGCCGAGACGGCACCCGGCGCCTGTTCTTCGACGATCCGCCAATGAGTCGGACCCCACCGGCAGAAGGCGAAGAACCTCCGCCCGACATCGTCCGCACCTGGCTGCTGGACGCGATGGCGCTGGCGGAGCTGGAGGGGGGCAAGTAGTCATGAGCCCTTCGCCCACCGAGATCGCCTTCACCCTGACGATCACCATGCGGTCGGACTGGCATGTCGGCACCGGCGGCGGCCGGCACGGCGCCATCGACCGGCTGATCGAACGGGACGTGGACGATCTGCCGTTCATCCCGGCCTCCACGGTGCGGGGGATCTGGCGCGACGCGGCCGAGCGGCTGGCCTATGGCCTCGATGGCGGCACGACGGGCTCGACGTCCGGATGGGCCGCGCTGGTCGAGGCGCTGTTCGGCGACCAGCCGGTCGACCGGACCGTGCCGGACGGCGGTACGCCGAAACCAGGTTGCCTCAGCATCGCCGCGGGCCGGCTGCCGCAGGACCTGCGCGACGCCCTGTGGCAGCAGGCGCAGGGCGGCGACACCGATCCGGGCCGCCGCCGGCTGCGTCAGGCGCTGACCTTCGTCAAACCCGGCGTGCAGATCGACCCGCAATCCGGTCGGGTGACGCCCAAATTCCTGCGGTTCGAGGAGGTGGCGCGCCAGGGGGCGGTGCTGACCGCCCAAGGTCGGCTGCTGCTGCACGGCGATCCCGGCGATCGTTGGAACCGGGCGCTGGCGGCGGTGCTGGTCGGCTCGACGGGGATGGTTGAGCGTCTGGGCGGCAAGCGCCGCCGCGGGGCCGGCCGCAGCACCTGGTCGATCGCCATCGATCATCAAAACCCGCCGGTCCGCGATCTGAACACGGCGATCGCGGTGCTCAAGCAGGAGGCACCGAAGGCACCGGACGGCCCGGCTCCGACCCCGGCCCCGGCGTTCGGGGCCGCGACCCCGGCCGACGGGTGGGAGACGGTGGCGCTCGATCTCGACCTGGTGACGCCGCTGGTGATCGCCGAGGCGGTGCTGGGCAACGTCGTCACCAGCTTCGACTTCATCCCCGGCACCTACCTGCTGCCCTATGTGGCCAAGCGTCTCGAGACGGTCGTCCAGGGCGGCCCGCCGGTCTCCGCCGCGATCACCGCCGGTGACATCCGGGTCGGCCACGCCACCCCGATCCTCGGCGGCGAGCGCAGCCTGCCGATCCCCCTGGCCTGGCAGCGGGAGAAGGACGACACCGGCGGGCCGGACGGCAAAGGCAAGATCTACAACCGGCTCGTCGAGCGCCCCCGAACAGAAGGTCAGACCAGACCGATGCGGTCGGGCTATGTCCGCTACGACGCGGAGCGGCCGAAGCTGCTGACTCCCGAAGGTCAGACCAGACCGATGCGGTCGGGCTATGTCCGCTACGACGCGGAGCGGCCGACGCTGCTGACGGCGGTCGACACCGTGGTCCGGACCCATAACCGCATCGACGATGCCGTCCAGCGGCCGACCGAAAACGGTGTCTACAGCTATGAGGCGATCAGCCCCGGCCGCGTCCGCTACCGGGCCTTGGTGCGGGTGCGCACGGGCGTGGCGCGCCGGCTGCCGAACTGGCAGGCGGCCGTGGCGCCGACCGACCCGGTGGAGCTGCGCTTGGGGCGGGCGACCAAGGCCGGCTACGGCGTCGTCCGCTTGAGCGCCGGGCCGGCGGTGAAGGCCGGGAACAGTGGGCGTAAGGACCAGGCGGCCAACAAGCCGTTCACGGTCTGGCTGACCTCGGATGTCCTGCTGCGTTCCCCCCTGTTGGGCACCGGCAGTGCCCTGGGCGACTGGGTGACGGCCTTGGGCGACGCGCTGGGGGTCACGGTCGAGGCGGTTGAGCCGACGACGCCGGATCAGGTCACCTACGGTTTGCGTCTCCGCCGGCTGGAAAGCTGGGTGGCGGCCTGGCAGTTGCCGCGGCCGAGCCTGATCGCGCTGCAAGCCGGATCGTTCGTCAAGGTGAGAGCGGCAGAGCCGGTGCCGGGCGCCGCGCTGGAGGCGCTGGAGCGCAACGGGCTGGGGGAACGCCGGGCCGAAGGCTTCGGGGAGGTGTGGATCAACCCGCCCCATCTGACGGGCAAGGCTTCGGGCTGGTCGGGCTCCTCACGCAAGGACCGACCGGAACGGAGAGCCGAGGCACTACCCCCACCCCTGGCTGGACTGCCGAAAGACGACCCCACCCGGCGCTTCGCCAAGGCGGTCGAGACGGCGGCGTGGGAAGCGTTCGTCGAGGAGGCCGCGTTCACCCTGGCCAATGACGACACCTGGCGAAAGAAGTCGCTGCACTGGGACACCGCCAACGGCAGACCCAAACCGCCGATGAGCCAGCTCGGCGCGCTCCGCGCCGCCATGGGCGCCTATGCCGACGCGCATGACGTCGCCAGTGCCAGGCAGTGGTTCGCCCAGATGACCGAGAGCCCCGCCCGGGCCGACAAATGGGGGCAGAAGGCCCGCGCCGCACTCAAGACGCTGCTTGACCCTGAAGGACCCGACGACGCGGCCAGGATTTGGACGTGGCTGAAGGAACTCGGGACACCCCCGCCGGCCCCCCTGGTGACCGACCGGGACCGCTTGCGGGAGCGGTTCCGTCAGGCCGCCGTCCGCGACCTGCTGCTGGCCGCGATGCAGGCCCACAAGCGGTCGATCGAGCGGCCGGCCGGCGATCACGATCACGATCACGGATCGCCGGCCCGGCAACGGGAGAGGATCGATGGCTAGGCCGCTGCACGGTCGCTTCCGGGTCGTCGGCACGCTGGTCGCCGTCACCCCGCTGCATGTCGGCGGGGCGGGGTCGCGGATCGCCACGGACCTGCCGGTGGCCCTCGACGGCAGAGGCCGGCCCTATCTGCCGGGCACCAGCCTGGCCGGGGCCTTGCGCGCCTGGCACGCCTGGGCCTGCGCCGACGAGGCGTGGCTCGGGAAGGTCGGCGATCCGGTGACCGGTGTGAAGGGCAAGAGCTTCGCCGCCCAGCTCTGGGGCTTCACGCCCGACCGTGGGGAGCCCGACGCCAAAGCCGGGATGGCGAGCTTCGTGATCGTGGAAGACGCCCGCGTGACCCCGTCCGGGGCGCTAGAGATCCGCGACGGGGTGGGCATCGACCGGGTCGAGGGGCGGGCCGCCGACCGGATCAAATACGACCGGCAGATCCTGCCGGTCGGCAGCCGGATCGCGCTGGACATGACGGTGGAGGTGCCGGCGACCCGTGTCGACCCCGCGGTGGTCAAGCTGGCGCTGGGACATCTCCTGGCCTCGTTGCGCGACGGCGCGGTCCGGCTGGGGGCAGGCAAGACCCGCGGCCTGGGCCGGGTCCGGCTGGAGCCCGATGTCGCCATCCACGAGCAGGTGCTGGATACGGCCGACGGTGTGCTCGCCCTTTTGTCGGCCGGCAAGACCGCAACGGCCGGCACGGTGTTGACCATCGAGGCCTTGCTGGCGGGGGCCGACGGCACCGAACCGCGGCCGAGGGTCCGCCCGCGCATCGACGTGACCATCAAATGGGAACCGGTCGGCCCGGTCATGGTGAAATCCGATGTCGAGGGCATCGCCGTCGATATGGTGCCGCTGTTCAGCGGCATCGGCGACCGGATGGCGCCGGTGTTGCCGGGTTCGTCTCTCAAGGGGGCTCTGCGCAGCCAGGCGGAGCGGATCTTGGGGACCGTGCTGCGGATCTGCCGGAACCCCAACCCAACCGGCGGCCAGAACCGTTTCCTGGAGCATCTCGCGACGTTCGCCCTGGCCGAGAGCCTGTTCGGTGCACCGGCGCCGAAGGGCAAGGGCAGCGGTGGCGAGAAAGGTCGGGGCAGCGCCGAGACGGGGGACACGGGCAGCGAAGGCGAAGACGACGACAAGCGGTCCGAGCGAGACGGTCCCGAGCCGATACGCCCCGGCCTGGGTGCGGTGTCGGTCGATGATTGCTTCGCCACCGCCGCCGCCCATGTCACGCCGGAGCAGTGGCAGGCGATCGTCCGGGCACAGGATGCGGCCGCGGTCGAGGAGCAAACCGACTCGCCGAAAGCCCAACGGCAAGCGAAGCGGGGTACCAGCCTGAACCAGGCCCTCGCCGCGGCCGGGTTGAGCGGGTTCACCCCCGTCACCCATGTCGCCATCGACCGCTGGACCGGCGGGGCGGCCGAGCACCTCCTCTACAGCGTCCTCGAACCCGGGCCGGTCCGTTGGGAGCCGATCCGCCTCAGCCTGGACCCGACCCGGCTGGCCTGCCCCCCGGCCGACGGCGCGGACCCGGGATGGGAGCGGCTGGAGAAGGACCCCATCGCCTGGCGGCAATCGGCCGTCGCCCTGTTGCTGCTGGTCTTGCGGGACCTGCTGTTCCAGCGGATCCCCATCGGCTTCGGCGGCAATCGCGGGCTGGGGGCGATCGCGGTCGAGAGCATCGCCTTCACGGTGACGGCCCCGGACGATGCAAGCTTGGGCCAGGACGGCCTGAAGGAGCTCGACGATCTGACGCTGACGCAAGAGAGCTTCGGGCCCTCTTCCCTCGGCACCGGCACCCGCATCGATGTGCGGCTGGCGGCGTTTCAGACCGCCTGGCGTCGCTGCTGCGGTGAGGAGGGGATGGCGGGATGACCGAAGCCCATCAGCTTCACACCTGGACGGCACGCGGTGTGGCCCTCGAAGACCTACTGGCCGCCGCTGGCAATGTGCCGGCGATCGGCGTCGCCGCGTTGATCTATGCGCCGCGCTTCTGCGTGTTCGGCCGGATGACAGGCGGCGGGAGGCTCGAAGGCCCGCCCGGCTTCAAGCTCGGCCAGCACTCTTCGTTCACGGATGCCGTCCGCGCCCAGGCCTATGAGATCAAGCTGTTCTGCGCGGATTGGGAACTCCGGTGGCTGCGCGACGGGATGACCGGTGCTGCGGCGATGCTGGCGAAGGGAGATCGGGCGCCTGACATCCTGCGGCAGCGACTGGATAGTGGGGAGACAGGGACCCGACCGCTCCACGCCCGGCTGTCCCAGCATTATGTGCTGTGGGGTGAGAAGGAGACGACAGATCCGGCGGGCTGGACCGCACTGACCAGCAACCGGATCGGCCGGCTCTGGGTGCCGTTTGTCGGGCCGGATACGGACCGCCGGCGTCTCTGGCTGACGGCCGTCGAGTATCTGGAGACCGGGCCACATGGCAACGTCGCCGTGGTCGACCAGCGCCTGACCGGCTTCGAGGCCTATGCTCCTAAACGATCCGAGCAGGGAGGCGCGTGATGGCCGATCCGCAGCGCGGCACGCTGGTCTGGAAACCGGGACAGGGCGCCGACCCTACCCCCAGACCCTATCTGTGCTTCCAGTCGAAAAAGGGCAACCCGGCCGAAAGCGAGGTCAAGGACCGCGCACAGCTCGCCCCGTCCCTGAAGACCCCGAGCGACACCGAACAGGCGGTCGATTTCGAAGACCATGGCGGCCGGAAGGTGCGCATCCGTCCCGCAGGCGAGGCCTGGGCGGGAAGCACCGCCCCGCCGCCGCCGCCGGTCCAGCAGAAGACCCAGAGCCGCGGACCGACCGGTCCCGGCCGGCACGCGGCGGGTGCCGGGCGCAACACCGATCGGCCCCGACCGTCGCAGCGGCCGCCGGCAGCGTTTCACAATCCCTACAACTTCATCCCGGCGGTGCCGCCCGCCATGGGGACTGACGGTGCCTGTGCCGACGGGATGAAGCAAGGCGCACCCAAGGGGCACGACCGCTACCATGAGGACCGGCCGCCCGCCATGGGGACCGAGGGCGCCTGTGCTGACGGGATGAAGCAAGGCGCACCCAAGGGGCACGACCGCTACCATGAGGATCGGTGGACGGGCCGCATCCGCATCGGCCTGGAGGCGGTGACGCCGATGCTGATCCCCGACGCGGGCTCGGCCGAGACCCGCTCGGACGGCCACAAGACCTTCGATCTGCGCACCGGGCGGGGCGGTGGCCCCTATCTGCCGCCGACCTCGCTCAAGGGGGCCTTGCGCGCGGCCTATGAGGCGATCACCAATTCGCGGCTGGCCGTGTTCACCGGGCACGAGGATCGCCTGGCCCACCGGATGGAGGCGCGCGGCGGCCTATCCGTCGTCCCGGCCCGGGTGACCGATGACGGCGGCGGTATCGAGCTGTGGTTGGGGGACCGGCGTGAGGTCACCGCCAAGCCGGCGACGATGTACGCGGCCTGGCTGCCGCGGTACATCGCCAGGCAGGGCGGCATCGACCGTCATGCGGTCCGCTATCCGGACGGCGAACTGCCCGCCCATCGCGACCCGGTGACCTGCTGGCTACAGCTTTACGAGCATGTCCGCGGCTTCACCTATTGGCGGGTGATCGCCATCGGCCGGAAGGACCGGGACACTCTGCCCAAGCCGCAACCGTCCCGGTGGGGGAGCCGCAACCACCGGCCGGTCGGCGGAGAACCGCTGCTGCGGGTCGACGGCCATGTCTGCGTGACCAACCAGAATATCGGCGGCAAACATGATGAGCGGGTGTTCTTCACCCTACCCAACCAGCGGCCGCGCCGGGTTGCGGCCGATATGGAGGACCTCGGCAAGGCCTGGCGGGAGCTGATCGCCAACTATCAGAAGACCCACGAAGACGATCTGAAGAAGCGGAAGGAGCCCCCCGACCGCTTCCTCGGCCACGAGCCGGGCAAGACCGCCTGGTCGCGTCACGTCTACACGCCCGAAGACCGGAAGCTCGAAGCCGGCACCCTGGGCTACGCCAAGATGGACGGCAATGCGGTCGTCGCCCTCTACCCCGTGATGATCTCGCGGGAACTGGCGGACGTACCGCCGTCCACCCTGCTGCCGCCTGAGCTGCTGCCGGCCAAGCTGGAACAACCGGCGGCGAAAGGGGACGTGACCACCCACGTCAAGCGGTTCCGGCAGCTTTCCCCCGCCGATCGGGTGTTCGGCTGGGCCAGCCAGGCCGGGGACGGAGCCTGGCGCGGGCAGTTGCGGATCGGCCCGATCACCTGTGAGACGGCGGTGGAGCGGGCGATCGACCGGTTCGCCGATCCCCTGCCGCTGGCGATCCTGTCGACGCCCAAGCCGCAGCAGGCCCGGTTCTATGTCGGCAAGGACAAGGAGGGCACGCCGCAGGCCGACCATCTCAGCAAGGCCGACGCGGCCTATGCCGCCCATAAGGGCTTGCGCGGCCGCAAGGTCTACCCGCACCCGGCCTATCTCGACCGGGCCGGGCTGGCGGAGACCTATTGGGACCCCCAGGCCGCCGGTAAGGAACCGCCGGCACAGCCGCAGGCGCTGACCGCCGGCCGGCAGACCGTCTATCGGGAGTATCGCCGCCGCGCCAAGAACCCGGGCGAGCTGCGCGACGACCAGAACCGGTCGATCAAGGCCTGGGTCCGCCCGGGCACCCGGTTCTCCACCTGGATCGACGTGGTCAACCTCGATGACGCGGAGCTGGGGGCGCTGCTGTGGCTGTTGTCCTTGCCCGACGACCCGACGGTCAAAGGGGATCCGGTGCTGCGGCTCGGCGGTGGCAAGCCGCTGGGCTTCGGCAGCACCCGGGTGCGGCTCGAAGGCCTGGACCTCGCCAATGGGTCGGGCAAGCGCGCGGAGTATCTGTCGTTCCTGCTCGCACCCGACCCCGCCATGGCGGCCGACGGTGATCGCTGCCGCATCGATGCCGCGACCGCCGGCGGCACCGACAAGGTACGCGCGGCGGCGAAGCGGTTCATCGACCGGTTCCGACAAGCGATCGGCAAGTGCTATCCGGATCAGGCGGACGGGTTTGCCGACGTAGCGTTCATCAAGGCCTTCCTGGCCGCCGCCTGCGGGCCGGAGGACGATCTGCCGATCCACTACCCCCGTGCGGCCGAACGGCCCGATCCCGAAGGCAAGAACTTCGAGTGGTTCACCCGGAACGAAAGAACCGGTCAGGATGCGCCCGCCGGCAACCGGGTGGGGCTGGCCGCCTTGGCCGACGGCGAGGGTTTGCCCCTGTGGCCCGAGCCGGCGTCGCGGGGCGGGCGGCGGTGAGAGCCCAATAATGACCTTGCTGCTGATCGTCGTGGTCATCGTCGGCTTGGCGGTCTTCACGACCGTCCTGGGCGGCTATGGCAGTGCGCTGCTGACATGGGGCGGCGACGCGCTGTTCTACCGGCTGCGGCATCCGGATGCGCATTTGGTACAGCCGCCGGCCTGGGAAGCCATCGACCTGGTGGTCGCCGCGGTCTCCCTTGGCGGCATCTATGGGCTCGTCCGTATCGCGGTGAAGGTCGCCAACAGGATCGTCACCAGCACGGCCCGGATGACGACGGAGCTGGAGACCCCGCCGACGGTGCTCATCATGGGGCTGTCGAAGATCAAGGACGAGAACGATCCCAAGCCGGGAGAGCCCGAAAGCGCGCAGAACCTCGTGGAGTCGACGGAACCGTCACATCTCCAGGATCTCGTGCTCAACACACATGATTTCAAAGAGCGAAACCAAAACCAAAACCGACCGGAAGGATCAAGGATACTATCCTCCCCATGGCAACAGAACATTCGCTCAATCCATGCCCACAGACATCACCTGAAGCGCGTGATCGTCATCCCATCCGAGCAGAGCGTACGGCAGAGCGAGCAGTTCGAGGCGTATTTTTCCACGCTGTTCGGCTCCGATTCCACGATCACACTGGAGTTCGATCCACGTTTCTCCCGTTCTGCCAACACCGCGGCCGAATCGACATCAAAACGATCGATATATGAAGACTACGATTTCATGTATAAGAATCTAAGAAGAATTGTGCGGGAAGTAACGATGTCGACATATGTGACGGAGGAACAGGTGTGTATCGATTGCACATCCGGACAGAAGACATTCAGTATCGCCGCGGCAATGGTGACGTTGAATACCAAGACCAAGATGAGCTACCTCAACCCCGACGGTGAAGCGAAATTCTACGACATGCGCGTGGATTTCGCCGGCTTCATGGGGTGACCTCGACGGCAAGGAGGGGAGGCCGGCAGTGACCAACACGCTCATCGTGTCGACCTGCGGTACGAGTTCGCTGACCAACCGGGCCGGTGACCGGGCCGGGGTGCTGCATCGCTACGCCAACGCCGCGGAAGGCCAGGTCCCGGCTGACGACCGCGCCGCCATCACCGGCTGGATCGAGCGGCGGCGGCAGGAGATGGCCGAGACGACGCCGGACCAGGCCCGGGCGCTGAGCGCCGAGCTCAACGGCATCCTGACCTATCAGGCCGCCGCCGGCCCGGCCGTGCCGGCCGGTCCGCCCGACCATCACCTGCTGGTGGTCACCCCCACCTGGCTGGGCGAGACCGCCGCCGGGTTGATCGCCGCATGGCTGCAGACCCACGGCCAGTCGGCCGAATGCCGGGTGATCCCGGATCTGGTGACCGACGATCCGGTCCGCGCCCAGAGCGGCCTGGCGGATCTGGCGCGGAGCATCCAGATGGCGGCGCAGGCCTATCGCGACCGGGGCTATCGGGTGGTGTTCAACCTGACCGGCGGCTTCAAGCTGGTCCAGGGCTTCCTGCAGACGTTGGGCACGTTCACGGCCGACGAGTGCGTGTACATCTATCAGGGGGCGAACCCGCTTTTACGCATCCCGCGCCTGCCGGTCCGCTTCACCCCCGACGATGTGCTGCGCGCCCATGTCGGCATCGTGCGGCGGCTCGCCCTCGGCCTTCCGGTCGCGGCCGGGGACCTGTCGGCCCTGCCGGAGACGCTGACCCTCACGCTGGACGGGGCCAGCGCCCTGTCCGGGTGGGGGGAGACGCTGTGGATCGCCTGCCGCGACGACGTCTATGGCGAAGCGGTGCTGCCCTCCCCCAGCCCGCAGGTGCGGATCGCCGATGCCGTGGTCCGGGCGGCCCGGGCGCTGGAGCGGGACCGGCGGGTCGAGCTCAACACGCGGATCGACGAGCTCGCCCGGTTCATGGAGCGGCCGGACCGCCCCAACCCGGACCGCCTGGCGGTGCGCCCGGTCCGGTCCGGGGCGATGCGGCCCAGCACGCACGAAGCCAACGCCTGGTCCGACCAGGACGCCCGGCGCCTGTATCTGCATTTCGCCGGCGACCTGTGCCATGTCGACCGCCTGGACGCGGCCCTGCACGGATAGCCGGGCGGCGGCGCGGCCGCTCGGGTCGGCACGGCCTCCCCCTCCCCCTCCTCCTCTCCTTTGACGGCCGCCGATCGGCCCTGCCCCCCGGTCCCGCGCCGCCGGTGACCGCCGCCCCTGCCACCGTGCCCGCGGGTTTCCGTTTCTCTTGAGCCATGGTTTTGGTCGGGCACCACCAAGACACCAAGACCACCAAGATCAAATTCTCCGTTCCTTCTCCTTCAGAACTTCAGCCGCACCCTGGCTGAATGTCGACCCGCTATCGCCCAGCACATTTCAGTTCCTTCTTCTTCAGGACTTCGGCCGGACTTTGGGGGGTTACCGCGCAGGCTCCTGGTCCAGGTTTCAGTTCCTTCTTCTTCAGGACTTCGGCCGGACGAAAAGAATCTGAGCTTGGGGCCGGGAGGCAGGTTTCAGTTCCTTCTTCTTCAGGACTTCGGCCGGACGCTACGGTGGCCCACTAAGGTTCGAATCACTGTTTCAGTTCCTTTTTCTTCAGGACTTCGGCCGGACTACTACCGCTTGCCAACAAACGGTACCCGTATGTTTCAGTTCCTTCTTCTTCAGGACTTCGGCCGGACGGGGGGGTTCAAATACCCCCCTACCTTATGTTTCAGTTCCTTCTTCTTCAGGACTTCGGCCGGACGGTCGCGGGGCATCATCTCGGCCAGTGCTCCCTTGTTTCAGTTCCTTCTTCTTCAGGACTTCGGCCGGACGTGTGTGGGCGCGGGTAGCGAACGAAGGGCGCGTTTCAGTTCCTTCTTCTTCAGGACTTCGGCCGGACGGCAACTGACCGGCCAGTCGTGGTGCTACCTCGGTTTCAGTTCCTTCTTCTTCAGGACTTCGGCCGGACCGTACTTTGCTCGTCGCCGGCACCTCTCCGAGGGTTTCAGTTCCTTCTTCTTCAGGACTTCGGCCGGACACAGTCAGAGACGATATTGGCAAAGGCTTGCCGTTTCAGTTCCTTCTTCTTCAGGACTTCGGCCGGACAGATGGTGGTGAATATACAAGAACACCGCTACGTTTCAGTTCCTTCTTCTTCAGGACTTCGGCCGGACCCTAGAAGGCGGCTTATGGCTGAGTGCGCCAAGTTTCAGTTCCTTCTTCTTCAGGACTTCGGCCGGACGAACGTATTGGTCCTGACGGTTCACCATACGTTTCAGTTCCTTCTTCTTCAGGACTTCGGCCGGACGACATTTTGGGTCTGCTGTGTCCTGGCCGGTTTGTTTCAGTTCCTTCTTCTTCAGGACTTCGGCCGGACTTTTACCTAGGGAGGCGGGTTCCTCGAGTAAAGTTTCAGTTCCTTCTTCTTCAGGACTTCGGCCGGACCCTCATGCCTGCCGATGACACCGACGAAGAAAGTTTCAGTTCCTTCTTCTTCAGGACTTCGGCCGGACTCAACATGCTCGTCCAGTACCGCACGAGGGAGCGTTTCAGTTCCTTCTTCTTCAGGACTTCGGCCGGACACAGCAAGTGCAGCAGATGATGGCCATCGCACAAGTTTCAGTTCCTTCTTCTTCAGGACTTCGGCCGGACTCGACCTCGGTCTCCAAGCGCTCGGCCCGGTGCGTTTCAGTTCCTTCTTCTTCAGGACTTCGGCCGGACCCCGTAGCCGCTCCGCCACCGCCGCCGGCAGGTTTCAGTTCCTTCTTCTTCAGGACTTCGGCCGGACTCATGGTTCATCGTGACCAAGTTCGGTCTACCGTTTCAGTTCCTTCTTCTTCAGGACTTCGGCCGGACACTGGCGGCAGACAACGTCGGCGTGAACTGGATGTTTCAGTTCCTTCTTCTTCAGGACTTCGGCCGGACGCAGTGCCCCGTCGTTTGGATTCAGCTTGGGGTTTCAGTTCCTTCTTCTTCAGGACTTCGGCCGGACATCGCCGCCATGGGAGGCCGCGCGAGGCGGCTGGTTTCAGTTCCTTCTTCTTCAGGACTTCGGCCGGACCGCTACCGTCGCCGCCACACCAGGGTTTTCGGGTTTCAGTTCCTTCTTCTTCAGGACTTCGGCCGGACGTAATACGCTCGAGGGCAGCGACGGCCGCCGTGTTTCAGTTCCTTCTTCTTCAGGACTTCGGCCGGACTATTCATGCGAGGTATTCGGCGTGTAGTCTCGTTTCAGTTCCTTCTTCTTCAGGACTTCGGCCGGACAAACTTGACCGAGCTGCCAGTCATGACACCAGGTTTCAGTTCCTTCTTCTTCAGGACTTCGGCCGGACGAATACATCACGTGTCTGGCGGAGGGCTTCGGTTTCAGTTCCTTCTTCTTCAGGACTTCGGCCGGACTAATCGTCACATCATCGTGAACACCGTGTTCACGTTTCAGTTCCTTCTTCTTCAGGACTTCGGCCGGACGCCAGCGACTGAACCATGTATCCATTTCATGTTTCAGTTCCTTCTTCTTCAGGACTTCGGCCGGACCGAGAGGGGGGAAAGAATCGCCCTCGTCGATTTGTTTCAGTTCCTTCTTCTTCAGGACTTCGGCCGGACGGGCAGACCTCAGGAGCCGCGTGGCCCAGGCGTTTCAGTTCCTTCTTCTTCAGGACTTCGGCCGGACGATGGAGAAGTTAGTGTTAGTCGCGACCTGCCTGTTTCAGTTCCTTCTTCTTCAGGACTTCGGCCGGACTGAACCTTAACACAGGAGGGCGCCATGCGCGTGTTTCAGTTCCTTCTTCTTCAGGACTTCGGCCGGACCTGGGAAGAAAACGTAAGGATACCGAAGTTCTGTTTCAGTTCCTTCTTCTTCAGGACTTCGGCCGGACTTTGGTCCCCTTGGGAAAGGGACCAAAACATCGTTTCAGTTCCTTCTTCTTCAGGACTTCGGCCGGACCTGGGACCATCGCCGCCACCACGCGGCCGGCCGAGTTTCAGTTCCTTCTTCTTCAGGACTTCGGCCGGACGCGCTCGCAAGAGTGCTGAAGTCATCCGTGTCGTTTCAGTTCCTTCTTCTTCAGGACTTCGGCCGGACCGCAGCCGCCGTACCCACGGGCCGTTCCTGAAGTTTCAGTTCCTTCTTCTTCAGGACTTCGGCCGGACGGGCAACAAGTTGCGCAAGGCGCTGGCAAAACGTTTCAGTTCCTTCTTCTTCAGGACTTCGGCCGGACGACATCGATGCGGTCGTGGACTCCGGCATGGGTTTCAGTTCCTTCTTCTTCAGGACTTCGGCCGGACTGTATCCGCCGGTGTGGCGGCGGCGTGTGAGCTGTTTCAGTTCCTTCTTCTTCAGGACTTCGGCCGGACGCACAACCGACCAGCGTGGGCAGCGCTATCATGTTTCAGTTCCTTCTTCTTCAGGACTTCGGCCGGACACGATGTCCCGAGCCAGACCTTCTGGTTCACCGTTTCAGTTCCTTCTTCTTCAGGACTTCGGCCGGACGGTTGACCGTCGCGGAGGCGTGCGACAACGTTAGTTTCAGTTCCTTCTTCTTCAGGACTTCGGCCGGACCAACAATATGTTGCCCCCGACCCCGTTGAACTGTTTCAGTTCCTTCTTCTTCAGGACTTCGGCCGGACCGCTGACCCCTAGAAAGCACCCTGATTCCAAGGGCTTGGAGGTGGTGTTAGTGAGAATGAATCGCATCTAATTGTAAACACGTCACTCACCCCGATCCGACCGGTCGTGACGGGGGTTCTGCCCCGTCCCTGATGGGTCGAGCGTATCAAATCCGGTCGTCGGTGGGAAGCCGGGCGCCCGTATTACGGGCGGGCGGCCGCTCGGGCGCCTCGGTCGCCCTGTCGCCCGTACCGTCGAACAGCATCACCCCGTCGGGCAGCAGCGACGGGCCGTGGACCGTCAGCGCCGAGCCCGGTGGCACCGGGTAGAACCGGACGTCGTCGAACCGGGGATCGATGAGGTCGGCCAAGGCGCGGATCAGCCGCGCCTTGCGGTACGGCGTCAGCTCGGCCAGGAACACCGAGTATTGCACTGCCCGGGCCCGCTTGCGCAGCAGCCGGTGCACCCGGCCCAGCCGCCGGGGATCGGCGATGTCGTAGGCGATCAGCCAGGTCTGGCGCTTGGCCGTTCGAGCCTCCTGCGGTCAGAGGTCTTGCGGGGCGGCAGCACCGTCCGGTGGCGGTGGCAAGGCCGGCGGAGCGGGCGGGTCCGGCCGGGTGCGCAGCCCCGCGGCGAACCGGCGGGCGGCCCGGTCGAGCAGACGGCGGTGCAGGGGGGCGGCGGCCTCGAAGGCGCGGTAGACCGACCGCCGGGCGGACTTCTTCAGCCGGCAGCCGGCCTTGGTCCGGGTGAAATCCTCCGCCCGCACGGTCTGGTCCCGGAACAGGGTGTGGACGGTGCGGTCGATCAGCGGCCGGACCGGTTCGGCCAGATCGCAGGCCAGGCTCTCCCGCCCCGGCGCGATGTCGTGATAGACCCCGAGCATGACGTCCAGCCCGTGGGCCGCCGCGGCGCGGATGGCATCGCCGTGCAGCAGGGTGTAGCCCAGCGACAGGCAGGCGTTGACCGGATCGCGCGGGGGGCGCCGGTTGCGTCCTTCGAACCCGGCCGCCGGCGGAAACAGCGTCGCCAAGGCGCGGAAATAGCCGGCCGCCGCCGCCCCCTCGATCCCGCGCAGGGTGCTGCGGGCCGGCGGGGCCGAGGCCCGGTCCAGCCGGCGGACCGACCGGTCGAGGAGGGCCAGCCCGTCGCGGATGGCGGGGGCCGGCCCGGCATCCGACAGCTCGGCCAGAATGCGGCGCTGGGCGCGCAGCTTGGCCAGCACCAGCGTCCGCGACAGGGCGGCGCGGTGGTCCTCGTCCGCCATCAGGGCGTATTGCGCCAGCCGCGCCCCGCTGTCGCCGGCCGCAAGGGAGGGGAGCTGGACCACCGGCCGCGCGTCGCGCCCCGCCAGCACGGTCAGCCCGATGCCGCGCTCGACCAGGCGGGCGATCAGCCGGGTGGTCAGGGTGGCGGTGCCCTTGACCACCACCCGGTCCAGGGGCCCCATCGGCACGGTGCCGCGCCGCTCCCCATCGGTCCGGACGGTGATGGTCCCAGCATCGGCGTCGACCTCCGCCCCTTTGCGGTCGATGTAGAGCGTGGACATGGCCTGGTCTCCCCCTTGCTAACCGATGTAGAACCAGTCCGGGGTCGCGGGCCGTGCGATGCCCAGGCCGTCGATCGGGCTGCGCGGGTCGAGCCGGAGCACCAGCAGCCGGTCGGCCCCACGATCCATCACCCGGTCGAGGCTGCGGCGGAGGTCCCGATAGGCGCGCCGGGTCAGCGCGCATTCATGGGCGGATTTCTGCCCGTCCACGCCATGGGCCTTCACCGCCCGCAGCACCCGGGCGCGCCGGCGGGGACAGGGAACGTCATAGGCGATCAGGTACAACCGGTTGCGCGTCATGACGGTATCGGACCACGGTTGGCGCGCGATCGGCGGATTGGCGACCTTGCCAAAACCGATGGCCGGGCCAAAACCGATGGCTGGGCCAAAACCGATGGCCGGCAGCGCCGCTCCGGCAGCCACAGAACGGGACGTGCGACGATGACGAAGGATGTGCTGATCGGGTCGATCGGCCTGGCGCCGCAGGTGGTGACCGAGACCGTCTGGGCGCTGATGAACCCGCAGCATCTGATCGACCCCGGCCACCGCAAGCGTGACGTCTTCATCCCGTCCGAGATCCATCTGGTGGCCACCGCGGCGAGCCGCGATCGGCTCGAACGGCAGGATCTGGCCGGTCGTCTGGCGACGCTGATGCGGCAGCAGGGCGTGCCGCCCGCCCGCCTGTCGGTGACCGTGCCGACCGGTGCGGACGGGGGGCCGATCGCCGACATCCGGACCGAGGCCGAGACGATCGCCTACGCCAATCATGTCACCCGGCTGGTCGAGCGGTTCACCGCCCGGCCTGAAACGCGGGTGCATGTCTCCGTGGCGGGGGGCCGCAAGTCGATGACCTGCTACGACCATTCCGCGTTGATGCTGTTCGGCCGGGAGCAGGACAGCCTCTCCCATGTGCTGGTCGAACCAGCTGCGCTGGAGACGTGCCCGGATTTCTGGTGGCCCGGCCAGCCGGAGGCGACGGTCCCCGATCGTGACGGTCGGCCGCTGCCCACCGGGGTCGGGGCGGCCCGGGTGGATCTGGTGCCCACACCGTTCATCCGGCTCAACCGGTTCGTGAAGCGGGGGTCGCTCAGCGGCCCGGCGGTGGATTACCGCAGCGTCGTCCGCGCGGTGCAGGACGCGCTCGACCTGTCGGGGGTCACCCTCCGGTGCGGTGCGCGGACGCTCCGTATCGGATCGATGGACATCGTTCTGCCGCACCGGGAGTTCGCCCTGTACGCCACCTTGGCGACGGCCGCGGTCGATGGCTGGCCGGGGGCCGGCCCGGACGGGGTCGGCGACGGTCATTACGGCTGGGTGACGATGGACGGTTTCCGCGACCCCGACGGCGCGGCCGTGAGGACTTTCGCCCGGTTCTACGAGCAGGCGTTCCTGACCGGCAGCGCCCGCGCCGAGGCGTTGTCGGCGCGGCTGGCCGATGTCAGGCGCGACCCGACGGCCGATCGCTTCGAGGCGCTGGAGCGGTTCGTTACCGAAGCGAAATCCAAGCTGGGGCGTCTGCTGAAGCAGAAGATCGACAACCCGTATCTCGCTCACCGCATCGGCGTGGCGCAGCGACGTCCGGCCGGTGGGCCGCGCCGGTTCGGCCTTCTGCTGCCGGCCGAGGATATCGGGATCGAGGGCTGAGCCGGTGGCGGGCCCGCCCCTGCCGGGGGTTCCGGTCCGGCGGGCGGGCGTGACGGGTCGCGGCCGGGGCGCGCATGGCCATCGTCGTCGGCCCTCCGACCGGGCGAAGGGCAGGGGAGCCGCCGGCCCTCCGGCTGGGGCGGCCGGAAACGCCGCCGCGATCGGCGATGGCGCATGCCCCTCCGCCCCGAGCCCGCGATCCGCCGGAGGGGGCACGCCACCATAGGGCGAATACTGTATACTGCCCTGGTCACCGCCTGTCGGAGGCCCATGGCCCGGTCATCGATCATCATGTGCCCCCATTGCCGCGCCCGGGTGCGGTGGGGCGACAGACACTGCCCGCATTGCGAGGCCAGGGTGCGCTATGGGCCGGACTGGATCCGAGAAGTTTTTGTGACGGTGTCGATCGTCTGCGCCGCCCGGGCCTTGGTGTGGTACTTTGCGTGGGATTCGGAGCTTGATGCGGCATTGTGGGCCGGCTGGCGCACCGTCCGGGACCTGGGGATACCGGCCGAGGGCGCGATCGCCCGTTTCGTGATCGCCCACAAATGGCCCGCCTTGGGGGTGATCCTGCTGGCTGTTGGAGTGCTCAGAAATGCCAGGAGCGTACGGTTCCGTCGAACCTATCGGTAGCGGGGCGTGGCTGCCGGCCGTGGCCGCCGACCCGATCGGGTGGCCGAAACGACCGACCCCGCGGCCGCATCCTCTGTTCGGGCGGACGCGCCCGTTTTCGATCGTCACGCCGCGGCCGGACCAGGGTTTGGCGGGGATCGCCGAGGCCCGGCACCGAGGAGCTTGCGGGGCCGTGGTGGACCTGTCCACCGGTGCGGACGATGCCGCGCTGCTCGGCGCCGCCGACCCCGCCGCCCGCCTGGCCCCGACCCTGGACGACGCCCTGGACATGCTGCCCGATGGGCTGCGCCTGTTCGTGCGGCCCGTGTCCGAGCATGCGGCGTTCCTGCTGGCGCGCACGATCCGTCGGCGAAACGCCTGGCGTGTCGTGGCCGTCGCCCCGGTGCCGGACGCCCGCCTGCTCTGGCTCCGGCGCGTTCTCGGGCCCGGCGTCTGCGCCCCGGCAACCCTGTGGGAAGTCGCGCATCTGCGCCTGACCGGGCGGCTGCCGCCCATGGCCGAGGGGCCGCCGGCCTTCATCCAGGCGCCCGAACACTGGCTGGCGTTGCCGGTGGTCATTCCGGGGCTGATCTCCGCGGCTGCCGAGGATCACGTGCCGGTGCTGATCGAACTGCCCGCCCAGGGCGAACCGGCCGCCACCCTGCTGCAAGCCGGCGCGATCGGTACCGTCCGTCCGGCCCCGGCGCGGACGATCTGACCGCTCGCCCGGGCCCGGCCGCCTCGCTGGAGCGGGAAGAGAGTGAGAGCGGGGTTCAGACGTCAGGCGCGATCGCCGCGCGGTCGCACCTGACGCCTGAATCCCACTTTAGCATAAATTCCTAGACGTCGGGCGCCCACGGTCCTATAATGCGGTATGTACCTACAGCGGCATGACGCGCGTTCGGATCGCCCTCGTGCCATTCCGCTGGACAGGGGCAGACCCCGCTGAGGAGGGCGTCGACCATGACCGACACCAACACCACCGGCACCTGGCTGGCCACCACCGTCAAGACGCTGGGGGAGCAGGCCGCCGCCCTGACCGAGCTCAGGATCGTCACGGCCGTCGGCAGCGTCACGCTGGAGACGGTAGGGGACGACGCCGGCAGACCACAGCAGGTCATCAGCGGTACCGCCAAGGCGATGGAGAGCCGGATCGGTCTGGTGAGCGGCGACACGACGACGCTGATGGACGCGGCGTTCGTCACCGGCGACTACCAGTCCGTCCGGGCGTTCCACGAGGCCCAGGTCGGCAACGGCCGGCAGATCGTCACCGACAATATCGCGGCCGTGCGCTCGCTGATCGGCCTGCTCGACGACCTGTGGGTCCAGAGCCGGCAGACCGGCGAAGACCCGGCCGGGAGCGAAGCCGGCGGCACCGGACCCGACCCGGCCGGTCGCTGACCGCCGGGCGGCACGGGCGGGGGACGATCCATGACGGGGCGATCGCTGCTGGCCGGTGTCCACCGGCAGATGACCCGCGCCCTGCGCGACGTCACCCGGCTCGAGATCAACACAATCCTCAAACCGGCCCTGCAGGCCGTCACCCCGACCAGCTCGGTCGAAGCGCTCCGGGCGATCGCCCATGCCTATCACCGGTGGGTCGGCCGCTATCCCGACGGGCCGCTCGGCTACGGCATCACCCGGGAGCAGGCGGCGCGCCTGGTCCTGCCGCCGGCCGACGACACAGGCTTTCCCGACTGGTGCCGGAGCCGCGGCAGCACCCTGTCCGGCGACGAGCCGGACCATGCCGAGGACCTGGCCGGCGCGTTCGGCACGCTGCTGGCCGTCTCGCGCCGGCTGACCCGGGCCATCCTCGACGCCGCGACCCCGCCGGACGATGGCAGCGCGGAAACCCCGCATACGCCGGCCAACGCCCGGCAGCGGGACCTCGTCCTGCTGGGCCGGATCGAGCGCAACGCCGACGGCCTGTGCGAAATCCTGCGCCGCTACCGGCAGGAGACCGCGCCGGCGGTATCGGCATCCGGGCGGCGAAAGGCCGCCGTGTCGGCGACCCCCGGGACGGTCGAGGGCTTCGACCGGTGGCTGAGCACCGACGACCGGCTGCGCATCCGCAAGATCTGGGAGATCGGCACCGCCGACATCGCCATGCAGACCGTCATCCAGATCGACGGCGATGTGGTGACCTATGTCCAGCCCTACTATGCCCGCGAGGCCCACAGGGACCTGCATGCCCTGCACCGCCAGTCGGTGGAGGCATCGATGACCATGTGGTCGACGCTGATCCAGACCGTCTCCGCCCTGATCACCGGGCTCGTGGGCACGGTCACCGGCAATCGGACCGGCCGCGGCCCGCCCGGGCCGTCGGGCGGGGAGTAGCGGGATGAGCCCCAACAGGGCGGCGAAGGTGGGCCCCTGAGCATGATCGGCTATCTGGGGCGGCTGATCGTCACCATCGGTCCCGATCTGATCGGCCTGTGGCGGGGCCTTGGCGCCCTGAACCGTGATCGCGGCGCCGATCTGCCGTCGGTGCGCGCCGTCGCCGCGGCCATCAGCTGGGGGCGGCCCTTCGACGTCTGGACCCATGGCTCGGGCGAGGTGCTGCACAGCCATCTGCAGATCACCGGTTCGGCGATCACCACGGCCGCACCCGGTATCCCGTCGGCGGCCCTGTGCCACCGCCATGCTGCCCGCATGGCCGCGGTGACCGACCGGATCGGGCTGGTCCTGGCCCTCTATCGAACCGGCCTGCGGGTGCTCCTGATCGCCGTCCTGGCCGCACTGGGGGCGGGGGTGGAGGCCGGCGTGGAGATCGGTGGGGCGATCGGTGGGGCGATCGGTGGGGACCCGGCCCCGCAGCCGTGACCCTGGCTCGACACCACGGCGCGGCGTAGGCTCGGCTGTGTTCGTGTTCACCCCAGCCGGCCCGTCGTCCATGCCGTCCTCCCAGCCCCCGCGTCATCCCGCCGGCCGGACCCCGGCCGGATGACCGATCGGGTCGACCCCGCCGCCGGCCGTGCGGCCCTGACGGCCGCGCTGTGGATGACCGGCGCGATCGCGGCGTTCTCGGTGATGGCGGTCGCCGGGCGGGAGATGGCGGTCACCCTCGATACGTTCGAGATCATGCTCTACCGATCGCTGATCGGGGTGGCGATCGTCGCCGGGTTCGGTGCGCTGGCCGGCCGGCTGGGCGGGTTGGTGACCCGGCGGCACCGGCTGGGGCTGCACCTGGTCCGCAACGTCTTCCATTTCACCGGCCAGAACCTGTGGTTCTACGCGCTGGCGCTGATCCCGCTGGCCCAGGTGTTCGCGCTGGAGTTCACTACGCCGATCTGGGTGGCGATCCTGGCGCCGCTGGTTCTGGGCGAGCGGTTGACGCGCGCCCGGCTGGTGGCGGCGGTGCTGGGCTTCGCCGGCATCCTGGTCGTCGCCCGGCCGGGGATGATCGAGGTCGGGGCCGGTCAGGTGGCCGCGCTGGCCGCGGCGATCGGCTTCGCCGGCAGCGTGCTCGCCACCAAGGCCCTGTCACGGACCGAAAGCGTGTGGACCATCCTGTTCTGGATGACGGTGATGCAGACCGTCCTGGGTCTGGTCTGCGCCGGCTTCGATGGCGACATCGCGCTGCCGTCGGCCGATCAGTGGCACTGGATCGTCGCGGTCGGGCTGGGCGGGCTGGTCGCCCATCTATGCATCACCTCCGCCCTGCAGGCGGCCCCGGCCTCGATCGTCGCGCCGATGGACTTCTTCCGGCTGCCGCTGATCGCCGTGGTCGGCATGCTGCTCTATGGGGAACCGCTGGAGATCGCGGTGTTCGTCGGAGCGTTGCTGATCGTGGGCGGCAATCTTCTCAACCTCCGGGCGGAAACCCGCCGGTAGCCCGCCGACCGACGGGTCTCGCCGCCACGGGCGTGTAGTCCTTGTCACGGCACCCGCCGCGACCCTGCGTCCCTCGCAACCCGGGGGGATCGGGCCCATGTGACGACACAAGGTCGCAGATCAACCCCACCCGTTGGGCTGCCGGCCAACCGAAGGACCACGCACCCCCCAATCGGCGTGGCACGCACGCTCACGCTTGAGGGATCCGGAGCGCATTCAGGGACCGCCGGGGTGGATCTGCCGAGGTGGAGGGGCCCTGATGCCAGGAGCTGAGGAGGAAGGACATGCCCCAGCCTGTTCGACGACGAGCCATACCGCAGCGGGGCCCATCCGCCCGGCCCTTCGGGTCGGCGTGTGCCGGCCGCCCCTCACGGTGCGCCGCTGGCCCAATGGTGCCGTGCTACGCGCCTTCGCGGATCGATCCGGCACACGCCGACAGATCCACCCGGCCGTCCCTGAAGACGCTCTAAGGCACCGATGCTGCGGTGGATCGTGACATTCGTCCTGGTGTTGGGCCTGGCCGGCACCGGCGGCTGGTGGTTCTGGGCCCGCGGCGGAGAGCCCATGGTCGACCTGCGCACCGCCACGGTCGACCGTGGCTCGGTCCGGGCGCTGGTGTCGACGGCTGGCTCGGTCTCCCCGCTGGTGACGGTGGAGGTCGGCTCGGAGCTGTCGGGCTTGGTCTCCGAGGTGCTGGCCGACTTCAACGATCCGGTGACCCGGGGACAACTGATCGCCCGGATCGACCCGCGCACCTTCGCCACCCGGGTGGCCGAGGCGGAGGCCGCGGTCGCCGTTGCCCAGGCCAATCTGCGGCTGCAGCAGGCCCGCCGGGACCGGGCCCGGGCGCTGTTCACGCAAGCCAGCCGTGATCTCGACCGCACCCTGGCGCTGCGGGACCGCGGCACGGTGTCCGATCAGGCGCTGGACGCCGCCCTGGCCGGCTTCGAGACCACGCAGGCCGACATCGCCGTGGCCGAGGCGCAGATCGCCGACGCCCAAGCCCAACGCGCCCGTGCGCGGGCGTCGCTGCGATCCGCGGAGATCGACCTCGACCGTACGGAGATCCGCTCCCCGATCGACGGCGTGGTGATCGACCGTCAGGTCGATCCCGGGCAGACGGTGGCCGCTTCGTTCGCCGCACCGACGCTGTTCACCATCGCCCAGGACCTCTCGCTGATCGAAATCGACGCCCAGGTGGACGAGGCCGATATCGGCCAGGTGCGGGCCGGTGCCCCGGTCGAGTTCACCGTCGACGCCTATCCCGATCGCCGGTTCGACGGTGTGGTCGAACAGGTGCGTCTGGGCGCGGATACCGAGCAGGCGGTGGTGACCTATTCGGTGATCATCGCCGCCGCGAACCCCGAGACGCTTCTGCTGCCGGGCATGACGGCGACGGTGGAGATCCTGACCGGGGAGCGGGACGATGTGCTCACCGTGCCGGTCGAAGCGCTCCGCTTCCGGCCGCGTGGGGCCGCCGCGGAAGCCCTGATCGCCGCCGCCGATGCGGCCGGCACCGACCCCGGCACCGATACCGGCGGCGACCGGGCCGAGCGCCGGAGCCGGGAGCCGCGGGCACAGCTCTGGGTCGCCCGCGCCGACGGCTCCATCGAAGCCCGGTCGGTCGCTATCGGGCTGATCGACGACCGGGTGGCGGAAGTGACCGGCGGTCGGCTCGCCGTCGGCGACGAGGTCGTCCTGCGCGTGGTGGAGGCGGCGTCGTGAGGCTGTTCGACCGCGCCGTGCCGGGGGGCGGCCGCGCGGCGCGCCGGCCCCGTCCGGCGGCCGATGCGCCGCTGATCCGCTGCCATGCGCTGGGCAAAACCTATCGGATGGGCGGCGGCGACGTCGTCGCGCTGACCGATGTCGATCTCGACATCGCCGCCGGCGACTACGTCGCCATCATGGGGCCGTCGGGGTCGGGCAAGTCGACGTTCATGAACCTCTTGGGGGCGCTGGACCGGCCCAGTCACGGCACCCTGGCGATCGACGGCACGCCGCTGGAACGCCTGCCGGCTCCGGCGCTGGCGGCGTTCCGCAACCGCACCGTCGGGTTCGTGTTCCAGCAGTTCAACCTGCTGCCGCGCACCCGGGCGACCGACAACGTCGCCCTGCCGTTGCTCTATGCCGGGCTCTCGGCCCGGGACCGCCGCCGCCGCGCGCTGGCCGCGCTCGACCGGGTCGGCCTGGCCGACCGGGCCGACCACTGGCCGACCCAGCTATCCGGCGGCCAGCAGCAGCGGGTGGCGATCGCCCGCGCCCTGGTCACCCGACCGCGCCTGCTGTTGGCCGACGAGCCGACCGGTGCGTTGGACACCGCCACCTCGGCGGAGATCATGACGCTGTTCGGCGCGCTGAACGCCGAGGGGATCACGATCATCCTGGTCACCCACGAGGCGGAGATCGCCGCCCATGCGCGCCGCCGGCTGACCTTCCGGGACGGCCGCCTGGTCGAGGATACCGGCCGATGAGCTTTGCCGCGACCCTGGCCACCGCCCTCAGAGCCCTGCGGGCCAACGCCTTGCGTACGATCCTGGCCATGCTCGGCATCATCATCGGGGTGGCCGCGGTGATCGTTATGGTGTCGATCAGCCAAGGGGCGGGGCGGGAGATCGACAGGTTCATCAACACGCTGGGCACCAACCTGATCACCATCACCCCGCGGTCGGTCGACGACGGCCCGCGCCAAGGGGGGGAGGAAGGGCGGATACCCTTCACCGACCGGGATGTCGAAAGCCTGCGGGACCGGGTCGACGGCGTGCGGGCGGTGTCCGGGATGCTGCGCGGCCGGTCGACGGTGGTCGGCATCGGGGTGAACTGGCCCACCAGCCTGGTCGGCACGGACGAGGCGTATCTCGAAGTGCGTGACTGGCCGCTGATCGAAGGCCGCAACATCACAGCGTCGGACGTGCGGGCCGGCGCCAAGGTCGCCCTGGTCGGCCAGACCGTGGCGACCGAGTTGTTCGGCGGTGCGACTCCCATCGATGCCGCGATCCGGGTCGACGGGGTGCCGTTCCGGATCGTCGGCCTGTTGGGAGAGAAGGGCCAGTCGAGCTGGGGGACCGACAATGACGACGTGCTGATCGTGCCGATCACCACGGCCCGCAGCCGGCTGCTCGGCGGCCATGAGATCGTCCCGAACCCCGTCGACACCGTGCTGGCCGAAGCCCTCGACGGGCTGCCGCAGGGCTATGTCGAAGACCGGATCGCCGATGTGCTCCGGGACCGCCGCGGTGTCCCGCCCGGCGGCCAGGACGATTTCCGGGTCCGCAACCTGACCGAGTTGATCAGTGCGCGGACCCAGACGCAGCGCACGTTGGGGATTCTGCTCGCCGCGACCGCCGGGGTGGCGCTGATCGTCGGCGGGATCGGGATCATGAACATCATGCTGGTTTCGGTCACCGAACGGACCCGGGAGATCGGCCTGAGGATCGCCGTCGGTGCCCGCCCGTCCGACATCCGGGCGCAGTTCCTGGTGGAGGCGATCTGTCTGTGCGGGATCGGCGGGGCGATCGGCGTCGCCCTGGGGGCCGCGGGGTCGCTGGGCGTGGCGTCGGCGGCCGGATGGCCGGGGACGATCGACCTGCCCGTGGTGGTGCTGGCGCTGGCGGCCTCGGCCGGGATCGGCGTGCTTTTCGGGTTCTTCCCCGCCCAGCGGGCCGCCGGCCTGAACCCGATCGACGCGCTGCGGCACGAATAGGACGGACGGCGGGTCGGCCCGGATCCTACCCGCCGTCCCGGTCCCCGGTCGCTGCAGCGTCCTGCGTCCGAGCGGACGCGGGACGCTGCAGGGCGGTCCGCACGCCCTCATGCGGGGGCAGGAAGGCCGCGCCCGCCAGGGGGGCCGCCGCATCGAACCCGGCCAGGACCGGATGCAGGTCCGCCGCCAGCGCCGCGCGCGTCCGCAGCGACTGCAGGATCGCCTCCGTCCACGCCGCCCGCTGCCCGCGGCGGGTCACCAGAAGGGCCGAAGGACCGATCGTCGGCACCGCCCGGTCGAGACCCGCATACGCGCCGGCCGGCAGCACGGTCGGCGCCAGATAGGGGGCGCCGGCCAGGATCCGCTCGACCACGTCGCCCTCGATCGCCACGAAGGTGACCGGGCAGGCCTCCGCCAGGACGGCGACGGTGCTGCTGGGCACCGCGGAGATATAGGCGACCGCATCCACCGCCCCGCTGCACAGCGCGATATGCTGATCGGCGATCGGAAGCTCCAGCGCCTGGGTGAACGCCTGCTCGGCCGCCCAGCCCTGGGCGTCGAGCAGCAGGTCGAGCAGCTCCCGCGTCGCCGTGCCCGGCACGCCGAGATTGATCCGCTTCCCCCACAGATCGTCCAGCGTCGTCACATCGGCCTCGGCGCGGGCGATCACGGTCAGCGGCTCGGGATAGAGCGACAGCACCGCTTCGAGGTCCCGCACGGCGGTCAACGCATCGAACGGCGGCAGCCCGTTGACGGCCTGGTAGGCCCGGCCGGAGGTCGCGATCACCAGATCGAACTCCCCGTCCCGCAGCCGGACCAGGTTTTCGATCGACCCGCCGGTCTGCTCGATCGCCAGTGCCGGCACGTCGGGGGCGGTCATCCCGACGATCTGGGCCAGGGCGTAGCCCGCAGGGACGTAGAGGCCGCGCGGATCCCCGGTGCCGACGATCAGCACCTCCGGGTCGCCGGTCTGCGCCCCGACCGGCCCGCCCAGCGCGGCCAGCACCAGGGCGATACCGGCCCCGATGCGGGCGTGCCGCCCGGTTCCTCGCCGCCCCGGCTTCATCGCGGCTGTTCGATCCAGTTCCGCTCCCCTTCGATCAGGGCCCAGCCGACCAGGTCGCGCATCACCCCGCCCAGGGCATCGTCGAACGCCCGGACGATGTCGATGAACGCGACGCCGCGGATCGGTTCGATGCGCTCGAAGGTCGCGCCGGCGATGATCGCGCGCTGCGGATTGCGCACCAGCTTGGCGTTGATCCGCACCCGGACCCGGCGGCCCTCGAGGTAGTCCGCCTGGAACTCCCGGAGCTCGGACTTCAGGACGAAGTCCGAGCGCAGCCCGAAGGTCTCGCGCCCGATCGAGATGATGCGGCCGCTGTTCTCGAAGCTCTCCATCATCAGCGTCTGCACCATGATCGGTGCCCGCTCGGTCCAGGACGCCTGGGCGTAGTAGTCGAGCTGGAGATAGTTCTCGGTCAGCGCGATGCGGGTGGTGTCGAGCCCGGCGGCGGCCACCGGCAGCTCGACCAGCAACTGCCACGACACCGTCGGCAGGTCCGGGTCGAACGTGCTTTTCGGCGTCAGGGTGTAGAGCGTGTTGGGGGTGCCGGCGAGCGGGATGCCGGCACAGCCCGGCAATGCTGCGACGCCGCCGGCCGTGGCCAGCAGGACCAGGGTCCGTCGCCGGCCGACCGGCGCTACGGGCTTACCGGTTGACATTGGCGTTCACCCCCTGGCCGCCGCCGAACAGGAAATTCGCCCGGTCCCGCTCCAGGCCTTCGGCCACGCGGGACAGGTTGTTGGCGAGCTGCCGGATCTCCGCCACCATCAGCGTGAACTCGAACAGCCCGTTCTCGGTGAATGTCTGGATGCCGACCCGGTTCTCCTGGATCAGGGCGGTCACCTGGTCCGCCGAGCGCTGGAACGCATCCGACAGGTCCCGGACCTCCGCGGCCGTCAGCGCGAACTCCGACGACGCGGTATCGAGGCCGGCTTCCGCGCTCGCCAGCGTCGCCTGGGCCTGATCGAGCAGCGGGCCTGAGCGGTCGCGGATATCGGTGGTGATCGCGGCCAGGTTCTCGAGCACCTGATTGGTGTTCTCCAACGTCGAGTCGAAGGTCGCCGCCTGGTCCGCCAGGGCGGCCGACAGCGTGTTGACGTTGATCAGGATCTCGGTGATCGATCGCTGGTTGTCCGGGCCCAGCAGCGTGTTGGCCCGGGCGATCAGGTCGTTGACCCCTTCGACCACCGCCGGAATGGCGTCGAAGGCCGCCTGCAAGCCGGAGGGCTGGCTGTCGATCAGCGGCGGCCGGTCCGGCGCGCCGGCGTCGGCCCGCAGCGGCGGCGTGCCCTCGCCGCCGGAGATCAGGACGAACACCACGCCGGTGATGCCTTGCGCCTGCAAGGTGGCGACGCTGCCTTCGCGCACCGGGGTGCCCGGTTCCAGATCCACCACGACCAGGACTCGGTCGATATTGGTGGGGTCGAGCCGGATGCTGGCGACCGAACCGACCGTGATGCCCTGGAACCGAACGGGGCTGCCGATCTGCAATCCGGTCACCGTGCCTTCGAACAGGATGCGGTAGCGGTCGTAGGTCTGGGTCAGCGAGGTGCCGCCCAGCCAGCCGACGAACGCCACCAGACCCAGCATCAGCACCGCGACGAAGGAGCCGACGAGGATGTAGCTTGCCCGGGTCTCCATGGCCGGTCAGTCCCCCGCCGCGGCCCGCGGCGCCGGCGCGCCGTGGCCCATCGCGCCCGCGCGGTCGATCGACTCCATCGCCGCCCGGGCCCGGGGGCCGTGGAAATAGTCCCTGATCCAGGGATGGTCGTGGGCCATCAGCGCCTCCATCGTGTCGACCAGGATCCTCTTGTCGATCAGCGCGGCAATGCGGTCGCAGATCGTGCCCAGGCTGTCGAGGTCATGGGTCACCATGAACACGGTCAGCCTGAGACTGCGGGACAGGTCCAGGATCAGCCGGTCGAACCTGGCCGCACCGATCGGGTCGAGCCCCGCGGTCGGCTCGTCCAGGAACACGACTTCCGGGTCCAGCGCCAGGGCGCGGGCCAGCCCGGCGCGCTTGCGCATGCCGCCCGACAGCTCCGAGGGCAGCTTGGCCCCGGCATGGGCTGGCAGGCCGACCATGGCGATCTTGACCCGGGTGATCTCGTCGATCAGCCGTTGCGGCAGGTCGGTGTATTCCCGCAGCGGGACTTGGATGTTCTGCGCCACCGTCAGGGAGGAGAACAGCGCCCCGTCCTGGAACAGCACGCCGGTCCGGCGCAGCGCCGCCTCCCGCTGCCGGCGCTCGGCCCGGTGCATGTCCGTGCCAAGCAGGCTGACCGTTCCCGCCGCCGGCCGGATCAGGCTGACGATCTCCTTGAGCAGGACCGACTTGCCGGTGCCGGAGCCGCCCACGACCCCCAGCACCTCGCCCCGGCGCACGCGCAGGTTCAGGCCGTCATGCACGGTCTGGGGGCCGAACCGGGTGACCAGATCGCAGACCTCGATCGGCGGGACGCCCGCCGGCTCGGATGCCTGCGGCACGGCGTCGGGGACGGGCGCTTCGGGCATCACACCCCCAGCCGCGCGAACAGCACGGAGAACAGCGCGTCCAGCACGATCACCAGGAAGATCGATTCGACCACCGAGCGGGTCGTCTGCCGGCCCACGCTGTCGGCCGTACCGGTGACCTTGAGCCCTTCGTAGCAGCCGACCATCGCGATGGTGAACGCGAACACCGGCGCCTTGACGATCCCGACCCAGAAATTCTCGATCGGGATCGACAACTGGAACTGCTCGATGAAGGCGTAAGGGGTGACCCCCAGCGCGACCCAGCTCATCAGCCCGCCGCCGAGCAGTCCCATGATCGAGGCGAAGAAGGCCAGCAGCGGCAGCGTGATCATCAGCGCGATGACCCGCGGCAGCACCAGGATATCGACCGGGTCGAGACCGAGGGTGGTCATCGCGTCGATCTCCTGGTTGCCCTTCATCGCCCCGATCTCGGCCGTGAACGCGGAGCCCGACCGGCCGGCGACGATGATCGCGGTCAGCAGCACGCCCAGCTCCCGCAGGATCGACACCCCGAGCAGGTTGACCACGAAGATCTCGGCCCCGAACTGGCGGAGTTGGGCCGCCCCCTGATAGGCCAGCACGACGCCGATCAGGAACGACAGCAGGCCCACGATCGGCATCGCGTTGAGGCCCGTGTTCTCCATATGGGTGACCAGGGCCGCCGGTCGCATCCGCCGGGGCTGGAGGATCACCCCGGTCGCCCGAACCAGGATCAGGCCGAAGAAGTTGATCAGCTCCTTGGCCGCGCGGCAGACGTCGAACGTGGCCGCGCCGAGATGGTTGACGATCTCGATCAGCTTCGGTGGCCGGTGGTCGGCGACGTCGGCCTGCTCGTCGGTGCCGGCGACGGCCGCCAGCAGGCCGGCCAGATCGTCGCGCAGGCCGGTCACCTCCGCACGGCCGCCCCCGGCCCGGACATGGCGCAGGCTGCGCTCGATCAGCCAGCCGCCGGCCGTATCGAGCGCCGTCACACCGCTGCCGTCGATCACCAGGCGGCGCGGGCCGGGCGTCAGGGCGGCCTCGACCTCCGGGTTGATCCGGCTGACCGTGGCGAGCGTCCACGGCCCCGACAGGCTCAGGGTCAACGCATCGCCCTGCCGGTCGCTCGACAGCGCGGCCGGCGATCGTTCCGCGGGGCCGCGGCCGGGTCGTCGCTGCCCGCCCTGCCGGGCGCGGATCGGATTGGCGGTCGCCACCGTCACGGCCGCCCCGCGCGAACCGCGCCGGGACGGCCCGGCGGGATCGGGGCGGCGAGCGGCTTGTCGTCCCGGCCGGCATCGGTCATGGTCTGGCCGCCGGTGCCGATCGGGCGCTGATCGCTCGAATGCATCCCCTCTTCCCTCGTTGGCTGGACCCGCCGCTGATGGATCTCAAGCAGCATATCCGCGAAGTCCCGGATTTCCCAAAGCCCGGCATCCTGTTCTACGACATCTCCACCCTGCTCGCGAATGCCGGGGCCTGGCGGGAGACCGTCCGGCAACTCGCCGCCGTGGTCGCGCCGATGCAACCCGATCGGCTGATCGGGGTGGAAAGCCGGGGGTTCCTGACCGCGGCCCCCCTGGCGCACGAAATGGGGCTCGGCTTTTCGATGCTGCGGAAGAAGGGCAAGCTTCCCGGTCCGACGATTCGGTATGAGTACGCCCTGGAGTACGGCACGGATACCATCGAAATCCAGGCGGACGCCATCAAGCCCGGGGAAAAAGTCGTCGTGCTCGACGATCTGCTGGCAACCGGCGGCACCTTGAAGGCGTCGGTCGATCTGCTGCGCAAGGTCGAAGCCAATGTGCGCGGGGCGGCCTGCATCATCGAGCTGACCTTCCTGAACGGTCGGGACACGCTCGACATCCCGGTCAAATCGCTGCTTGCCTACGACCGGTAGATGTGGATCCTCAACGGGTTGTCTCTGATATGGGCTGTCTTGAGGCGTTCCGGACGTCAACGGTGAACCGGCTGCGCCGCCCTTGACGCCTCGCACGCCGAGACATCAGACCGGCGCGCCGGGGCCGTCGCGTCGGGCGACACCCCGTTGAAAGCCCGCAACGTCGGAGAGGTCCACCCGATGTCCAGCCAACCCGCCCCGCCCTTGGGCACCATGACGGTCGAGGCTTTCCTGGCCGGGGTCTGGCAGCGCCGTCCGGCCTTGCTGCGCGGCGCGTTCGCCGATTTCGTCGACCCGATCGACCCGGACGATCTCGGCGGGCTGGCCATGGAGCCGGCGGCCGAGGCCCGTCTGGTGCACCGCACCGGGGACGGGCCGGCCGACTACGCCGTCGACCACGGCCCCTTCACGGAGGCGGTGCTGGCGGCCCTGCCGGTGCGGGGCTGGTCGCTGCTGGTCCAGGCGGCCGATTGCTGGATGCCGGCGGTCGCACGCCTGCGCGAGCGGTTCGCCTTCCTGCCGGCCTGGCGGGTCGACGATATCATGGTCTCCTTCGCCGCCCCCCAGGGCGGCGTGGGCCCGCATTTCGACCATTACGACGTCTTCCTGATCCAGGGCATGGGCAGCCGGCGGTGGCGGGTCGGCGGTCGCTGCGACGGCGACACGCGGCTCCAGCCGCACCCGGACCTCAAGCTCCTGCCCGGTTTCGAAGCGGTCGAGGACTGGGTCCTCGAACCCGGCGACATGCTCTACATCCCGCCGGGCTTCGCCCATGACGGCGTGGCGATCGAGCCGTCGCTGACCTATTCGGTCGGCTTCCGGGCGCCGAGTGCCGAACAGGCCCTGTTGGGCCTGGCCGGTGCGGTGACGGATCGGGAAGGCGAGTTCGCCCGGTTCGCCGACCCCGGCCGCCCGCCCGTTGCCGGTGCGGGGGCGCATATCGGTGCCGCCGATCTCGATCGTCTGCGGGGGCTGTTGCGGCGCATGATCGACGACGAGGAGAGGCTCGCCGACTGGTTCGCCCGCTTCGTCACCGAACCGAAGATCGAGGATTTGCTGGACACGATGCCGACGGAGGACGCGATCGGCCTTCTCGGGTCGGTCGACTCCCTCGCGCTCGATCCGGCGGCGCGGGCGGCCACGGTCTCCGACCGGGACGGCGGGCTGGTGCTGTATGTGAACGGGGAGGCCTATGCGGTGCCGACCGATCAGGTGGCCTGGGTCGAGGCCTTCGCCGCCGGGGAGACCGTGCCGCGGCCGCTCGACCCCGCCGGTCAGACCCTGGCGGCCTGGCTGTTCACCGTCGGCGGCGTGATGACGAGCGAGGACGAGGACGGGTAAGCGGCCGCCCGCGGTGGCTCGTCGACGACAGGCCCGAGAAAGTGCCGGTCACGCCCGAAGAGGGGGACGTGATCGAACGCTGGTTCGGCGACATTCTGGACGGGCTTTTCGGTCCGAAAGACCCGGATCGCCCTTGACAATGTTATCATCAAAAGATAACTTATCATGACGCGGGAGGCGCACGATCCGAGCCTTGACGCCTTGCTCGATCTCGACGGTGAAGCGCTGGTCGTCGATCCGGCGGGCGAGCATTGGGTCAAGTTCGTCGTCACCAAGGTCCCGGTCAGCCCGGAAAAGCCTCATGGGCTCGACTATGCGCTGACGCTTCACGGACCGGACGGCGCGCGGCTGGTCGGCTTCGACAACGCCCATCCGGTGGGCGACCGAAAGCGCGGCGAGCCGCAGGACCACCGTCACCGGCTGCGGACCGTGCGCCCCTACGACTATCAGGATGCGGCGACGCTGCTCGCCGATTTCTGGGCGACGGTCGATGCGGTGCTGAAGGAGCGCGGAGTGACGCCATGAAGACGCTGAAGGTCGGGATCGCCGACTATGAGAGCATGAAGGCCCGCACGCTCCGCATCGCGCGCGGCGAGGAGCGTCCGGGTCCGAACGATCCGAAGGTGTGGTTCACGTCCACGGAGTCGTTCGCCCGGATCCTTTCGGCGGGCAACCGCGAACTCCTGCGCACGATCGCCGAGCGAGCGCCGGCCTCCCTGGATGAACTGGCGCAGATGACCGGCCGGGCCAAGTCGAACCTGTCGCGCACCCTGAAGAAGATGGCTGATTACGGTCTCGTCGAGATTGAGCCCGGCGAAGGCCGGCGCTTGAAGCCGAAGGTCGCGTATGAGCGGGTATCGCTCGACCTGCAATTGATCGAGCCTAAACGCCGCAAAGCCGCGGGAGGACGGTCATGAGGGCTGCGAAAAACGGCGTGAAACTGCGAGCGGTTGCTTTACCTGCGTGTCTCGATGGCGCGGCAGGCCGGGCATGACGTCTGGATCCCCGACCAGCGGCGCCAGGGCGAGGCCTATCATGAATCTCGTGGTTATGAGCTGGTCGAAACCTCTGTCGAGCCGGGCGCGTCCGCGACCGACGATCGACGTCCGGAGTTTCAGCGGATGAGGGAGGCCGGGAGTTCAGCAGGCGGCGTAAACGCGGCGCGATGACCCTGCGTATCTCCGGCAAGGCCAAGCATTATCGCTGTTACACCTGCCCGGTCGCAGCGCGTCAGGGCAAGACGGGCTGTAAGAGGCGAACGATCGAGATGGATCGGCTCGATCATCTGGTGGTGGTGGCCCGTCCCGGCTCGATTTCCGCAGCCGTCGCGCTACTGTTGTCGGGGCAAGCAGGAAGCCCGGCCCCGACCCGAAAACACCCGGTCGTCCGGCGTCCCGAAGACCAGCATACGGATCTGTAGAGATGAAGATCGTTTCCATCGGCGGCGGGCCGGCCGGTTTGTACTTCGCCATCCTGATGAAAAAGCAGGACCCCAGCCACGATATCACGGTCTATGAACGCAATCGTCCTTACGATACCTTCGGCTGGGGGGTGGTGTTCTCCGACCAGACCTTGGAAAACCTCGAAGGCGCCGATGAGATCTCCAAGCAGGAGATCATCGATTCACTGGCCCATTGGGACGATATCGACGTCCACATCAACGGCCGGACCATGACGTCGGGCGGCCACGGCTTCTGCGGTATCGGCCGGAAGAAGCTGCTGAACATCCTGCAGGCCCGGGCCGAGGCGCTCGGGGTCAAGCTGGTGTTCGAAGCCGAGGTGGACGGCCCCGAGCGGTTTCCCGATGCCGATCTGATCGTCGCCGCCGACGGCATCAACTCCAAGATCCGGACACGCTACGCCGACCATTTTCAGCCCGACATCGACCTGCGCCGGTGCCGGTTCGTCTGGCTGGGGACGAAGAAGATCTTCGAGGCGTTCACCTTCGCTTTCGAACGGACCGAGCATGGCTGGTTCCAGGCCCATGCCTACCGGTTCGACGACGAGACCTCGACCTTCATCGTCGAAACGCCGGAGCCGGTCTGGCAGGCCCATGGGCTGGACACGATGGACGGTGCGGAGTCGATCGCGTTCTGCGAGCGGCTGTTCGCCCCCTATCTCGACGGCCACGCCCTGATGTCGAACGCCCGCCATCTGCGCGGCTCGGGCATCTGGATCCGGTTTCCCAGGGTGCTGAACCGGACCTGGATCAGGGGCAATGTGGTGCTGATGGGCGACGCGGCGCACACCGCGCATTTCTCGATCGGTTCCGGCACCAAGCTCGCGCTCGAAGACGCGATCGCGCTGACCCGGGCGTTCCGGGAGACGGACGACGATGTGGCGGCCGCCCTTAAGGCCTATGAGGACGAGCGTACGGTCGAGGTGCTGAAGATCCAGTCCGCGGCGCGCAACTCGACCGAATGGTTCGAGAACGTCCACCGTTACGCCAAACTGCCGCCCGAGCAGTTCGCGTATTCCCTGCTGACCCGGTCGCAGCGCATCAGCCACGAGAACCTGCGCCTGCGCGACAAGGGCTATCTCGAAGGGTACGAGACCTGGGTGGCGGAGCGCGCGACCGGCCGGCCGCAGCAGGTGCCGGTGCCGCCGATGTTCACCCCGTTCACCTTGCGCTCGGTGACGCTGCCCAACCGGATCGTCGTCTCGCCGATGGCGATGTACTCCGCGACCGACGGGATGCCCGACGATTTCCACCTGGTGCATCTGGGGGCCCGGGCGCAAGGCGGCGCGGGCCTGGTGTTCACGGAGATGACTTGCGTGTCGGCGGACGCCCGCATCACCCCGGGCTGCTGCGGGCTGTACGCGCCGGAGCACCGGGACGCGTACGCCCGGATCGTCGGCTTCATCCACGCGTACACCCCGGCCAAGGTGGCGCTCCAGCTCGGCCATGCCGGGCCCAAGGGCGCGACCAGGCGGGGGTGGGAGGGCATGGACCAGCCGCTCGACAGCGGCCCCTGGCCGCTGATCGCCCCCAGCGCCATTGCCTGGTCGACCGACAACGCGGTGCCTCGGGCGATGACCGAAGACGACATGGCCCGGGTGATCGAGGATTTCGTGCGCGCCACCCGCTACGGTGTCGAGGCCGGCTTCGACCTTCTGGAGCTGCACTGCGCCCATGGCTATCTGCTGTCGGCGTTCCTGACCCCGCTCAAGAACCGCCGCACGGACGGTTATGGCGGGTCGGTGGACGACCGGCTCCGGTTTCCCCTCGCCGTGCTCGACGCGATGCGGGCGGTCTGGCCGGCGGACAAGCCGATGTCGGTGCGCCTGTCGGCGACCGACTGGCACCCCGACGGCATCACCCAGGACGACACGCTGGCGATCGCCCGGGCGTTCGTCGCCCATGGGGCGGACCTGATCGACGTCTCCGCCGGTCAGACCACGGTCGACGCCAAGCCGGTCTACGGCCGGATGTTCCAGACCCCGTTCTCGGACGTGATCCGCAACGAGCTCGGCTGTGCGACCATGGCGGTCGGCAACATCTACGAGACCGACCATGCCAACTCGATCATCGCCGCCGGCCGCGCCGACCTGACCGCGCTCGCCCGGCCGCATCTGGCCGACCCCTATTGGGGCCTGCACGCGGCCGCCCAGCTCGGCTATGCCGCCCAGCCCTGGCCGAAGCCCTACGACGCCGGCCGGGCCCAGTATATCCGCAATCTCGAACGCGCCGCCGAGATGGCGATCACGGTCTGATGTCTCCCACCGGCCGGACGGGAGGTCCGA
The DNA here is from genome assembly GCA_028281265.1 of Alphaproteobacteria bacterium. Classification (GTDB taxonomy): domain Bacteria; phylum Pseudomonadota; class Alphaproteobacteria; order DSM-16000; family Inquilinaceae; genus JANQKE01. Next base: position 22,332 of record JANQKE010000011.1, on the reverse strand, counting down.
GCATGCCCGCCGACATCACCCCCGCACCACCGGCGGCGCTGGCCGACGGCACCGTCGATCTCGGTGCCGCGTTCGGCCGGTTCGCCGCCGCCGCGCCGGACCGGCTGCACCTGGCCGCCCACAGCCACCACTATTGGCCCGACGTGGTCTGGGACGCCCAGAACCAGGCGCTGACCGACGCGGCCCGCTACGCCGACAGCAAATGGGGCCCGATCCTGGACGCGGTGATGCCGGCGGTGCAGCGCGGGATCGCCGGTTTTCTGGGCCTGCCCGATCCGGCCAGCCTGGTGTTCGCACCGAACACCCACGAGTTCCTCAAGCGGATCGTGTCGTGCCTGCCGACGGACCGGCCGATCCGGATCCTGTCGACCGATTCCGAGTTCCACACCTTCTCCCGCCAGACGGCCCGCTGGGCCGAGGATGGGCTGGTCGACCTGACCCTGGTCCCGACCGAGCCGTTCGACGGTTTCGCCGACCGCTTCGGGGCGGCCGCATCGGCCCGGCACCCGGGCACGGGCGCACCGTTCGATCTGGTCTGGGTCAGCCAGGTGTTCTTCAATTCGGGCTTCGCGGTCGAGGATCTCGACGGGCTGGTCGCCGCCGTGCCGGATCCGGAGACCTTCATCGTCATTGACGGCTATCACGGGTTCCTCGCCCGGCCGACCGATCTCGCACGGATCGCGGATCGGGCCTTCTACCTGTCCGGCGGCTACAAATACGCCATGGCGGGGGAGGGGGTGTGCTTCCTGCACGTGCCGCCGGGCTACGGGCCGCGCCCGCGGGACACCGGCTGGTACGCCGCCTTCGGGGCCCTGTCGGCGCCGCGGTCGGAGGGCGTGCCCTATGCCGGGGATGGCTGGCGCTTCATGGGGGCGACCTTCGATCCGTCCGGGCTGTACCGGCAGCGGGCGGTGCTCGGCTGGCTGGCCGATCAGGGGCTGACGGTGGCGGCCATCCACCGCCACGCCACCCGGCTGCAGGCGGCCTTTGCCACGGGCGTGGACCGGTACGCGATCCCCGGGCTGCGCCAGGCGGACCTGGTGGTCGGGCTCGACCGGCCGGCGCGCGGCAACTTCCTGACCTATCGGTCCCCGATGGCGGCGGCGCTGCACGAGCGGCTGATGGCCCACCGCATCGTCACCGATGTCCGCGGCGACCGGCTGCGCTTCGGCTTCGGTCTCTACCACCGGATGGCGGACATGCCGGCGATGGTGGAGCGGGTCGCGGCGGCGGCCCGCGGGTAGCGGCGGCCCGCGCGTCCACTAGAGCATCCTGCGTTCTAACGGACGCAGATAGGATGCTCTAAATCTTTGAAATAGATCAACCTACCTGGGTTCAGATGGGTGCATCCGGACGCAGGTTGATCTGATACGCGGCAAGCCTCGCCGGGCGCTTGGCCGCGGAGGACGGCGCGAGACGAGATCACCTCAGCGCCTCTCGGTATCATCGGTATCGGGGGCGGGCGGGGGCCGGTCCTGCGCCTTGCGGGCCCGGCTCTGCGCCTTGCGCTTGAGCAGATTGGCCCGTAACGCCTCGGCTTCCCGGTCGGCCCGCGGGGCCGGCCCGTCGGCCCGCTTGGCCGGGGCCCCGGGCCTGCGGAGGGGGTCTTCGGTCATGCCGTCGCCCCGCCGGTCGCCTCGTCGTCTTGCCGGCCGATATCCATCGACCGGGCCAGGCCGCCGAACAACAAGGCAAACGGGATCGCAAATGCCGCCGCCGGCACCCCCAGGCCCACCACCATCGGCCAGGCGATCACCGGGGCCGCCGGTCCCGACAGCACGACCGCCAGCAGAGCCGGCGACAGCATGCCGGTGAAGAAGCCCAGCCAGGCGTGCCGCCAGACCGACGGCCGCCGCCGCGGCGCCATCACCAGCCACCAGGAGAACAGGGCCGCCAGGAACGCCCCCCCGGCCGCCACCAGGCCGAACCATGCGCTGATCAGCACCCAGACGGTCACGAAGGCGCACAGGGCGATCAGGGCGGCGTAGGTCAGCGCCGAGATGATCGAGTAGCGTTGCATCCTGTCCCTCGCCTCCGGCATGGGCACCGGCTCGCCGGGGCCGGTGCGGGGGTCGTGGGGGCCGCAGCCGCCCCGCCGGTCGGCCACGGCCTGCCCATCCGCCCGTCGACGACCTTAGCAGACCCGTAACGGCCGGGAAATGGCCGGAGATCGTACGCGCCGGCACCGGGGCGGTCCGGCCGGTCCCGGCGGCTCACGGCATCGCTGTCCGCCCCGGTCATGCCGGCGCCGCATGCCGGTTCGGCCTTGACCGGGCCCAGCCGTTCTGCGATGCCCAGGCTCGCGCCGGGTCCCGGGCCGATGCTGCTGTAGCTCAGGGGTAGAGCACTCCCTTGGTAAGGGAGAGGCCGAGAGTTCAAATCTCTCCAGCAGCACCATTTTTTCCCTTACAGATCAACCAACTAGCGCAGTGCCGAGACGAGCCGTTCTTGGCGAACATTGGTGAACGTTGGCGGAACTCGGTGAAAAACGTGGGGAAAACGAGGGGAAGATGTTCTCCGACCGTTCTCACACTTCCCCGTTCGCCAACGCGATCAGGTTATCCAGTTCCTGCCTTGCGGCCTGAAGGTCGCGTAGCAGCTGCGGCTCGATCACCGCCGACAGTGCGGCCATCTGCTCCGGGTTGCCGAGATCGATCGACTCCGCCGGCAGCGCCTTCTCCGTGACGATTTCGCCCGTGGCCGGATCGATCAGTCGCCACAGACGCTGCTGATGCGCTGCGACCGGGCGACCGGGCCAGAACCTCATCAGGATCTCATACGGCCGGGTTTCTTCAGTCAGGATTCGCTCAGTCATGAAACCGGCTCCTAAGTCGTAGACACGACGGCACGGTCCGTTGTGCGCCGCCACGCCGTTGCGTCCGAAAAGGCTGGCACCGCGCCGCCTACGTCATCGGTCACATACACGATCGCACCCACGCCTTCGGCCGATGCGGACGGAAGCGTCGCGACGGTGTAGCTTGATGGCTTGAGCGGCGTGTCCTGGCACTGCAGCGCCTGCCAGTCTCGCCATCCGGAACCTGACCGATAGGCTCGGAAGGCCAGGCTATCGGTCAGAGACGCACACGCAATTTGGAACACGCGGAACTGAGTGAGATTCACCGTAAGGATGGTGCTGAATTGCTCCGGCGCCTCTGACCCACTGTCGGTGAAAGTGGTCGATATCCCATCCTGCAGATTGGAATAGGTCGCATCAGTCGATGCCGCCAATGTCGTCTCACAGATCAATGTGTCGACGTCGATGGTCCCGCCAGTGATCGCTACAGCGTCCGCGGCTTGACGGCCGAGTGTACCGACATGTGAAGTCATCCTAAGCATTGATCGCAGCGACCTTCCAGCCGTTGCGAAGCGCCACATACAGGGTCGAGCCCTCCGGTACGTAGACAGAGCCAGCACCACCAACGGCCGCCGTTGGCGCTTCGCCGAACGCCAGCCACACCGCTCCACCGATCACCGTCACCATCGCGACATTGCGCGGGTCGCTCAGCAGAGCCGTCGCTGTGGTCGCGGCCGACGTCGTCGGGTTGAGGATCATCTCGGACACAATCTGCGCACCATCCATGACCGTGCCGTTTGTTGACGCGCCGTTGCCCGATTCAAGCTGGGTGAAAGTAATGTGGACCGTTGCCATGGTCATTGCCCGCCGTGACAGAACGCTGCGTGACGCTCCGCATAAGTCGGATCCGCCTGCGTGCGAGCCCGCAGATCACCGACCCGCATCCGCTCGCACACATCGTCGTGGCCGTCTTCCACGGCCGCATCCCGCACTCGGTCGGCCGCCGCCTCGGCTTCCCGGATCACTTCGACAGTCCGACTCTCGATCTGACCAAGGCCGCCGCATCCCGCCAGCAACCCGGCTGCCATAAGTAGCGCCGCCGTCCTCATTGATCGCCGCGCTCCCGCTTGTCCCGCTCATCGCGGGCAATCTCAACGACCTTCTCGATCGTCTCCCGCACGCCGTCGAACAACGCGTCGTCCTTCTTTGACGGCGTGCGCCGCACGATCTGATCGACGATCACAGCCGCGATCGCCAGCAAGCCAGCCAGTCCGCCGGCCCATGCAATAAGCTGCTCCATCAATAGGGTCCCTCTGTTTGGAGCGCCCGCAACAGCAGGCTCTCGATCCGACCCGTTCGTTCCTCCAGCCTTGCGAGCCTGTCGGCCACGCTCACATCCGAAGCGGCCCGGGATTGCTCAAGCGTCACCACGCGGCGATCCAGGTCCTCTACCGCTGAGTGAAATCCGCCCAGTTGAAACAGCGGACTGCCGATGGCGACCAGGATCGCCACCACCAAGCCCAGCCCAAGGCGCACCTCGTTGTTGGATAAGTTCGGCATCGGAACCTCGATGTTGAGGACGATGCCAGTGTCAGGACGCGTCCGGCCCCTCACAACGCACGGCTACAGAACCACCTCGACCGTTTCGAGCGTCGCACCCCATCGGATGGTCTGGCTCGCCGTACCCAAGACCTCCAGCTCCACCACAAGGCCGTCGAGCCGCAGTCTCGCATCCCACGGAGTCGAGCCCGGCCCGCATTCGCAAACGATGTGCTTGCTGTACGAACACGGCATCGTCGCCGTACTGGCTTCCACGCGAACCAACGCCTTCAGTTCGTACGCTGCGGCGTGCGCGGCCGATACGGTGGTGTCCCGCCCCAGGACGCGCGCCGTGACGAAGAAGGCGCAGCGGGCATCCGGCAAGGTCAGCTTCGCCAGATAGCTCGGAGCGGCCGATGCAGCGTTCCGCTGCATCCGCAGATCCACCCCGTCGTCCAGGCCGATCGCCGTCCAGGTCGCGTCCGTCGTGGTGACCCCGCCGATCACGCGCATCGACTGCACCGCGCCTTGATCGGTCACAGCGGGATAACCCGCCGTCCCGGGGCGAGCGGCGAACACCTGTGCCCCGAAGTGGCCGCGGTCAGTGGCGCCTGACCCGAGCCCAACCGCGTACGGCGCTGTCAGGCGGTGATAGCTGCCCACGGCCGACGCACCATCACCCGTCACCGAGTTATCGATGCCTCCCAGGACCGCACCATACAGCGTCGTCACGGTGTTGTCCCGCCCGCCACCGATGACGCCGAAGCTGCTCCGGACGGTGTTGTCCCGCCCGCCACCGATATACGAGAAGTGGGGTGTCCACCGATACTGCGCCGCTTCGTCAAGTAGCGCTTGCGTCACCGATCCGGCGCCGGCGATCGCAGCCAGAGAGCCATCGATCGTGGTGTCTTGCCAGTCGATCGTATTCGCCCGGCCGCCAACGATCGCTGGCATGTGCAGCGTGGCGACGATGCCGACATCGCCGGTGCCGCCGGATTGCAGGTACTTGCCCGCGGGGATCGGATCACCGTCGGCCACCGTGGTCGGATTGATGTTACCTGCAGCATCGTCGCTGATAGCTACGGTACCGCCCGACGCGATGGTGCCCGCGAAACCTTGGCCGAGATTCGCTCGCGCCGGCAGCAAGACACCTGTCGGATAGCTGCTTGCCAGTACAACGCTCTGAGACAGGATCTCGTTCGACTTCCCTCCGCCGATAAAGGCTTCTTGCGTGTCCGTCTGAATGACGTTGTCCTCGCCACCGGCGATCACGGCGTCTTTACCAGACGCATCGTTGCGCTCACCACCACCCACAAAGGAGTTGTGGGAAGCGCTGTTGGTGGCGCCACCGGCCACCGTTGCCGCCGTGCCGGTCGCTGAATTGTTCTGACCGCCGCCAACGGTGGCGTGGTTGCCCGAGGCTGAATTGTTCTGACCGCCGGTGACAGTCGCCCGGCTCCCTGAGGCAGTACCAGACTCGCCCATGGCAATCGCATTGGCCCCCATCGCCGAGGGCTTGGTACCGCCGGTGTAATTCTCGGCGTACAGATCCAGCAGTTCTGCCAACAGGTCCGGCGTGGTGGGCGTGAACTCAAGCCCGTCCTCACCAGCCTTTACGGTAACCACAGCGCCACCGAACCCCGCATAGGCGGCTGGGGTGTCGGTCAGCTGCAGGAATGTGGACGCACCCGAGATGTCCCCGGGCAGCACGAACTCCAACGCCGTTTCGCCCGTGTTCACACGCGGTACCTTGCCCGAGTGACCGGTGTAGTTGGCCGGCGTGTCGGTCAGATCGGTGAACGTGCTCGCCCCGCTGCCAGGCGCCACGCTGACGAACTCGATACCGGTTTCGTCGGACTTCACCCGGACATATTGATTGCCCGACCCGGCAAGATCGGCCGGCGTCTCGATCAGATCGACGAAGCGGATGCTAACTTGCTGTGGCAAGGGCTACCTCCACCAAGCTGATGTGCACGTCGACCACGTCGGCCACGCTGGCCAACGCCTGAATCACCATGTCTTCCTCAAGGTTCAACTGACCGCTAAGCGGGTCGAGCGCCGCACCGGCCGGGATGGAGAGGCCCTTGGCCAAGTACCGCACGGTTGAGCCGTCAGTGGTGGCGACGTCGATGGTCACGGCCGAGGAATGCCGGTTGGCCAGTTGCATCGCATTGACGGTGGCCGTGATCTCGCTCTTCGTCGTGCCGGTGCGCATGAAGGCCGTGGTGACCCCATAGAGATCGGCCAGGCTCGTGCCCAACTCAGCGCGTTCTTCTCGGTACCGGTAGATAGGCGCGACCATGCGTTACCTCTTGCCGAACAGGGTTTGAACCAACGGCGCCATGAAGCCGAACACGCTCTGGTAGAACGCCCGGCCCTCGATGATGCCTTGCCGCTGGTTGATGCGGAATTTCGGTTGCCCCGATGAGGTGAAGGTGCCCACGTAGAAATCGCCGAGATTGTCTGTGACGGTCGAGTAGATCCTCCCACCGTTCAGTTCGGTGAAGTATTTCGCGGTATCCTCAACGCCCGTGCCACCCTGGGCATAAGGCAGCTGCGAGTAATCCAATCCGGCACCGGCATAGGTCAGTGTGTAGCCCGAAGCTTCGATCAGTGAGCCGAAATCTTCTGCGCCGGAAGGGCCTTGGATCTGCCGGCTCCCTTCGGCCCACAGCGCGTAGTTGCCGAACGAGCTGTTGCTATTCAGCGCCGTGATGTGGCCGCCGTCGACGCAGAGGATGCCGAACTGGCAGAAGTTCTTGAAGAAACTGACCTGCTGCATGTAGCCCAGGCCAACGACTTTGGAGCCGATGCCACCCAGGTTCACCTGGGTGAAGGCGTCCAGCACGATCGAGTTGACCAGGTTGCCTTCCACGCAGGTGCTGGGGTCGACCAGAACGCCCCCGCCGCCGGGCACAAATCCAGGCTGACCGAACGTGCCTGATCCCGATACGGACGTGACGTTCTGGATGTACGGACTGACCTGGATCGAGGCACCCGGCGCGAAGCTGAAGGCCCACCCGGTCTGTTCGGTGTTCCGCGGCGCGTTCGTGCCGTTGAACCCCGCGTAACCCGTCGGGGTGATGTCAAACGCCGTCGGGCTGAGTTGATGCCCGTAGACCCAGAGTTGACCAACATAGCAATGGCTGTTCAGCAGGAACACGTTGCTTGTCGCCACAGACGGCTGAACGAGCACCGACCGTAGCGCGTCGCCCATGATCGCCACCTTCGGCGGCACCGTGATCGGGCAGCTCTCGATGTAGTGACCCGTCGCGACCAGGATCGTGCACCGCTCGATCTCGCCGGCGTCGATCAGTTCTTGAGCCCGCTCGCACGCGGCCTTGATCGATGCCTTGGCCGCTGCCCACGTCTGACCGTCGTTGGCGTCCGCACCGGACTTGCTGACATACAGCCGGTTCTTGATCAGGGATTCCGCAACGTTGGGACCGACCCCGACTTCCGGCTGCCCTGCCGAGTTGAACTTCAAATACTGGTTGGCCCGCGCAACCGCCGGCGGCAACACCATGTCGAGCGGCCCGTCTCGAACCGGAGCGCGGATCGACCTCAACAGTATGTCGTCATGCTCGACGGCGATCCCGTGCAGCCGGTCCAATGCCGAGTTGAGCGCGTTCGGCCGGAACGCCGCAGAGTTCGGGAAGTCGGTCAGCCGCGCCGGATCGGTGTGCCGCTCGACCCAGATCGCGCAGTTCGACTGCGCCGTGCCCAGGATGACCGTACCGCCGTTGAACCCGCCGTCACCGGCCGCAGCGCCGGTGACCGTGTAGCTGATGCCCAGGCTTTCCAGCGGCGCCCGGACGCCGCTCTTGACCCGGTAGACCTTGATGTCGCTGGCATCGATGAACGGGAATGTGAAGCCGAACGGCCCCGTCGTGGCCGTGAGCACGGTAAAGGCCTGGTACGGCCGCTGGCTGTCCATGATCACGTGCGCCATGGTGACAGATCAACCAACCGGCCAATCACTCACAGCGCACGGGTCACCAGCACTCGTAAGCGACGTCTATCAGCGCCCGGAAACACTGCCGGGCATGTCCGCACAGGTCCTCGCGTTGGCGGTACGGGCGCCAGTCGGCCAGCGCTCGCTTCTTCTCAGCCGGTGTCATCACCAGATGCGCGATCGGCAGCCCCGCCGGTCCCAGCGCCTTGGCCAGCACTGGCCCGCCCATCAGCGTTGCCCCGCCCAGGACGTAGATGGCCGCGTCAGATGCCTCGGCCGAATGCATCATGGACGTATAGGCAATCGTCGCCATGGTCGGGCGCGGCACCCGCCCCAGCGTGTTGATGTCCGTGCTTAGCGCGAACCATCGTCTCAGGCTTGTCGGTGTCTCAGGATCGATGTGAACGTGGATATGCCAGAGCGACGACAACCACAGGTGATATTGATCGACCGTCACCGAACCGTCCGCCAGAGCCTGCCCAAGCGGTGTCTGTTCCACCGCGTGGTGGAGATCATCCGTCGCCCGGGCAAGCAAGGGGCGGCTGTCGGCGTGGGACGTTACCATGCCAGCAGATCAGTCAGCCGGCCGATCCGCCACAACGCACGCACATGCGCGCTGAGCCGCGTACAGTGCCGCCGAGCGTTGCGGATATTTCGATTGGAGACTATGTTGTGCGGACGAAATGTCCGGCGTCACCTACACGGCATTCTTCGCGGGCTGCATAGCGCAAGGCCATGTGTGTTCCGCGATGTCGGTTGACTGCAGTGGCTTATGAAACATAGGGATCTGAAAATGCTTGCTCTCCTAGACCAAACGAATGCCCCGTTTGTCGCGGACCAGGCTGAAGCTGTGATTGCGCGGGAGGCGGCCAACCGCCTCAAACCACTCGCGGATGGCGGTCACGATATCAAGATCGCCGTCAAGGAGGACGATCGCGCCTCTGTTATTGTCCCTCTGCCGGCCAGAGCCGTTCAACTCATATACACCGTCCTAGAGGCAATGGCGGAGCAGACGCCGCTCTCGCTGATCCCCCATGAAGCCGAACTGACAACCCAGCAAGCGGCGGACTACCTCAACGTTTCCCGTCCTTACCTTATCAAGAAGCTTGAAGGCGATGAAATACCGTACCGTAAAATAGGGTCACACCGCCGTATCAAGTTCAGTGATCTGCTCGAATACGAAGCCCAAACCAAAGCAAAACGACTTAAGGCACTTGCGGCCATGAATAGAGAGGCAGTAGAATTGGGATTGGAATGATATCTACTTTTACCGCATTCATTGACGCCAACGTGTTCTACGGAGCAAGGCTTCGAAGCCTCCTCATCTATGTGGCCGGGACGAAACTGTTCCGGGCGCGGTGGTCTCAGCGCGTCCACGACGAATGGACTGCGGCAGTTTTGAGGGACCACCCCGATGTCGGAAGGGCTACACTGACACATTGGTGCAACCTGATGAATGACTCCGTCGATGACTGTCTTGTCGAGGGATTCGAGCCCCTCATTCCATGCGTGACCCTACCCGATCCAAATGATCGCCATGTTCTAGCAGCGGCGATCATGACACGAGCGAATGTGATTGTCACATTTAATCAAAAAGACTTTCCCTCCAATCAAGTAGAGAAGTTCCGGATCCACACCAAGCATCCGGACGATTTTTTGATTGATGCGTTCGGCATCAATCCCTCGCAGTTTATCCAAGCAGTACGACTAGACTTCAATCACTACAACCGACCACCTCTTGAGTACGGGAGATACTTGGATTCGCTGCAGAAGGCGGGCGTGCCAAAGCTCGCGGCCCAGTTAGAGCCCTTCGAGATCCTCATGGCGGACGAATAGAGAGCCAGCCCCGACTATGGTCGGCTCGCAATACGAACGATCTTACACCCTCAACTCTCTCTGACCCGCCACCTGGGCCCGGTAGCGTTCGATCGCGCCCCAACCCCCGCTGTTCAGCCAATCATCCACCACGTCGCGCGGGTAGAGGCGCCGGCCCGTCAGATCCCGGTGCACCGGCTTACCCATCCGCTCGCACGCCTTGGTCAGTTCCCGGCTGATCTGCGCCACCACACGGCGCCGGCCCTTCTGCGGGACCTTCTGGCGCACCGCCACGTCGAGCGCCGGCAGCGAGTCCACAGCCGTCAGTCGCGGGTCTTCCCGGAACCGCCGGTCGATCAGCGCCGGTAGCTCCTGCTCCACCACCGTCCGCGCGGCCTCGACGATGAACTCCCGCATCGCGCCCGCCAGCGGCATCCCTTCCACGGCATAGCCACCGGTCCGCCGTCACCCACCGCTTGAAGCGCCTGGCCTCCGGCCGACGGCTCGACAACACCGCCGCGTACAGACCGGACTCGTTGATGATGGTCATCGCCCGCGACTGGCTGACACCGTTCTGAGATCTGATACCCAGATTGTGGGTATCAGCATCTTCGCCATCCAGATTGCGGGTCATCTTCTCCGCATCGCGGTCGAGCACGCGAATGGCCTGACCCTCGAAGTCGAAGGGAACGACCGGCGGTCATGTCGGCTCCCCCATCTCGAAGCGCAGAAGGTCGGCCTTGATCCCGGCCAGCAATACCAACTCGCGGCCGAACGTCACAAAACACTATGGGTAATTGAAAGCGTAATCCGCAAACGCTACGTTCCCTCGTGCAAGTTTGGAGGCCGTGGTTGACCGCCACAGTTCGCCATTATCCGGCATACTCCATCGTCAGCTTGGGAAGCCGAAAAAAGATGAAAACGCACTTCGGCCGGATTCGAAAGCGACTGCGCTTCGAAGATTTCGCCAAAGGGGTGTTTCGGGCATGGGCCATAGCGCCTAGGGTACGGTTCGAGTTCATTCGATCCGACGCACAGGCACTCGCCGACGACTGGGTGGCCGTTGGCAGAGACATGAGAATCGCGATAGATCAGGTCCCATTGCGTCGACTGTCAGATGTGCCGTCCGACTCGTTTGGGGAGTTGACCCGCCATTACCGAGCAGGACCCGCTTCCGGAGGAGCCGTCTCGGCCTGATCCGCGCCCACCGCTCAGCCCAGAGGCTGCTGAGCGGCTCCAGGCGTATGGACTGTCTCCCGACGCGCTGTTTGAAGCTCTTGAGCGCGGCGATGTCGAAGGAGCCGCCCAGCTCTTCAGTGTCACATATATGCAGGCCCACAGTGGCCCGCTCCCTCCGGCAGCCGAGATGCGACGATACAAGGAGGCTCATCCAAAAGCCCCTGACGTCATCTTAGAGGCTTTCAAATCACAGTATCGGCACCGTCAACAGCTTGAGGTGCAGGAGAGCGAAGCGGCTAGGAAGCTTCAAGGGCGCGGACAGTGGATGTCTTTCGTACTGGGCGTCGGCGCGATTGCGGCCGGCACCGGGACCGCGCTTGCGGGTTCCCTCTCTACGGCACGACCTTGCTTGTGACTGTTATCCTCGCGGTGGGGCTCATCGGCAGCCGTGAACTGTTCAGAAGGAAGTGATCGCCCAGCCGTGCCACCCGTTCCCGCTCTGCATCCGCATCGGGCTTGGAGACTGCCCCTTCAATGGGGTAGCGGGTCTCGCATCGGCGACAACAAGCCCGCGAGACCGTCGTGTGTTCGGAAAGGCCCCGACCCCTGGTTGGGGCCTTTCGCGTCTCGGCAACGATGCTCCAGCCGCGAGTGGCGCTCTGATCAGAAAACACTTGCACCCCTCACCTGCGAACGGTTCAATATCGGGACGTTCCCGACACCCGCTCGCACAGGATGCAAGTGCTTCATCGGGAACCGGATCTTTGACAATTCGGCACCGCCGACGGCACCTCCCAAACAATCCTTGCCGTCACTTCCAGACCCGCTCGAATCCACTCCGGTTCGGCGTGCTTTCTCAATCGGTTGCGAACCTCCCCCTCTCCCGGGCCAAACCGCCCGGGCCTCATTGAAGCTCGGAGCAGTTCCGATGGTGTTACATCGGCATCGTCCTCTTCTGGGCCAAAGCGCCCAGGCCTCATTGAAGCAACCGATTGACGCTCCTTGGTGCTCGCATATGATCAAGCGTATGCCCTTGCGAGCCCTCCTGATAGGCTGCTGTCTAATCGCAGCATCAATGCCCCTCGCTTCGCCAGCGTTCGGGGTCGAGTACAGCTTGGATCACCGTCCCAATGTACTCGTATTCCAAGTAATCGAAGCACTGGAGCAAGCAAGAGCGTCCGATAACATTGAAACGCGTCGCGGTTATGTGCATCTCGCAGAAGCAGCGCTACAACGTCTATTCGACCAACATCGTGATACTGAAATTGCCCTTCGTCTCCATTCAGGGGAAGAGATTGGGTGGTTCAGCTATTCAGACTTTACCTTCTATCGGGACATCTTCTTTACGGGGACGGACTTCTCAGCATTGGAACAGCGGATAGACGATCTCTCAACAGCGCTGGAGACGGCGCAGCAAGAGGCTCGTCGGCGCGAACGAAACTACTGGGTCGTTATTCAGCAGAACAGAAGCCTCCAATCAAATTTGTCTGATATGGAGGCGACTCTCAATCCACTTATACGGCAAAATCAAGACTTGAATACAAGAATAGAACAATATCAGGATACGATCCGAACTTCGGAGCAAGATATCCGAGCCTTGAACACCCTTAATCAAGCCCTAAGAGATGCTGTGACAGGTGATGCAGCAAAAGTTTTGTTTGATGAACGAGGATACGTACGTATTCAATCCGAATTGCTGTTTCCGTCTGGAACCGCTGATCTTCAACCTTCTGGCGAAGCGCGCTTATCCCAGTTTGCTGACCATATCCAATTGCCCTTACTCAATCTCGATGAAAATGTGGATTGGTTGTTGCGAGTAGAGGCCCACACAGATCGAAGGCCAATCAACAATGAGCATTTCGCCTCGAATTGGGAACTGTCTGTTGCTCGCGCCGTAAGTGTCGTCAAGTTTCTTGAAGGTGCCGGTGTGCCCAGCAATAGGCTTGCCGCCGCCGGATACGCCGACTACCAGCCCGTTGATCCCAGGGAAACACTCGCAGCATACGCTACCAACCGACGGATAGAGATCCACATGGAACTGAGACCAGCCGAGTAGGTTTCTGGTTATAGGCTTGCTAATCAAATGAAGCGAGGCGAACTTACATGTTCTATATTTTTCTATTTATCTCTTGTGCAGTCCTTGGATACCAAGAACAGTCTATGTTGTGGCTGTTGCTGTTCGCGATTGTTGGATGTATTGGTTATGCAGAAGTCAAGGGATGGGCTTGGCATTACATATTGGGGCCAAACCCAGCGGGGCGCATGATTAGCCTCTATGTCAGCCAAGTGATAACGGCAGCCCTCATCTACGGTATAGGCTGGACAATCGGGCTTATCGTGTAAGTTCATCAACCCCCGAAGACAGTCGCGTTCTGGCTCGGCGGCAAGAAGAACCGCTGATTGTTCTCCCTCTCCAAGCGCCTCTCCATCCGACGCAAGTACCCCGGCGATAGCGCCTCCTGCACCTGGTACAGGAACAGATAGTCCATCGCCGGCCGCAGCCAGAACAGGTTCGCGAACGGCGTGTTGGCCAGTACCGTCCGCAGCGTTTGCGCGCCGATATCTTCACCCCGGATTACCGAGGCCCACAGCGCGCCGACATCGTTGATCGTGCCGGCCGTCGGTCCAGCCGCCGTGGTCAGCAAGTCCTGACCGAACCGGTTGAATTTGCCGAACATGAAGTCGCCGAAAATCCCGGCACCGCCGCCTTGCATCGCTGCGGCAAGCCATGTCTCCGGATTCTGCGGATCGCGCGGGCTACGGCCCTTGATCAGATCCTTGGCGCTCATGGCGACATACCCGAAGATCACCGAGGCTACCGCCATGTGCGCCAGGCCCACGAACCGGCCAGGATCACCGCCATAGCCGTAGAACTCCCGGCCCAATGTCCGTTGGATCATCGTCACCGGGAACGCCTTGAACTGCATGATCAGCCGCAGCGCCTCGCCCTCTGCACTGCCTGGTCGGGTGCTCCGTAGCATCAACGCCCGTTCTCGCGCGCCGGGCCTGACGACAGCGAAATTGGCCCGATCATGATAGAAACCGATCAGTCGGTGCCGCAGATCCCGCCTTGCATTGGCCACTGCCCTGGCAACCCGGTCCTCGTTGGCGTCAAGTCCGAGCTTGCCGCTCGCCTGCGCATACTCGACCATGCGAGCGGCGCTGATCCGGTCGATGACATCCGGTGTCAGATAGAGGCGGCCGTTCGCCTGATTCCAGTCGGCCGACCGCAACGCCTCCCACTCCCGAGCGCCAATCCCGTACATGGACAGCAAACGCTGGCTTTGGGGCTTGACCTGCGCCCAGGCCGCAGAGCGCTGCATTCCCAGATGGCGCGCCATCATGAGCTGCGCACCGACATTCTGCGCGTCCGTCCAATACTGCAGTCCTGACAGCCGGAAGAACGTGTCCTGCAGCTTCGACAACCGGCCCGGAATGTGATCGGTCGGGGAGAAACGCGACGCCACCGATCCCACCATGCCACTTGCACCGGCCCGCAGCAAATCCGCGATCTCACGGATTTCGCCCTGCCCCCGACCGCGCACGATCGACGCAATCCCGTCTGCGTACCCGTCCAGCAGCCCGATACCGTGGTAGCGCAACTCGCCCGCCTTGACGAACACATCGCCCGTAGAAGAAATCACGGCGCCGCCGAGCTTGGCCATGTTCTGAGTCGCTCGCCAGCCGGCGCCGATCTGGGCTCCCAACCGGTTGGCGGGCATATAGCCCTCACCGGACACGTGCACGAACTGGTTTTCAAGTGCGCCGCGCTCCCAAGTCTCGAAACGCCGTACCGCATCCGCCCGGCCATCTTTCCGCATCCGCTCCACAACCCAGCGAAGATCGGCTTCGAAATCCGCCCGGGGATTGGTCCCGAACCGAGCCATGATCGCCGTGTTCTGCGCAGCGATCCGCAAGCTGTTGACATAGCTCTCCATCAAAGTACCGCGGGCGAACTCCCGGTGGTATTGCATCCAGGCTCGCGCATCACGGAAGTGGAGCAGTCGCGCCTTGGACAGCCGCTGGCCCAGATTGCCGGGTCCGCGGAATGCCGGGTCCTTCGCACCGACCAGCCCATCGCCCCTCAAATGCACGCCTGACACCAGCCCGTCGAACACCGACCGCAGAAAGCGCGTCCGGTTCGGCGCACCACCGGTGCCATCGAACGTCCGCTCGTCCAAAAGCGGTTCGATCTTCTGCCGCCAGGCGTCGAACGCGTCGTTGAGCGAACGGCCCTGCCCGGCCGCCTCCCGAATCAAGTCAGGATCATGACTTGTGCGAGCCACGTACCCATCATAGTTGCCGATCCACGCGCCTTCGGCGTTCAGATTGTCGACCGATAACCGCTGATACCTGCGAATGATGGCCGCCATCCGGGCGGCCCGCTGGTTGCCCGATGCGCCTGGCCGCCCGCCGTCTCGGTTCAGTTCGGCCACCTCGATGGCGATGTCATCGTCGAACCGGCCCGACCGAGCGTCGCGCATCAGGCCAGTCCGGTCCAACTCGCTGACCATGCCGACCACATAATCGTGTTCAAGCGCGGTACGGTGCGCGTCCACCGAATTGCGAGCACCTTCGAACGGCGTGTTGACCCCGACCAAAGTGGCCTCAAGACCCATGGCCTCGCCCGAGCGTCTACCGGATCCGGGTGCCTGCCGATAGAAGCCACGCCGGGCCACCCGCTTGCGCAGGTTCATGAGCCGGTTGCGCCGTTCCATGACCTGGGCCTGACGGACCTCGGCAACAGCTTCCCGCATGGCTTCCCGCAGCGCATCGGCATCGCCAAGCTGCTGACGTGCGACCAGTTCTTCAAAATACGCCTCCGCCTGCTCGTCGGTCATGCCCTCCCGGCCACGAAGATCGCCTTGATCACCGGTGCCCAGGCAGCCACGAATTCCGCGGGCGGCATCAGATAGACCTGATGCGCCCGGGCCGGATCACAGAGCTGCGCCATCGAGAAATCATAGGGCGGGGACACCGAATCCATCAGCACCGGGTCAGAGAGCGGGGCGATGGCCTTGAAGACCTCGCCTAAAAAGCTTTTGAAACCGTCGCCGCTCTCATGGCGGGAGGCGGCGATCTCCTCCTCCATCCGGACCGAGAGCGGGACGCCGGAATCGGCCATCTCGAAGGCAAAATCGAGCCACGCCGCGCCGCCGCCGGGGATCAGGTTCAGCGCCCCGTACAGATCGGGCAGGGTGAGCACGCCGTTCAGCCGCACCAGGGTCAGGATCACCGCCTCGATGAGCTCGCGCGCGCGGCCCTCGAAATAGGCCCCGTTCGCCGAGCCGGAGGGCGGAACGGCGTTCTCGCAGAACACTTTCACGTCCGAGACCAGCGAGGGGCTGTCCGCGCGGATATAGTCGACCGGGTTGACCCGGTCCTTGGGCAGGCCGTGCAGCCCGCACGGGTTCCAGTAATAGCAATGCTTGGCGTCCGCCGTCTGGTCCCGGCTGATGGCCGCGCATTCGCCCTTCATATCAAGGATCAGGACGGTGCCGGTGCAGATCCCGGTACACAGATTATAGGCCAGGATGTCGCGCAGCTTGCCGCCGCGCGCGCCCGCGACCATCAGCACCCCGCCCGCCCCGCCATACCAGAGCGGCTTGTCCCCGAAGAACCCCGTCAGCAGGCTGTCCGGGGTCCGGCGGAACAGCCCGGCGCGGGCGATCTCCGCCCGGTCCGCGAAGGCCGCCGAGCCGAAGCGGTCGATCTCATTGGTGAGCGCCTGCATCGCTGCGTTCCCCTTTGGGTTGTATTGTGGAACAGGGGGCCGGGTGCCGTGTCCCCGCATCCGGCCCCCCTTCGCCCCCGCCAGAGGCGGCGTACGGGCCTCTACGCCGCCGCCGCGATGACCAGGATGATGAGGCCGATCACGGCCAGCCCCCCGATCCAGCCCTTGTCCTTGTCCTTCCTGTAAACGCGTCCGATTTCGCGGTATCTGCTCATGAGTCTGTTCCTCTTTCGGGTTGGTCCGTCTCTCACAGGAAGCGGGTGGCGATCGCCAGCCCGCCGAAAACCAGGGCCGTGCCGATCGACGCCCTGGCGATGAAAAAGATCAGCAGCGCGCAGATCACGAACCAGGCAAAGGCGGTGATATCCGCCAGCCCGTGGCCGTAATGCCGCGCCACGAAATCCTGCACCCAGGCGCTGGTCCGCCCGTGCACCATGGGGGTGCCGAAAAAGGCCGCCACCAGCGCCAGGACGTTCGCGAGCCCCTGCATCGAGCCCATGAAGACCGAGCGCCCGGCCTCGCGGTGCCTGTCCTGTGTTCCGATCATCGCGCCTCCTTTGATGCGGTGCGGGCAGGCGGTGCGCCATCGCCCGCCGCCCGGCCGGTCATACCCCGGATCAAGGGGCGCAGGCGGGGGATAACCCCCGCCAACACCTGCCAGCGCTTTGATTATGCTGAGAAAGTTTCTTTACACCGCGCCCGGCGGCGCATTGTCATTGGCCGGACGCACACCCCACAGCGCCGCCTCGACCGGGAAGGCGGCCCGCAGGATAGTGCCGAGCGCCCGCACGCGCTCCCATGCCTCGCGGCGCACGCGCGGTGTCACGTGATCCGGGCAGGGCGTGCAGCAGAAATCCTCGAACCATTCGCGCCCGGCGTCTTCGAGCGGTTCCATGTCGATGAAGACCGCCCGCCCGCGCGCATCGGCGATCCAGCCCGGGAAATCGCGGTAGAGATTGGCGGCATGGTCCCGCCAGTGCTCCGGCGTCACCCCCTGGCGATACGCCGTCGCCCGGATGCCCCGGATGATCTCCGCATCGCCAAGCTCCGCATCGCTCAGCATCACCGCCCGCCGCTTGTGGCAGTATCCGCCGCCCCAGCAGCCGTCACACAGCGCCATACCCATCGCCCTTCTCCCGTGCTTGCCGAACCTGTGGGCCCCTCTCCCGAAGGGAGCGGCCCGGCTGCGGCGAAGGGACACCGGCATCGGCGGCTTTCATCACCCTAGCGGCGGATCAATATCCTGTCGAACGCCCTGGGGAAGCAAAGCGCGCGGCATCGCCCGATAAGCCTCTATGAAACAATGGAAAAACCGGAGCGCCGTTTCGAAAACCGGGAGCCGGACAAGGCTCCCCGCCAACCGGTACTACCGGCATTCCAGGCTGTCCGAATACCGCTTCCTGCGCATCCTACGCGCTTTTGCCGACAACGTCCCCGCCACCGAAACCGCCCGGCGCATGCGCCTGTCCGATAAATCGGTGCGGGCGCTCTACGCGGCGCTGAGGGAAAGCCTGCTCAAGGCGGCCATCGCATCGCCGCGCGACTTCGGCTGGGCGGGCTATTACCTGATCGAGGACGGCTATCTCAGCAAGCGCGGCCATGACTTCGTCGAGACTGTCTTCGAGAGCGGCCTGTTCCGCGACCATATCGCCCGGCACGGCCTCCGCCTGCGAACACCCCGGGACCGAGGCCGGGCGGTGATCGAAGTGACGATCCGCATGTTCTGCCACATCGCCATGACCGGACCGCCGCCCTCACATCTCAACCCGGAAACCCGCGAAGCGATCGAGATCATGGGCTCGATCTCCGGATGGATCAGGGAGAACATGCAGACGGAAGGCTTCCTGGAGGACTATGCAGGGTTCATCCGGCGCTTCGGCAAGGCGGTGGAGCGGATGCCGGGCGTGATCAGTATCGATGAAATCGCCGCTCTGCGGGATGGGGCGACGGAGCACCGCTACCCCGCCACCGTGCTCTACGACCCGCTACGCCGCTATCTGCTCAAGGACCCGCTATAGGGCCGGAACACGGCCATGGCCCTCATGGCACCGGCAAGGTGCAGCAGGTGACGAGAATTGACAAAGCTTGTCATTTCGTGGCATGCTGGTTTCATGGAGGATGCCATGGCCACGATGAATGTCTCTTTGCCGGACCCGATGAAGCAATGGGTGGAGGCCCAGACGCGCAGCGGGCGCTACAGCAACGCCAGCGATTATGTCCGCGACCTGATCCGCCGCGACCAGGACCGCACCGCAGAGATCGAGAGCATCCGCGCCGCCTTGATGAGTGCCGAGGACAGCGGTTTCTCCGAGAGCGGCATGGAGACGATCCGCGCGGAAGTGCAGGCGGAACTGAGGGGCGATGGACGCCTATAGGCTCAGTGAAGACGCCGAAGCCGATATCCGGCGGCTCTACCGCTACGGGATCGAGACTTTCAGCCTGACCCAGGCCGACCTGTATTTCGATGGACTGTTTGAGCGTTTCGGACAGATCGCTGAGCGTCCGCATCTCTACCCGTCTGTCGAGCACATCCGCCCCGGCTATCGGCGCAGCGTTTTCGGCGTGCATTCCATCTATTACAGGGTCGGCCCGAATGGCCGCGTTGACATCATGCGCATCCTTGGGCGCGAAGACACCAACGCCTTGCCCTGAGCGGCGTGCACGAGCCGGGGAACCCTGATTGCAATCAGCCGCCGCCGTGCTCTACGACCCGCTGCGGCGCTACCGTCTCAAGGACCCGCTATAGGGCCGGAACACGGCCATGGCCCTCATGGCACCGGCAAGGCGCAGCAGGTGATGAGAATTGACAAAGATTGTCATTTGATGCCATGCTGGTTTCATGGAGGACGCCATGGCCACGATGAATGTCTCTTTGCCGGACCCGATGAAGCAATGGGTGGAGGCCCAGGCGCGCAGCGGGCGCTATAGCAACGCCAGCGATTATGTCCGCGACCTGATCCGCCGCGACCAGGACCGCGCCGCAGAGATCGCGCAGCTGCAGACGCTGATCGACGAGGGGCTGGAGAGCGGCGTGGAGGCGGATTTCTCGATGGAGGCGGTTCAGCGCGAACTCGACCGGGACGCTGGCTAGCTATCGCGTCAGCACGGCGGCAGGCCGCGATATCCGGGACATCGGGCGCTATACCCAGGAGCAATGGGGCGCAAAGCAGCGCCGCGCCTATCTCGATGGGCTGGAGCAGCGCTTTGCCATGCTGGCGGCTTCACCCTACATCGCCCCGGAGCGCCGTGAATTCGACCCCCCGGTCCGTCTCCACCCTTACGAAAAGCACCTGATCGTCTACCGGATCGAAAAGGACGGACAGATCCTGATCATCCGCGTCCTGCATCGCAACATGGATGTGCCGGGCAGGCTGTCGGGCGGCTGATCCGCCCGGATCGGGGCTTGTGGCCTCACAGCGGCAGGCCGGTGCTTCGGCGGACCGCGCCGTAGCGTGCTCTACGACCCGCGGCAGCGCTACCGCCTCAAGAACCCGCTATGAGCATTTACCGATTCTTAAGATCTATTCCCCATATTATTCATGGGGAGATTTTGAACAATGCAATTCAGACTGGCCGTTCATTCATCGGTACTGGAAGCCTTCAAGAGCTTGCCCGCGTTGACCAAGGCGCGGGTCCTGGCGGTATTCCGGACGATCCGCCTCGATGGTCCGACCGCGCTCGACAAGCATATCGTCGCATGGGATCGCGAGGACCGCTTCACGCTGTGCATCCCGCGCAACCTCTTCGACCTGGAGCTTAAGGACGGTGCCCTCGCCAAGGGCTACTACCGGTTTCCGGGCTTTGACGACACGTTCTACATCGAGAGCCTGTCCAGGATAGAAGGCCGCCGCTGCATCGAAAGCGGGAAGTCGGTCGACGACATCCGGCATGGATCGGGCCGGGATGCGGCGGCGGATGTCGTCCCGCTCGATGATGCGTGGTTCTCGGAGCAGTACAAGGACCCGTTTGTCGACCGGGCGCGCGGGAGCGGGATCATCCCCCATTCCAAGATCCCGGTGACGCGCCCTTTACGGGCTCTCGAGCGCTTCTACGCATCGCCGCATGAGGTCATGACCGGTAAGCGGGTCGAACGGCGGCTCGGCACCGGTCCCGCCTTCAGCCGCCGCTTTGCGGGAAACGATTGCCGCCATATGCGCTTCGGCCGCCCTGCGCAGGGCGACTTCGTCATGTCCAATGTCTACGCGCATATCGACGCTTGCCGCAAGCGGCCGCAGACGATGGCTATCGTCAACTTCATCGACGAGTGCGATCCCTACAGTCTCGCGCAGCAGGAGTTCGTCTATCTCCTCATTCCGTATTTGCGCGATCAATGTACAAAACTGAAGATTCAGGTGCTGGACGTTGTGATCCGGGACGAGGAAGGCCCCACCGTGCATCAAAAGGCGTTCCGGTCCTATTGCACGCAGAACCTGCTGGGCCGCCGCGCCAACAAGGTCAATCCGTCCGCTTTCACCATGGTGCTCGGCGAACCGCAGGCGCATATGCGGGACGATCAGCGCCTTCTGCCCGGCTTCGATGGGCGGCGGCTGTTCGATTTCGACCTGTTCGCCGATATCCGCAACAGGGACAGGCCTTCGCCATACAGCGCGGAATGGACAGAACTCTATTGGAGATACAAAACCGTCCTGCGCCGCACCGTGTTTCATCTCTTCAGGATCGCCGCCGCCCTGTCGCCAGTCGACGGCCTCAATATCGATATCTGCGACCTGCGCCATCTCGGCTACTGGCAAGCTTTGGGAGCCGCCGCGCGGCTGATGGGCTGTTCCGCGGTCGTCGAAGTCAATGACGCGCCGGGAAGCGACGCCTTCGAGGTTGCGAAACTGGCCTGCGCCCAGGCGATCATCGAAGGATACCCGCATGTGGTGATCGTGCTCGTCAACCGGCCCGATGCGGAATGGAAGATCAGCATATGGACCGAATCCCCCACATTGGGCGGGGGCAAAGCCGCCTGGGTCTATGACGACCCCAGATGGGAGAACGGCGCTCATATCCTGCTGGCGGAGGATATCGTCGCCGCCTATCGCGCGTTTCCGAAGCTCGAAGACCTTTCAAGGCCCCTATACGACTATTCCTCGCCCTCCCGTTGCCGGCTGGCCGGCCTTGATCTGACCAGCCTACGGAAAATACAGAAAAACCTTCTGTCGATGTGCTGATCCTCAAATATATTGCGTCATCGCTTTCAAAATTCATCTATTCTTAACGATTTATTAACCCTGTTCCCATAATCTTTTAGATAGATATTTACATAACTATTTTTGGTCAAGGCAAAAAGAAGCGGCCTGATGAGGACCGCAG
>JANQKE010000108.1 GCA_028281265.1 Alphaproteobacteria bacterium | reverse complement strand
CGGCTGAGCGCGGCGCTGGCGGCCTGGGACGCGCTGGGCCGGAGCCCGTCGAGCGTCGGCCATGCGGCGGTGATCGAGCGGGCCCGGGAGGCCCTGGCGACCGACGGGGAGCGACACGCGGCCACGCTGCAGCGGTTGTGGGCCGCGGTGCGGGACCGGGCGGCGCTGGCGACCCCGCCGGCCGGCGCGGGGCGGGACCGGCAGGTGGCGGTCTGAGAAGGGCTCACCACCAAGCCACCAAGCGCACCAAGCCGGTTCACTGCGAAGACCACAACGGGGCCCGAAGGAGACAGGCGAGCATGTCACAGGATGCATATGGGGTGCGGCGGCTGGAGCATCTGATCCAGGTACTGGCCCAGGGCCAGTTCGCCCAAGAGCTGGAGGACGAGCTGCATGGCATCGTCGCCGCGCTGGAAACCCACTTCCAGACCTATGGCGGCACGCCGGAAGGCGAGATCGCGCTGAAGCTGAAGTTCCGCCGGGACGAGCGGGCGAAGATCACCGTCGCCGGCACCTATGCGGTCAAGCTGCCGAAATCCCCGGCGGCCGAGGAGATCCTGTTCGCCACCCAGGACAACCGGCTGACGGCCAAGAACCCCAATGCCGACACCATGCTGCCCGGCGTCGATCTGGGCCGCGTCGGGTGGCGGCCCCCGAGCTGACGGCCGCTGCGGCCCCTCTTCTTCTTCACCCCAAACGCGAGGTATGGGCAATGAACTCTTCTACCAATGACATGGCCGTACCGTCGGCGATGGTCGATCTGGCCAACTGGGCCGAAGACCGGGGCCGGCAGTTCCGGGTCGACCAGTATGCCGTGGAGCGGGCCGACGCAGACGGTGCCCCCCTGATGGTGCATCGGGTGGTGCCGGACGGGGTGACGGTCCAGGACATCACCCAGGAGGTCGAGCGGCTGCTGCCCCGGCCCCGGGCGATCACCGATGTGGCGCGGCTGGATACGGCCGATGCCATGGCGGCCTATATCGAGCGGCACCGGCGGCCGCAATCCACCCTGTTCGTCGATCTTTATTCCGGCACCTGGGCGATCGAGGCGATCGTCGACTATCACAGGTCATCCCAGAACGGGGAAGAAGAGGCCGGCAGCACGCCGGCCTGGGGGCGGCATCGCGCGGTGTTCCTGCCCCGGCTGAACCCGCGGCTGCTCGACTGGACGGCCGTGATGGGCGAGCCGATGGACCAGACCGCGTTCAGCCATTTCCTGGAGTTCCGGGCCGGGGACATCGGCAACCCGCCGGTCAACTGGATGATGGTCGAAGAGCCGGTGTTGGACCGGCTGTGCGCGGCGCTGAACATCCGCGACGACCTTGTGCCAGAAGACCATGTCGAGGGCGCGACCTACGATCTGCGCACGGCCGATCACCGGCCCGGCGACGGCGACACCGATCCCTATGACGCCATCGACACCCAGTACCGGCCGATGAGCCGGCTGGAGAAGCTGCGGCGCCTGCGGTTCGGCACGGCCGCGCGGGTCGGGCAGCTGACCCGGGACCTGACCATCACCCGGTCGATGGGCGGCAACTCCAGCTACGACCCCAAGACCGGGGACCGGGTGATCGACTTCGCCGATGAGTCGCAACACAGCAACCGGCGGGGCCGCAAGGTGATCGTGCCGGACCTGTTCCTGCTGCACCTGCCGTTGTTCGAGGGCGGGCGGACCCATTACGTGCCGGTGCGCCTGTATGTCCGCGGGGCGGGCGCGCCCACCTTCGTGCTGATCCCGATCGACCTCGACACCATGCTGCGCACGGCCGTGCTGGACGAAGCGCGGACGATCGCGATGCAGACCGGTCTGCCCCTGTATCTGGGCCGGGCCGATGTGGGCGCCAGCCAGGCGGCCCGACTGCGGGAGCAGCAATCGCCGATCCGGACGGTGGATGTCCGCAAGCTGCTGAAGGCGGTGGATTGAGCTTGGGTGTGGCCGGGTGAGCCACCAAGCGCACCAAGCCGGTTCACCACGAAGACCACCAAGAGGCACGAAGGGGGCGTGGCTGATGGGAGCCAACACCGCCATTGAGTGGACGCAGGCGACTTGGAATCCGATCGTCGGGTGTTCGGTGATCTCACCGGGGTGCACGAACTGCTACGCCATGCGGATGGCGGCGCGGCTGGAGGCCGTGCGCCCGGGCGGGCACTACGCCGGCACGACCCAGCGCAGCAAGGCCGGGACGGTGTGGATCGGGAAGGTGGCGATGGCACCGGACCACATCCTGACCGCGCCACTACGGCGACGGAAGCCGACGACCTATTTCGTCAACTCAATGGGCGATCTATTCCACGAAGCCGTACCGGATGAGTGGATCGACCGCGTTTTCGCGGTGATGGCGCTGTCGCCGCAGCACACCTTTCAGCTGTTGACCAAGCGTTCGGCACGGATGCGTGAGTATTTACGCTCGCGCGGCACCTGTATACCTATTGGATCGCGCCAAGAGGCAGAGAGACTAAGCGGGGAAGACCCGGGCGCTATGCGACATCCTTTGCCTAATGTTTGGCTGGGGGTGAGTACTGAAGACCAGGAACGGGCTGATGAGCGCGTACCGGCGCTCTTGGTCACGCCCGCCGC
>JANQKE010000098.1 GCA_028281265.1 Alphaproteobacteria bacterium | reverse complement strand
GGGCCCATCCGCCCGGCCCTTCGGGTTGGCGTGTGCCGGCCGCCCGCTGCGTTGCGCCGCTTGCCCGATGGCACCGCATCGCGCCGTGCTACGCGCCTCCACGGATCGATCCGGCACGCGCCAACAGATCGACCCGATAGTCCCTGAAAACGCTCTAGGCGGCCTGGCGTTCCGGGAACAGACCCCTGAGGCCTTCCCGCGTCGCCGGGCACACACCGCGCTCGGTGATCAGCGCCGTGACCAGGCGGGCCGGCGTGACGTCGAAGGCCGGGTTGCCCGAGGGCGACGCCTCCGGGCTGATCCGCACCCGCGTGACCTCGCCCCCGTCGGTCCGCCCCCACAGATGGGAGACCTCTTCGCCGCTGCGCTCCTCGATCGGGATGTCCCGCACCCCGTCGTCGACCGTCCAGTCGATGGTGGGGGAGGGCAGGGCGACGTAGAACGGCACGCCGTTGTCGTGCGCCGCCAGCGCCTTGAGATAGGTGCCGATCTTGTTGCAGACGTCACCGCGGGCGGTGGTGCGGTCGGTGCCGACGATGACCATGTCGACCCGGCCGCGCTGCATCAGATGCCCGCCGGCATTGTCGACGATCAGGGTGTGCGGCACGCCGTGGCTCGCCATCTCCCACGCGGTCAGATGGGCGCCCTGGTTGCGTGGCCGGGTCTCGTCGACCCAGACATGGACGGCGATGCCCTTCTCCACCGCCTGGTAGATCGGCGAGGTCGCGGTGCCCCAATCGACCGTCGCCAGCCAGCCGGCGTTGCAATGGGTCAGAATGTTCACCGGTCGCCCGGCCGGCCTGGTCGCCGCCAGAGCCTCGATGATCGGCAGGCCGTTGAGGCCGATCCGGCGGTTGATCTCCACATCCTCGTCGGCGATGGCGCCGGCCCGCGCATAGGCGGCGTCGGCCCGCCTGGCCGTGGGCAGGGGGGCTAGGAGGGTGCGCATCTCGTCGATCGCCCAGCGCAGATTGACGGCCGTGGGCCGGGTCGCCATCAGCGTTTCGGCCGCGGTCGCCAGCCCGGCATCGGACGCATCGGCGCGCATGTGCAGGGCGATGCCGTAGGCCGCCGTGGCGCCGATCAGCGGCGCGCCGCGCACCAGCATGGCCTTGATGGCGTGGGCGGCCTGGTCCAGCGTCGTCAGCCGCTCGACCGCGAACGCATGCGGCATCCGGGTCTGATCGATGATCTCGACCGTGTGGCCGTCCACGGCCAGCCAGATCGACCGGTAATGGGTGTCGCCGACCTTCATCGCAAGTCCTCCCGTTCGATGCGCTCGGCCAGCTCCCGGACGGCGGCGATGCTCGGGATCTGCCGGCGGTTGACGGCCAGATGGCGGCCCAGCACCAGGGCCTTGCGCTCGCACGCGGCCCGGATGTCCGGATCGTCGATTGACTCGAACTCCTCGATATGGGCGAGACCCAGGATCCGGCGGTGCATCTCGACCCCGCAGAAGCCCCAGGTATCGGCCCAGATAGCGTCGAGCTGATGGTGCAGCGCCTGTTCGGCCGCCAGCCGATCGCCCTGATCCTCGTACAGGCTGGCCTGGTGCAGGATGCCGGTGCGCTCGGTCCGCCACAGCCGGCCGAACTCCGCGGCGAACACGTCCCAGGTGTCCGCCGTCACGTCGAGCAGCCAGGTCCTGTACCCGTCCCGCTCGGCCGGTGTGGCCTCATGGCCGGCCTGGGCGAAATAGGCCATCAGATAGTTCGCCAGCAGCATGCCGATATCGAACCCGAACGGCCCGTAGGTGGCGAACTCGGGATCGATCACCTGGCTGTCGTCGGGGGTGACCATGATCGACCCGGTATGCAGGTCGCCGTGCAGCAGGGTTTCGGCCTTGGCGGTGAAGGCCATCTTGAGCTGCTGGGCGGCGACCTTGAGATCCCGGTCGGCCCGCAGAGCCGCCACCGCGTCATCGAGCTGGGGGCTCGTGTGCCGGTTCAGCTCGGCCGCGAAATAGGGGTCGGAGAACACCAGGTTCTCGGTGATGTCGCACAGCTCGACATTGCCGGCGAACAAGGCGAGGTCGGCCTTGCGCCGGGCCGTGTCCATGTGCAGGTCCGAGCCGCGGAACAGGGTCCGCGCCAGGAACAGGCCGAGATGGCCGGGCAGGCCGGGATGCCTGATCCCGGCCTTCAGGCTCTTGCGCAGGATCACATGGGGGCTGAGATAGCGCATCACGATGAGGGCCTGGTCCGCATCGAAATGGTGCACGTCCGGCACCCGGCCCGGGTCCCGCGCCGCCTGCCGCGTCAGGGCGTGGTACTCGAAATAGGCCCGGGTCAGCGGCAGCGGCCAGCTCTCCCCCACCAGGCGCACATAGGGCAGGGCCTGCTTGACCACGACCGCACCGGCCGGACCCTTGACGATGAAGACCAGGTTCAGGTTGCCGTCGCCGACTTCCTCGACCGTCCAGGCGGACGGGTCGGTTCCCACCCGGTCGGTCATCGCCGGCAGCGTCCCCAGGCGGGACCGCAGCGTGTCGACCGTCAACGCCTCGTAGGCCGTGTGCTGGCTGTCCGGCATCGTCTCGATCCTCCCGCGCTATCCTTGCCTTTGGACGGGAAGGACGCAATGCACCTGTCTCGCCTCGTCCCGTTCGACCTGCGGCAACCGCTTTCATCTGTCAATACTGTTTGACAATTGGAAGACGCCTTGCCTACCGTTCGGGCACGGGAGGACAGTACGCCCATGACCACGAACGTGGCCCTTGCGATTTCCGGCATCACCAAGGCGTTCGGCACCAACCTGGTCCTGCGCGGTGTCGACCTGGACCTGCATGCGGGCCAGGTCACCGTGCTGATGGGGGCGAACGGGGCCGGCAAGTCGACGCTGGTGAAGATCATCGGCGGCGTGCACGCGCCCGATGGCGGGGAGATGCGGCTGGGCGGGGCGCCGTTCCGGCCCGCCGATCCGGCCGGGGCCATCCGTGCCGGCGTGGTGACGGTGCACCAGTCGATCAATGACGGGGTGATCCCCGATCTCGACGTCGCCACCAATCTCGTCTTGGACCGGCTGCCGGGCACGGGGGAGCCGCATCTGTTCAAGCCCGGCCGCGCCCGCACGATCGCCGCCGAGGTGGCGGAGCGGATGGGACTGGCGCTCGATCTCAGGGCCATGGTCCGGGATCTGTCCCTGGCCGATCGGCAGATGGTGGCGATCGCCCGTGCCATGGCGCGCGAGCCGCAGGTGATGATCCTGGACGAGCCGACCTCGTCCTTGTCGGACGCCGAGGCGCGGCGTCTGTTCGCCCTGGTGGACCGCCTGCGTGACCGCGGGGTGGCGATCCTCTACATCTCCCACCGGACATCGGACATCCGGCGGATCGCCGACCGCATCATCGCCCTGCGCGACGGGGCGATCAGTGGCCGGTTCGAGACCGAACCGCTCGACTACGAGGCGGCGGTGACGGCGATGCTCGGCCACGGCCTGACCGAGGCCGGGATCGAGGCCCGGCCGGCGGGTGCCGAAGTGCTGCGTGCCGACGGCCTCCGGCTCACCCCGGCCGGCCGGCCGTTCTCGCTGTCCCTGCACCGGGGCGAAGTCGTCGCCCTGACCGGGCTGATCGGCACGGGCAAGACGGCGTTGGCGGAGACCCTGGTCGGCCTCCGGTCCCCCGTGGCCGGGCGCCTGTCCCTGGCGGGTCGCCCCTACCGGCCTCGCAGCATTCGGGAGGCGATCGCCGCCGGGGTGTTCCTGTCCGCCAAGGACCGGGCCAACAACGCGATCATCCCGGCCTTCTCGATCTTCCAGAACATCTCGCTGCCGTTCCTGGCGCGCTATGGTAGGTTCGGCTTCCTGACCGGGGGGCCGGAACGGAAGATGGCCCGGGATCAGATCGATCGGCTCGGTATCGTATGTCAGGGGGAAAGGGATCCGATCCTGACCCTGTCGGGGGGCAATCAGCAGAAATCCGTCGTGGCCCGGTGGCTGTCCCAGCCCTGCCGGCTGCTGATCCTCGACGAGCCGTTCCAGGGCGTGGATATCCGTGCCCGCCGCGATATCGGTGCCAAGCTGCGGGAGACGGCGGGCGACCGCGCCACCCTCGTCCTGTGTGCCGAACTCGACGAGGCGCTGGAAGTGGCCGACCGGATCCTGGTGATGGCCGACCACACCCTGGTCGGCGCGCATGTGAATACGGATATCGATCTCGATCAGGTCCTGTCGCAGATCGCCACCCATGCCGAGGCGGCGTCGGATGCACGCCCCTCCCGATGACCGCTCTCCAGATCAACTTACCTGCGTTCGGATGGACTCATCTGAACGCAGGTAAGTTGATCTCCTTTAAAGAGGTAGAGCATCTTATCTGTGTCCGTTCGGACGCAGGACGCTCTAGCCAGGAAGGCACCGCCCGTGTCCGTCGATGCCCAGACCGACGCCGCCGCCCGTACCGAGGTCCTGATCCGGTTCGGCATCCGCTACGGCTTTCTGATCCTTCTTGTCGGCCTGCTGATCTTCTTCCATTTCTCCGCCCGCGGCTTCACCAGCCCGCAGAGTGCGGCGTTCATCTTCCAGTCCGTCGCCATCACCGCGATCCTGGCGCTGGGGGTGACCGCGACCCTGGTGGTCGGCGGCTTCGATCTTTCGATCGGGGCGGTGGCGACGACCACCCTGATGGCATCGGCCTATGTGATGGTGGTGTGGGACCAGCCGGCGCTTGTGGCGGTCCTGTTCTGCCTGGGCATCGGCCTGCTGGTCGGCTTCGTCAACGGCGTGCTGGTCGTGCACATGCGGGTGCCGGACCTGCTCGCGACCCTGGGCATGATGTTCCTGCTGATCGGCCTGCAGCGCATCCCGACCGAGGGCCGGTCGATCAGCCGCGGCATGACCCTGCCGGACGGCACCACCGCGCCGGGCAGCTTCTCCGAAGGGTTCCTGGCGCTGGGCCGGCACCGGTTCGACTTCTTCGTCGATAACCTGATCCCGGCCTCGGTCGTGGTGATGATCGTGCTGGGCATCGTGATGTACGTGTTCCTGGAGTTCACCCGCCACGGCCGGATGATGTACGCGATCGGCAGCAATCCGCGGGCGGCCGAACTCGCCGGTGTGCCGGTCAGGACCTACAAGATCGTCGCCTACATGATCTCCGGCGTCTTCGCCTCGATCGGCGGGATCCTGCTGGCGGCCCGGCTGGGGCGGGGCGACATCGCTTCGGGCAACAACCTGCTGCTGGACAGCGTGGCGGCCGCCCTGATCGGCTTCGCCGTGCTCGGGGCCGCGCGCCCCAACGCGTTCGGCACGGCCGTCGGCGCGCTGTTCGTCGGGATCCTGTTGCAGGGCCTGACCATGATGAACGCACCCTACTACACCCAGGATTTCGTCAAGGGGGCGGTGCTGGTCGTGGCCCTTGTCTTCACCTTCGCGCTGTCGCACCGCGCCGGCCGATGACCGGCCTCCAAAGCTCACCCGAGAACGCCTCGACCCCGTCAACCGAGGCGCCAATCCCACAGGAGGAACCTTGAAGATGACGATGCGCCGTTCGCTTCTGAAGACCGCGCTGATGACCGGAGCCTTGGCCGCCGGCGTGGCCCTTGCCGCGCCCGCGGCCGCGCAAGACATGCCGGCCCCGTTCGACACTCCCGGCGATGTGCGGATCGCCCTGGTCCGGTACCTGTCCACCGGTGACTTCTTCCAGGCCTATCTGGCCGGCGTGGAACGGCAGGCCGAGGCGCTGGGCGTCGACCTCCGCGTGTTCGACAGCCGTCAGGACGCCGCCTTGCAGGCCGATATGGTCGACCAGGCGATCGCCCTGGGGGTCGACGGCATCGTCGTCCAGCACGGCCTGACCGAAAGCATGCAGGCCGCGGTCCAGCGCGCCGTCGATGCCGGGATCAAGGTCGTCGCCTTCGACGTCGATGTCGAGAACCCGGCCGTCCCGCAGATCGAACAGTCCGACCGCGACCTCGCCCGGCTGGCCCTGGAGCAGGCGGTGCGCGACAATGGCGAGGCGTTTACCGCCGGCTATGTCTACGTCCCCGGCATCGCGCCGCTCGACCGGCGTGACGAGACCTGGCAGGAGTTCCAGGAGCGCTATCCCGGGATCGACGAGGTCGCCCAGTTCGGCACGCTGGACAACCCGATCGCCAACGCCGTCGCCAACCAGGCTGCTGCCGTGCTGCGGGCCAACCCGACCATCACGGTGATGTTCGCGCCCTACAACGAGTTCGCCAAGGGGGTGAAGATTGCCGTCGACGAAGCCGGGATGTCGGACCGGATCGACATCTACGCCGCCGACATCTCCACCGCCGATATCGACCTGATGCGGGAGCCGGGCAGCGCCTGGGCCGCCACGGCCGCGACCAACCCGGCCGTCGTCGGCGAGGTCTCGGTGCGGGCGCTGGCGATGCTGCTGGCCGGGGAGGACCCGGGTCCGAACGTGATCATCCCGCCGACCCTGATCACCCGCGACATGCTGCTGGAACTCGACATCGACAATATGGAGCAACTCAGCGAGCGGCTGCCGCAATTCGCCCATGTCGATGTGGCGATGCCCGACTGGATGCCGCTGGCCGGGCGGTGAGCTGTCGGCTGCGGGGAGGTCCGATCGGACCTCCCCGCGGCCTTGCCCCGGTCGGCCCCGAAAACGCTCTCGCCTGACGCCGCCGCATGCCGACCCGGGACATCAGCTGGCAATCGCTGGACTACACGCTGGCGACGGTGTCGCTGCTCTATTACCGCGACGGCCTGACGCAGGAGGCGATCGCCAAGCGGCTCGGCCTGTCCCGACCGACCATCGTCAACTATCTCCGCCGCGCGCGGGAGGAGGGGATCACCGAGATCCGCATCGCCGGCACCGCGTTCGCCCATAACCGCCTGTCCGCCGATCTGTGCGCGCGGTTCGGGCTCACGGATGTCTACCTCGCGCCGGCGGCCGATGAAGACGGGGCGGACCGGTCGGCCGAGGCGGTGCTGCCGCAGATCGCCCGGATCGGGGCGATGACCCTGTGCGAAATGGCGGTGCAGGGTGATCGGATCGGCATCGTCTGGGGAGCGACGCTGGACCGGCTGGCGCGGGAGATGCCGTCCCGTCCCGTCCCGGATCTGGCGATCTATCAGGTGATCGGGGCGATGCGGTCGCCGCTGATGTACGCGGCCGAGTACAGCGCCATCCGGATTTCGACCGCGCTGGGGGCCGCCTGCAACACGCTCAGCGCGCCGGCGGTGGTGTCCTCGCCGGAGATCGCGGACACCCTCAAGCGGGAGACGATCATTGCCGAGCAACTGGCCGAGTTCGACCGCCTGACCAAGATCGTCTTTTCGGTCGGTGCCACCGATGCCGCGGCCCATATCGTCAAGTCCGGGGTGGCGACGGCGGCGGAGATGGCCTTGCTGCGCCAGCGCGGGGCCACGGGCGTGATCTGCGGCATGGTGATGGATCGGGCCGGGGCGATCATGGATCTGCCCGTGCATCGCCGCATGATCGGCATCACGCCCGCCCAGATCCGGGCGGTGTCGATGCGCGTCGTGGTCGCCGGCGGAGCCAGCAAGACCGACGGTCTGCGCGCCGCCCTCCAGGCCGGCTGGGGAACCCATCTGGTGACCGATGAGGGCACTGCGCGGGCATTGCTGTCGGCGTGACGGCACCACCTTGACGACGGGTTGGAGCGCGGCGTCTGCAATCGAGGATCGTTGATCGCGGGTGTGAGCGAGGGTACTATCGTGTGCCGAGCGCCGCTTTGCGTTGCGCACCGATCGCATCGACCGCCCTTGCCGACGTCTCATGCCGGATCGCCATGCCTGCACCCCCTCCTCGCCCCGAACCACCCGGCACCGTTGACGATGGCGGCAACGGCGACCATCCTTCGGGGATGGAAGCACGCCTCGCCCATATCGAAGACACCATGGCCACCAAGGACCAGCTAAAGGCCTTGGGCGAGCAGATGCACGCCGGCTTCGGGTACATGGAGAAGCAGTTTGGCGCAGTCGTCCAGCGGTTCGCCGTGGTGGACAAGCGGTTCGATACGGTCGATCAACGGTTCGCTGCGGTGGACAAGCGGTTCGACGAGGTCGATCGACGGTTCGCTGCGGTGGACAAGCGGTTCGACGAGGTCGATCAACGGTTCGCTGCGGTGGACAAGCGGTTCGACGAGGTCGATCAACGGTTCGCGGCGATGGACGGGCGGTTCGACGAGGTCGATCAACGGTTCGCGGCGATGGACGGGCGGTTCGACGAGATCGATCGGCGGTTTACGGCGATGGACAAACGATTCGACAAGATCGAAGACACGCTCGAGACGATAATTGAAGCCGTCTACAACAAGCCCAGTCGGGCCGAAGTCTACACCTACATCGCCATCTTGATTGCAGGAATCCTGGCGGCCGTGGCTGCCGGTGCCATGCTCGCCGGCTGACGCCCGATCATGTCTCCGGCTCGCCCCAGCCGCCGCCGGTGGCGGTGGTGATCTCAATGCTGTCGCCGGGGCCGACGGTCAGGCCGCTGACGAAGCTGTAGGCGTCGGAGCTGCCGTCGGCGTGGCCGACGGCGATGCCGTTGCGGCCGCCCTCCGAGCCTCCTGCCGACCCCCAGACCGGCACGCGGTTGCGGCTGTAGCCTGCCGACAGCACCGCCGTTGCGCGCGGCCGGTAGACCGTCGACAGCCCGTGGCCGCCCCGGTGCCGGCCGCCGCCCCGATCGGTGTCCACCAGCCGCTTGTGCGCCACCTCCAGCCCGTAGCGGGCCTCGCAGATCTCCACCGGGCAGTTGAAGGTCTCGCCATGGCTGGCGGAGTACATGGCGTCCAGGCCGTCGCGGGTCGCCGTCGCCCCCCAGCCGCCCATCTGCGGCTCGACCATGGTGTAGCGGCGGCCGGTATCGGGGTGCGTACCGGCGATCACCGTCCCGCAGATCGAGGCGAAATGCCCCGCCGGCAGCCGTTCCGGCATCGCCCGGGCCAGGCACTGCCACAGCATGTCGTAGAGCCGGATGCGGGTCTCGAAGTAGTAGCCGTGCGGAGCGGTGCCGGTGGCGTGGAAGACCGTCCCCGGATCGGTGATCACGGTCAACGGCCGGAACGACCCGGCATTGGCGAACAGCGACGGGTCCGCCAGCGCCTTGAAGATCATCTGGGCGGAGATCACCGCCCCGTCCCGGCTGGTGTTGTAGGGGGCGGGGCGCTGGGCCGGATTGCCGGACAGGTCGACCACGAACCGGTCGGCCGCGATCTCGATCGCCGCCCGCCAGAGGGCACCGTCGTCCTGCTCCTCCTCGATGGTGTAGCGGCCGGCCGGCAGGCCTTCGAGGCCGGCGAGGGAGCGGGCCTCGCCCTCGTCGAACAGGTCGGCCAGCGCCCGCCGGAACGTCTCGACCCCGTGCCGTTCGGCCAGCAGCCGGATCCGCGCCTCGGCCCGGCGGCAGGCGGCCACCTGCGCCCACAGATCGCCGCGGACGAAATCGGCGAGGCGGGAGTTGGCGGCGATGATCTCGAACACCGGTTCGATCCGGCGGCCGCGGTCGAACAGCTTGACGGCCGGCAGCCGCAGGCCTTCCTGGAAGATCTCCGTCACCCCGGTCGCCATCGAGCCCGGCGTCGTACCGCCGACATCGTTCCAATGGGCGATGCTGGCGGTCCAGGCGATCCGCCGGCCTTGTGCGAACACCGGCATCGCCACCACGACATCGTTCAGATGGGTGACGCCGCCATAGCTCGGGTCGTTGGTGATGAAGATGTCGCCGGGCCGGATCGTGGCGTCCGGGTGCAGCGCCACCAGGCGGGTGACGGCCTTGTCCAGCACGCCGACGAAGGTCGGGATGCCCGCACCGGAGCTGACCAGAGCCCCGTCGGCATCGGTGATCCCGGTGCCGACATCCAGCACCTCGTAGATGATCGGGCTCATCGCGGCCTTCTTCAGCACCGCGAACATCTCGTCCGCCGCCGCCGTCAGTGCCGATTGGATCACCGTGCAGGTGAAGGGATCGCTCATCGGTTCACGCCGCCGCCCGGTACAGGTCCCGCGGCAACGCGGACAGGATCTCCGGCCCGTCCTCCCGCAGGATCACGATCTCCTCCAGCCGGATCCCGAACCGGCCGGGCAGGTAGATGCCGGGCTCGATCGAGAACACCATGCCGGGCTCGAGCACCGTTTCGGAGGTCGAGGTGATCCAGGGTGGCTCGTGCCCTTCGAGGCCCAGGCCATGGCCGGTGCGGTGGACGAAATACTCCCCGTACCCGGCCTCGGCGATCACCGACCGGGCCGCCTGGTCCACGCGCTTGGCCGGCACGCCCGGCCGGGCGGCGGCGAGGGCCGCCCGGACGGCGGCGTCGACCACCTTATGGACCTCGGCATAGCCGTCGGGTGGGGTGCCGAGCACCGCCATCCGGGTGATGTCGGAGGAGAAGTCGCCGCGCCGGGCGCCGATATCGATGACGATCGCATCGCCGTCGGCCAGCATGCGGGTGCCGGTGG
Source organism: Alphaproteobacteria bacterium (assembly GCA_028281265.1). Classification (GTDB taxonomy): domain Bacteria; phylum Pseudomonadota; class Alphaproteobacteria; order DSM-16000; family Inquilinaceae; genus JANQKE01. The sequence continues at coordinate 14,965 of JANQKE010000098.1, read as the reverse complement.
CGTGGTGCGGGAAGGCCCCGTTCTCGTTGGCGCCGATGATGGTGAACAGCGGCTTGGCGCCGGCTTCGGCGAACACATCGCGGGCGACGGCGGCGGCGTCCAGCTCGGTCATCCCCGGTTTCAGGCTCGCCCACAGCGCCTGCATCGCCCGGTCGGCGATCGCGGCGTTGGCCTTGAGCTCGGCATACTCCGCGGCGTCCTTACGCATACGCAAGTCGCCGACGGTCGCAGCGGCGAAGCCGTGCGCCGCTTCCGGCAATGCGTCGAGCACCAGCAGCGCGAAGTCGGCCCGCATCGCCTCGTCCACCGCCACGCGGGCGGTCGCACCGGCATCCAGATCGGCGATGGCCTCGGTCAGCGCATCCTTGGGTCCGTCGGCGTCGGCCCACACCCAGAACGGCAGATCGGTCGCCTTGCGCGCTTCCTCGGCGTTGAGCGCCGGCATCAGGAACCCGGCCTTGCTCCGGCCGACCAGCAGCAGACAGGGCCGCTCGTCCGGATGGGGATGGAAACCCATCAGCCAGTGCATGTGCGGCCCCGGGCCGAGGGCCAGCAGATCGGTGTCGGTCGCGGCCATGGCGGCCCGCAGGGCGTCGAAACGGGTCATGGGAGAGCCTGTCGGTGCGAGATGGATCGTTAGGCGGGAACGACGATGCGGCTGCCGAAGGCCTCGCCGTCGTCGAAGGTGCCGATCGCGGCGATCTCGGCTTCCGGCGGGGCCTCGCACGACCATCTGCGGGACGGCTTCCAGCCACAGGCCCGCTTGAGCAGGGCGCCGTACTCCGCCCGCTTCAGCGCGGCGATGGACGGGTCGATCACCGGGACACCGAGCGCGTCCTCGACCTTGTGGTAGAAGCCGACCTCCATGGTGCAGCCCAGGATCAGCGCTTCGGCATAGTCCTCCTCGACCGCCTTGCGGCCGGCGTCCAGCAGCCGGCGCTCGGTGCGGGCGTGGTCTTCCTGGAACTCGGTGACGCCGAGCTCGACATGGTAGAAGCCGGCCAGCCGCACGCCATGCCCGTGCTCCCGCACGGTGCTCTCCATCTGATGCACCCATTTGCGCCGGCCGACGATGATCCCGAACCGGTTGGACAGCGATGCCGCGATCTCGCAGGACGCCACGCAGGGCGCGGTGACGATCATCTCGCCCGAGACCTCGCGCGCCTCCCACAGGCCGGTGTCGTAGAAGCAGCCGATCGCCAGCGCGTCGAAGCCTTCGCGTGCCGCCGCCCGGGTCGCCCGGATGATCCCGGCGGTTACCATGCCCTCATAGCTGCGGTACTCGATGTGGGAGAACCGGCCGACCGCGTCGGGCAGGGAGGTGACGTGCACTTCCGTGCCGGGCAGCTTGTAGTCCCGTGCCATGTCGGCGAACAGCTCGTCATGGCCGCCGCGGTGGCAGATCGGGCTCAGATACATGATCTTCATCGGTGTTCCCCTTGCCGTCAGCCTTGAAAGCCGTAGACCGCGCGCGCCCGTTCGGGCGTGATCAGGCCGTTCTTGATGTCCATGCGGATCTTCTCGGGATCGCGGTCCTTGGGATCGCCCAGGCCCCCGCCATTGCCGGTGACCACCCGGATCACGTCGTCCTTGCGGGTCGCCAGGCCCGAGACGAAGGCGAAGCGCTGCGGCTCCCCCTCGACCGGGCGGTACTGGACGTAGTTGGGGGACCCCTCCCGGCCGCCATCCATCGCCCAGGCCGGGAACTTCGACCGGGTGTAGCCGGCGGTCAGGAACCCGCTTTCCGCCCGGACCCGGTAGTCCATCACGATGCCGCGGCCGCCGGTGAACTCGCCCTCGCCGCCCGGCTCCTCGTTCAGGGCCATGCGGTCGACGTAGAGGCCGTTGCGCGCCTCGTTGATCTCGGCGGGGCAGTTGTAGGTCTCCCCATGGAAGCCGCAGAAGATGGCACTGTTGCCGTCGGCGCCGCGGCGCGCCCCCCAGCCGCCGAGCTGCGGTTCGATGATGGTGTATTGCCGCCCGGTATCGGGATGGATGCCGCCGATGAAGGTCCCGCAGACGGACGCGAAATGCCCCGCGGCCAGCCGGTCGGGGATGTGCGGTGCCAGGCACCGCCACATCAGGTCGTACACCCGCAGTTCGATCTCGTAGTAGAAGCCGATCGGTGCGGGCTCCCTGGCGTGGAACACCGAGCCCTCGCGGGTCAGCAGCCGGATCGGCCGGAACGACCCTTCATTGGTCGGGGAGTAGGGGTCGGTCAGCGATTTGAACAGCATCTGTGCCGCCACCATCACCCCGTCCCGGCTGGTGTTGACCGGCCCCGGCTGCTGGTCGGGATTGTCGCGCAGATCGACCTCGAACACCGCATCGGTGATGGTGATCGTCACCGTGAAGCGGCTGCCGTCGTCCTGCTCCTCGGTCAGGACGAAGCGACCCTTGGGCAGATCCTGCATCGCCTTGCGGGAGACGGTCTCGCCATAGTCCATGAAGGCGGACATGGCGCGTTCGAAGGTCGCGACCCCGTATTTGACCGCGATCTCGGTCAGCCGCCTGGCGCCGACCCGGACGGACGCGATGGCGGCCCACACATCGCCTTCCAGCACGTCCGGCATCCGGCTGTTGGCCTTGAGGATCTCGAACACCGGGGCGATCGGCTCGCCTTGGTCGATGATCTTGATCGCCGGCAGCCGCAGGCCTTCCTGATAGATCTCCGTCGCCTCGCCGGACAGCGATCCCGGTGCCATCCCGCCGACGTCGGAGTTGTGGGCGATGTTCGCGGTCCAGGCGATCACCCGTCCTTCGGCGAACACCGGCATCGCCACCACGATGTCGTTCAGATGGGTGACACCGCCGAAATAGGGATCGTTGGTGGCGAACACGTCGCCGGGGCGGATGCTGTCCCGCGGGGTCTTGCGGGCGATCACCTTCACCGCCTTGTCGAGCACGCCGATGAAGGCCGGGATCCCGGCGCCGGAGCAGGCGATCTCCCCGTCGGCATCGAGGATGCCGGTGCCCATGTCGAGCACCTCGTAGATGATCGAGCTCATCGCCGTCTTCTTCATCGCGGCGAACATCTCGTCGGCGGCGGCCTGCAGGGAGTTCTGGATGATCTCCAGCGTGATCGGGTCGTTGGTGGTCATGGCGGTCGCCCTCCCTCACGCGGCCGTGTCGATGTGGACGTTGCCGTAGCCGTCGACCCGCGCCCGGTTGCCGGGGTGGATGACGATGGTGGTGCCGGGGTCTTCCACCACCGCCGGTCCGTCGAACGCCATGCCGGGGCGCAGGCGCTCGCCGTCATAGAGCGTGGCGTGGTGGATGCCGTCGAGCGCGTAGTCGACCGCCCGGTGGCCCTTGACCGCGTCGCCGGCGTCGGCGGGGCCGAGCGGGATTTCGGTCATCGTCAGCTTGCCGACCTCGGCGGTGGCGATGACGTGCAGGCCGACCATCTCCACCGGGGCGTCGAGGCGATAGGTGTATTCCCGCTCGTAGGTCTCGTGGAACGCCGCGATGATGCCGACGATCCGGTCGTCGGTGATCGCACCGGGGTCGAGCGGGACCTCGGTCGTATGCTCCTGGTTCTGGTAGCGGAACTTGGCCAGGCGCTGGAACCGGACCGTGTCGGCGGCGATGCCCTCGGCGGCGAACTGGGTCTGGGCCCGCGCCTCGGTCTCGGCGAACGCGGCTTCGATGCCTCCGGCCGCGCCCTCGGTCAGATCGGCCAGGCGGGTGGCGAAATAGTCCCGGCGCAGGTCGGACATCATCATGCCCCAGGCGGAGAACACCGCCGCCCCGGCCGGCACGACCACCTTCCCGACCCCGAGTTCCTGGGCCAGCGCCACGGCGTGCATCGCCCCGCCGCCGCCGAACGCGACCAGGGTGAAGTCGCGCGGGTCGAAGCCGCGGTTGAGCGACACCAGCTTGAGCGCGTTGACCATGTTGTTGTTGGCGATGCGGACGATGCCCCGCGCCGCCTCGTCGGCGCCCACCCCCAGCTTCGCCGCCACCGAAGCGATGGCCCGTTCCGCGGCCGTCATGTCGGCAGTGACCTCGCCGCCGCAGAAATAGTCCTTGTTGATCCGGCCGAGCCAGAGATTGGCGTCGGTGGTGGTGGCGTCGGTGCCGCCGCGGCCATAGGCGGCCGGCCCGGGCGAGGCGCCGGCCGATTGCGGGCCGACATGCAGCTTGCCGAAATCGTCGACCCAGGCGATCGACCCGCCGCCATTGCCGATCTCCACCAGATCGACCACCGGTACCATGATCGGGTAGCCGGCCGAGGTGCGGTCCCGCTCGATCCAGTAGTCGGTCATGATGCGGACATGGCCGTTCTCGATCAGCGCGCATTTCGCCGTCGTGCCGCCGATATCGAGCGCGATGACGTTCGGCTCCCCGATCAGCCGGCCGAGCTCCGCCGCCCCCCACATGCCCGAGGCCGGGCCGCTTTCCACCATGGTGATGGGGATGCGGGCGACCGCCTCCAGGCTGTCGACGCCGCAGTTCGACTGCATGATGTAGGGGCTGCCCTTGAAGCCCTTGTCTTTCAGCCCGTCGTCCAGGCGGCGCAGATAGCGTTCGGCGATCGGCTGGACATAGGCCGACAGCACGGCCGTGTTGCTGCGCTCATACTCCCGCCACTCGCGGGTGATCTGGTGTGACGCGACGGCCGACACCCCCGGCCACAGCCGCCGCAGTTCGGCCAGTGCGGCCTCCTCATGGGCGGCGTCGGCATAGGCGTGCAGGAAGCAGATCGCGACTGCGTCCACCCCCTCGGCCCGGAAATCGGCGACGATACCGGCCAAGGGGCCGAGGTCCAGCGGCGCCCGCTCCTCGCCCCGATAGGTCATCCGGCCGGGCAGTTCGCGGCGCAGGTAACGCGGCACGAACGGCTTGGGCTTCTCGTAGAACAGGTTGAAGAAGTCCGGCCGGTTGCCGCGGGCGATCTCCAGCGTGTCGCGGAAGCCTTCGGTGGTGATCAGCCCGACGGTCACCCCCTTGCGCTCGGTCAGGGCGTTGATGACGACCGTCGTGCCGTGGGCCAGGAAGTCGATGCCCGCCGGGTCGATCCCGCCCTTGTCCAGGACGTTCAGCACCCCCCGCTCGAAATCCGGCGGGGTGGTGTCGGCCTTGGCGGTGCGGATGGTGGCGGCCCCGGTCCGGGTGTCGGTCTCGAACGCCACCAGGTCGGTGAAGGTGCCGCCGACATCGGTGGCGACCCGAACGATCTTGGCCATCAGGCACGGTCTCCTTGGCGGTCGGTCAGGGCGTGGAGGAGGAAGGCGGCCGCACCGGGCAGGCGCAGGCCGTCCGAAGCGGCGACCCGGTCGGGCGTGTACCGGCCGGCCCGGTCGAGGCAATTGAGCGTGCCCATCACCCGGCCGCCGACCACGATCGGCAGGTTCAGCGCCGCCTCGCAGCCCAGCGAGCGGATCAGCGCGTGGTCGAAGAAGACCTCCGCGATCGCCTCGATGGTGTTGGCGACGAAGATGTTGTGGCCGTCCAGCACATGGCCCGACCACCAGGTCCGGTTGACCGGCTTGGTGCCGAAGGTGGGGTAGGCGTCGGGCTGGTTCGAATAGACCCGGCGGGCTTCCCGCGTGTCCGGATCGAAGGTCATGATGGTGAACAGCCGGGCGCCGACGGTCGCGTCGGCCAGCCGGCCCAGCGCGGCAAACGCCGTTTCCGGCTGCGGGTCGGCGACTGCCAGGGCCGTGGTGAACGGATCGGGTGCAGGGGTCACGCGGCCCCGTGTGCGAGTTGGTCTCGCATCGTGATTTCATCCTCCGTGATGACGGGGACGGCCGAGATCAGCCGTCTTGTGTAGGGGTGCTCGGGCGCGGTGAAGAGCCGGTCGGTGGGGGCGAGCTCGACCATGCGGCCCTTCTCGAACACCGCCACCCGGTCGGCGATGTTGCGGACCACCGCCAGGTCGTGGCTGATGAACAGGTAGGTCAGCCCGTGTTCGGCCCTGAGATCGGCCAACAGCCGTAAGATTCGGGACTGCACCAGCACGTCGAGGGCCGAGGTCGGCTCGTCGAGCACGAGCAGCCGGCTGTCGCAGGCCAAGGCGCGGGCGATCGCCACCCGCTGCCGCTGCCCGCCGGACAGGGCGGCCGGCGGTCGCTGGGCGAAGTCGGCCGGCAGGCCGACATCCTCCAGCAACGCCCCGACCCGTGCCGTGCGGCCCGCCCGGTCACCGATCCTGTGCACGTCGAACGCCAGCCTGAGGGAGGCGCCGATGCTGCGCTTGGGGTTGAGCGCGGACAGCGGGTTCTGCTGGACGAGCTGGAGGGCGCGGCGGTGGGCGAGGGTGCGCCTGGCGGGCAGCGCTTGGCCGTCGTAGCGGATCTCCCCGGCCGACGGCGCCAGGATGCCCAGGACCATATTGGCCAGCGTGCTCTTGCCCGAGCCGCTCTCGCCGACGATCGCCAGGCACTCCCCGGCCGCGACGTCGATGGAGACGTCCTGGACCGCATGCACCGCGTGCCCGTGCGACCGGAAGGTCTTGGACAGGTTTTGGAGGGCGAGCAGCGGTGCGGTCATGCGCCCGCCCCCGCCGCGGCCCCGGTCGGGTGGACCACCATCGGGTCGCCGTACTGCGCGTCCCGCTCGGCGATCTCCGGCACGCCGCCGCCGGTGATGCGCGGCTGGGCCGCCATCAAGGCGCGGGTGTAGGGATGGCCGGGGGTGTGGAACACGGCCTCGGTCGGCCCGTGCTCGACGATCCGGCCGCGATAGATGACGTAAGTGCGGTCGGCGAATTCCCGCACCACGCCCAGATTGTGGGAGATGAACAGGACGGCCGTGCCGTGCTGCTCCACCACCCGGCGCATCAGCCGCAGGGTCTGGGCCTGGACGGTGACGTCCAGCGCCGTCCCCGGCTCGTCGGCGATCAGGAGTGCCGGCTCGTTGGCCAGCGCCATCGCGATCATCACCCGCTGGTTCATCCCGCCGGAGAGCTGGAACGGGTAGGCCGCCAGCACCCGGTCGGGCTGCGGGATCGCGACTTCGTCCAACAGCGCGGTGGCGCGGGCAGTGGCGGCCTCGGCCGTGATGCCGGGCGTGCCGCGGGCCAGCACCTCCCGGAACTGGGTGCCGATCCGGTAGGCCGGGTTGAGCGACGAGGTCGGATCCTGGAAGATCATCGACATCGCCGTGCCGCGCAGGCCGTGCCGGGCGCGCTTGGGCAGCCGGTCGAGGTCCTGGCCCTGGAAGCGGAGCCGGCCGGACACCTTGGCCCCGCGCATCTCCTGGATGAGGCCGAGCACGATCCGGGCGGTGACCGACTTGCCCGACCCGCTTTCCCCGACCAGCGCCACCCGTTCGCCGCGGTCGATCGACAGGGAGAGGCCGTGCAGCACCTCGGTCGTGCCGGTGAAGCCCTTGAAGGCCAGGCGCAGGTCGTGGAGGGCGAGGACGGGGTCGGTCACCGCTCCGCCCCCAGGATGTCGCGCAGGGCGTCGCCCACCAGGTTGAAGCCGAACACCGCCACCAGGATGGCCAGGCCCGGGAACACCGTCAGCCACCAGCTATCGGGCAGGTAGTCGGCCCCTTCGGCGACCATGGAGCCGAGATCCGGGGTCGGCGGCTGCACGCCGAGACCCAGGAACGACAGCGACGAGGCGATCAGGATCACGAAGCCCAGATCCAGGGTCATCTTGGTGATGACCGCCGGCACGCAGTTGGGCAGGATCTCCCGGAACATCACATGGGAGCGGGAGGCGCCGATCACCTCGGCTGCGAGGACGTAGCCTTCCTCCTTCTCGCCGCGGGTGATGGTGTAGACCAGTCTTGTGTACCAGGGCCACCACATGGCCGTGACCGCCAGCATGCCGTTGATCAGGGTCGGCTCCAGGAGGCCCATGATCGACATCGCCAGCACCAGCGGCGGGATCGACAGGAACACATCCGTCAGCCGCATCAAGAGGTATTCCCACACCCCGCCGAGATAGCCGGCGAGCAGACCGATGGTGACCCCGATCGGCACCGCGATCGCCAGCACCACGACGCCCAGCATCAGCGAGATCCGGTAGGCGTAGAGGATGCGGCTGAACAGGTCGCGGCCGACCAGGTCGGTGCCGAAGATGTAGGGCCATTCCGGCGGGCGGTTGAAGTTCAGGAAGTCGACGACCGCGCCGCGATGCTCCGGGAACGGCGCGAGGAAATCGGCGAACACCGCGCCCAGCACGACCAGGGCCACCAGCACCACGCCGAGCAGCGATAGCGGGTTCGCCAGCAGGATGCCGATCACCCGCCTCATTTCGCCCGCTCCGAATAGCGGATGCGGGGATTGATGACGGCCGTCAGCAGGTCGACGATGATGTTGACGATCAGGAACGCCGCCGAGATCACCAGGACCGTGCCGACGATGGCGTTGAGGTCCTTCCTCAGGATCACCTCGACGCCGTAGCGGGACAGCCCGGGCCAGGCGAACACCGCCTCGACCAGAAAGGCGTTGCCCAGCATGGCCGCGAAATCGAGGCCGATGATGGTCAGCGACGGGATCAGCGACGGCTTGAAGGCGTAGCGGGTGGCGATCCTGTGTTCCGGCCAGCCATAGGACCGGGCCATCTCGACATAGGGCCGGTCATAGGTCTCCACCATGTTGGCCCGGGTCAGCCGGGCCGCCTGGCCGATGCCGGACAGGGCGAGGGCGAAGGCCGGCAGGGCGATGTGGTGCAGCGTGCTGACGAAGGCGGCCGGGTCGCCGGCCAACAGGCTGTCGACGGTCAGAAAGCCGGTCACGGTCGGCACGTCGAAGCCCTCGGCCAGCCGGCCCGCGACCGGGAAGATCGGCAGGAAGAACGCGAACACCAGCATCAGCACCACCGCCCAGACGAAGCTGGGGGCCGATACGCCCAGCATCGCGATCACCCGGACCAGATCGTCGGGCCAGCGGCCGCGATAGCGCGCGGCGATCATGCCCAGCGGCAGGCCGATCAGGATCATCAGCGCGCCGGCGACGAAGATCAGCTCCAGGGTCGCGGGCAGGAACTGGGCGATGTCCTGGGCGACCGGCCGGTTGGTGTAGAGCGACATGCCGAGATCGCCCTGGCCGAGATCGCGCAGGAATTCGAGATACTGCACCGCGATCGGCTGATCGAGGTGCAGGGCTGTCCGCAGTTGCTCGACCTGCTCGGCCGTCGCGTTCGGTCCCAACGCGATGCGTGCGGGGTCGCCGGGGATCACCCGGGCGATCGCGAAGATCAGCATTGACACCCCGATCAGGACGATCACCGAGGTGCCGAGGCGTTTGAGGAGCACGCGCAGGACGGCTTGCATGGCGCGGGGGCCTTGCGGGCGGGGTGGGAGGAAAGGCCGGGGACGGGTCGGGAGGGAGGGAGAACCCGCCCCCGGCAGGCACCGATCGCGAGGGCTATTCGGCGATGTCCATCAGCCGAAAGGAAAAGCCCATGCCATCGAGGCCGAACGCGTAGGCCGGGTCGGACAAGGCCGGCGCGGTGACCCGCGGGTTGGCCGCGAACAGGGAGTTGCGGTCGAACGCGTAGATCGTCGCCGCCACCTCCATCAGCCGGTCGTTGAGCGCGGCGTAGGCCGCCTCCCGCGCCTCCGGCGTGGCCGCGGTGCGGCCTTCGACCAGCAGCCGGTCGACCTCGGCATCATCGAGATGCTCCGGCGATTGCCAGGTCCCGTGGGTGGAGGAGTGATACATCGGATACAGCAGCGTGTCCGGGTCGCCGGTCTGGGCGTTGGAGAAGATCTGGGAGATGTGCGGCGTGGTCTCCGGGCTCGACACCCGTTCGGTGAACAGCGCCCAGGGCACCCGCACGATCTCGCTGTCGAAGCCGAGCTCGGCGAAGTTGGCCTGCATCAGCAGGGCGAACCGCTCCTCGATCGGGACTTCCGCGATCCAGCTTATCTCCAGCGTGTGGTCGGCCGGGTCGTACCGGCAGGCCGCGAGATGGTCGCGCGCGGCGTCCATGTCGCGCGACAGGGTCTCTTCGGCCGGGTTGGAGCCGAACATGCCGACCGGGATGGCCCCGGTCGACGGCCGGCCTTGCGCCCAGTCGTCGGTCACTTGGGTGATCCGCAAGCCGGTCTCGTAGTCGTAGGCGGCCGCCAGGGCGCGGCGGCAGTTGACGTCGTCGAGCGGCGGCTTGGTGGTGTTGAGCTTGATGTAGAAGGCCCCGGTACCGCTTTCGCTGAGGATCTGCGCCCCGCCATTGGCGAGCGCCCGCAGCACCTCCGGCGGCAGCCATTGCGAGGTGATGTCGTGCTCCCCCCGGGTCAGAAGGGTGCGCACCGTCGCCGCTTCGAGGCCGTAGCGCAGGCGGACCCGATCGGGGGCGCCCTGGGCGATCGGCAGGAAATAGTCGGGGTTCCGCTCCAGCACCGTCTCGTCCTGTGGGTTGTGGGCGACCACCCGATAGGCCCCGGTGCCGGCCGACATGCCGGACAGATAGGCCGCCCCCCAGTCGCCCATCTCGCCGTCGCCCGGGCCGAGATTGGCCATCACCGCCTGGCGGTCGACGATCGGCAGCCGGACCAGCGAGGCGATGAATGGGGTATAGGGTTCCGACAGGGTGATGCGGACGGTGCGGGTGTCGACCGCCTCCACGCTCTCGACGATGGTGAACAGGAAGGCGAAGCCCTGACCCAGGGCCCGGGTGCGCTCGATCGAAAAGACGACGTCCTCGGCCGTCATCGGGTTGCCGCTGTGGAACGTCACACCGTCGCGCAAGGTGAAGGTGAAGGTGTTGCCGTCGATCTCCCAGCTCTCGGCCAGGTGGGGCACATGGCCGGGTCCCCCCTGGGCCGGCAGCACCAGCGTGTCGTAGGCGTTGAACATCAGGATGCTGTCGGCGTTGTCGGTCGCCTTGGCGGGGTCGAGCTCCCCGACCGGGACCTCGTCGAGCCGCAGCACCGTCTGTGCCGCGGCCGGCAGGGCCGCCGTCAGCATGGTGGTGGCGAGCAGCGCGGCCGAGGCCGTCTTCACGACGCGGTTCATCTCCATCTCCTCTGTCCTGTTCGGTGTGTTCCGGTGGTTCTCGTTATCGCTCGGTCCGGGGCAGGGGGTCGCCCGGCGGCGGGCCGGCGATGCCGTGGGCCGGCACGTCCCCGAACACGTCCATGGTGCAGACATGCAGGATGCTCGCGGGCTCGGCCGTATGGTTCCAGGTCGAATGGGTGCGGCTGGAGGCGAAGTGGATCGAGTCCCCCGCATCGAGCACCGTACGGACACCGTCGAGTTCCACGGTGATCGAGCCCGACAGGATGAAGAACAGCTCTTCGCCTTCGTGGCTGATCGGCGCGCTGCGGTGACCCGGCGGTTCGTGGATGATCACCGAGCGCAGGAGGTTGCCCGGGAAGTAGGACGAGATCCGCTCGTATTTGAGGGAGTTCGGGTCGAACCCGTAGACCGGCCGCGTGTCCTTCCGGGTCAGCGACTCCGCTCCTCGGGGCTGCTGGAACACGGTCTCCATGTCGATGCCGAGGACTTGCGAGATCGCCGCCAGCGACGACAGCGACGGGGCGGTGATCCCGCGCTCCACCTGGGAGATGAAGCCCGCCGTCAGCCCGGCCCGCTCGGCCACCGCCTGCAGGGTCAGGCCGAGCCGCTTGCGCCGCGCCCGCAGCCGGAGGCCGAGATCGGGGGCGTCGTCAGGGGCCCGGGGGATGCGCTCCGGCGTTGCCATGGACAGAACCGTTCCCGCCTTTCGGTCGGCACGGCGATCGCCCGTCTCCAAGCGCGCCGTGCTTTTAGTGTGGGTAAAATTGAAGCCTGGCTAAAATCGGGTTGTCAAGGCAAGAATCGTCCGTTTGATGCCCACGCGCCGGCCGCCGGTGTCGCAACCATGCGCCGACGGGCCGGCAACGGACCCGGAGATTGCGGTCGTGCCGGGCGGCGACCGTTGCCTGCCGAGCTTGGGGGGAGGAGGGCCGACGGCCCTTCCGACCGGCTCCGTGTCGCTCGGCGGGGCCGTCCGCGCGCGGCAACCGGCGGCGCCCCGCTTCGGGTCCGGTCCTGCCGGTGGGGCTAAGGGGTCGGCGCCCGACGATTCGCGGTGCCGGCGCCCGTCGTCGGTCAGATCTGATCCAGGCCGGCGAAAACGCCCAGGATGAAGATCGCATAGACCCCGATGATGGTGTGCGAGATGATCGGGGTCAGCACCGTTCCCGACCGCATGAACAGCCAGCCCCACAGCAGCGAAACCGGGATCACCGTCAGCGAGACGATCGGGTTCAGATGCGCGTGCAGCACGGCGAACAGGAGGGTCGCGGTCAGGTTCGCCACCCAGCCGGGATGGGCCAGCACCCCGTTGAGGAACCGCTCCAGCGGAGCCTGGATCGCACAGCGGGTCGCGAACTCCTGGAACAGGACCGAGACCAGGTACACCGACAGCCCGAAGGCGAACAGGCCCACCGTGGTCACGCGCGTCCCGTCGTCCAGGACGAAGAACGCAAACACGGGCTCGGTGCCGTTCCCCCCGCCGTCTTGCATCAGCCAGATCCATTTGCCGATCGTCATGAGCCCGCACAGGGCCAGCGACCAGATCACCGAGTCCCACAGGTCGCGGCGCCGGACCGTCAGCGTGACGCCGTAGGTCCGCAAGGACGAGCCGGTCCACCGGGTGATCAGGAACGCGATCACGACCAGGGTCAGCAGGGCCAGCACGGGGCCGAGGTCGAAGAACGCCGTCTGGGCGAGTTGCTGGATCGGCTTCAGCAGCAGCGTGAACACGCTGAAGATGGTCAGGATCGTGATGATGAACCGGCCGGTGGCGGCACGTTCCCGCTCCCGCGCCGCACTGTTTTCCAGCAGCTCCACCCGCTCGCTGACGTCCGATACCAGCACCAGCACCCCCTCCGGCTGGCCGGAGACGCTGTCCTGGAGCAAGGTGGCGCGCACGCTCAGATGGCGGCGTGCATCGCCGCCGCCGATCGTCACATCGGCGGTGTGCGGAACCGTCGGGTTACGGATCGCCTCGATCACGCAGTCGCTGAAGGCGTCGAGCCCCTCCTGGGGGAGGAACACTTCCGCGAAGGTCTGGCCGACACTGTCGGCGCGGGCCAGGCCGAAGATCGCCTCGGCCTCGGCATTGACGTAAGTGAGCCGGCCGGCCCGGTCCACGGTGATGATCCCGTCCCGGGTCGAGGCGACGATATCGGCGGTCATCGCCCCGGACAGCGCGGGCGGCTCGACCTGGTCCGGCATGACGTCCTCCTGGCGGCGGGGCGGATCGGCCCGATCGCGGGACCGAGGGCGGGGCCGGTGCTGCGCATTGCCTACTGACCGCCACGGCACCGGTCAATTCATCCTCCACCCCGCCATTTGCCTTGCCAGGTCAAGGTGCACACCGCACTGTGCGGCCCGTCGGCGGTGGAGCCGGCCTCGAACGCCGGTGACCGGTGAGGACAGGGTAGGGTCATGACCGCATCCGCGCGCCGCCGGGTTCTGATCGTCAACGCCTATTTCGATCCGTGGCGGTCGGCCGCACCGACCCGGCTGTTCGTGCCGCGGGCGATGGCGCCTTACTATCTGGCCGGCTCCTTCCACCGGGATCGCGTCGCCATGCGGGTCCATGACGAGGTGTATCACGGTGCGCTGGTCGACCCCAAGCGGTTCGCCTGGCCCGATCTGGTGGTGTTCGGCGGGCTGACGGCCGCGTTCGACCGCGCGCGGCAGCTTGCGGCTTATTTCCGGCACGCCAACCCGTCCGTCGTCACCGTGATCGGCGGACCGATCGCCCGCGCGCTGCCGCAGCTCTGTGCGGGCGTGTTCGACTATGTCTGCCAGGGCGACGTCGACAGCATCGGCGGCGTCATCGATGCCGTCTTCGGTCCCGGCCATCGTGCCGAGAGCGAGACGCCGCGGCTCGACCTGGTCGGCTCGTCCTTCGGCCTCGGCTTCATCGAGACGACCAAGTACTGCAACTTCGCTTGCGCCTTCTGCTCCCTGACCGGGGAGGGGCGACCCTACGCGGCCCATTCCGAGGACAGCATCAACCGTCAGATCGCCGCCATGGGGCGCGTCCATGGCGTGATGGTGCTGGACAACAACTTCTACGGCAACAATCGCGCCAGCTTCGAAGCCCGCGTGCGCCTGCTCGGCGAGCATTGGCGCCGGAGGGCTTTCCGGGGCTGGGGGGCGCTGGTCACCGGGGATTTCTTCAAGCGGCGGGAGAACATCGCCTTCGTCGCCGAGCATGGCTGCCTGGGTCTGTTCTCCGGGGTCGAATCCCTCGACGCTGCGGTCCTGAAGGCGTTCAACAAACGGCAGAGCCTGGCCTCCGATCCGAAATCGCTGGGTGATGCCTGTGCGGCGCACGGGATCATGTTCGAGTACGGCATGATGCTCGACTTCGCCCAGCAGACGACCGATCAGGTCGCCGGCCAACTGGACCGGCTGCTGGCCGACGTCACCGTTCCGTTGCCGTCCCTGTTGTCGTTGACCATCCCGATCCCCGGCACGCCCTATTTCGATCAGGCCGTGCAGACGGGGCGCCTGATGCCCAGCGTCCGGCTCAGCGATCTCGACGGGCAGAAGCTGGTCGAATGGCCGCGGGAGCCGCTGCAGCGCGTCATCCCGTTCGTCCGGGACGTGCTGCAGTTCCGGGGCCGCAAGCGCGCGTTGCTGCGCCATGTCATCGGCCATGCCCTGGACCGCCGCGATCGCTACGCGGCCGACCAGCTCGTGGTGGCGGCCCTGGGGCCGCTGCTGCGCTACGGCCATCGCCCCCGGATCGGCAGCGTCCGCCAGATGCTGCAGACATGGCGGGAGCCCCGGCCGACCTATTGCGCGATGACCGACCCGTTGCCGCGGGCCTACCGTCCACTGTACCGGTTGCCGTCCAGGTTCGCCGCCGATTTCGAGCCGGTCTACGTGACCGACGCCCGCGGGCAGTTGACGGACGCCATGGCCGCCCAGCGCGTTCGCCGGCCGCTGAGCGCCTAGCCCGGATTGATCACAGCGTGGTGTGTTTGTGACGGTGTGGTCCCAGTTTGTCGTGTTGATCGACGCGATGGTGGTTTTTGGGATGCTCGAGGC
>JANQKE010000097.1 GCA_028281265.1 Alphaproteobacteria bacterium | reverse complement strand
TCAACCTGCGTTCAGATGGACTCATCTGAACGCAGGTTGATCTATTTCAAAGATTTAGAGCATCTTATCTGCGTCCGTTAGGACGCAGGATGCTCTAGTCCTCCACGGATCGCTGCCCGGGTTGGGGGACCGAATCACCCGCATTGGCGTCCGGGTCCGGCGGCGGCGGAGCCGGTGCGGCTCGACCCAACCCCAGCAGATCGATCAACTCGGTCGGCAAGGCGAGATTGACCCGTGGCAGAACCTCGTCGAGGCGAGCGCTCGCGGCGTCCGAAACGTCGAGCCGAGGACTGAACAGGACGACGGTGCTGCTGTCGAGCACCGCCTGGACGCTGCGCTGGTCGGCCAGCTCCACCAGGATCCCGATCAGCGCTTCCCGCACCCGGCCGGTGGCCGCTTCTTCGGCCGCATCCAAGCGGGCGCGCTGCAACTGCGCCTCTCGCTGGATCTCGACGATCTCTTCCTCGAACGCCCGGCGCTGATGCGCGAACTCCTCGGGATCGAGCACGCCCCGCAGTTCCGTCAACTCGGCTTCCCGCTGGCGCAGGCGGTTCTCCTCTTCGCGGAACCGCGCGCCGAGCAGGCGCTGCAGGCCGCCGACCGACTGGTTGATGCTCTGCATCGCCTGGGACCGCTGAACGACGCCGTCGAAATCGACGACGACAAGCGCAAGTCCGGCGTCCGGCCCGTCACCCGGCGGCGGCTCCAGGGCTGCCCCCCCCTCGTTCGCCTGAGCCCCTGTCACGTTCGGCTGCAGACCCAGAATGACGGCCAGACACAGCGCCGTGGCGGGGGTGATCCATGCCCGATACCGCCGTCGTGCCGCCGGCGCACCGCACATCAGAACCGCGTTCCGAAGCTGAAGCTGAACGCCTGCTCCTTGTCGAAATCCTCGTGCATGACGGGGAAGGCGTAATCGAGCAGGATGGGTCCGAACGGCGACCGCCAGGTGATCCCCAGGCCGACGGCGACCCGAACCGAATCGGACTGGTTGATGACCTCGCCCGCCTGCGGGTCATCGTCGATGTCCGACAGGTAGCCGACATCGGTGAACAGGCGACCGCTGATCCCGGCCTCTTCGGGCAGGCCGAGCGGAAAACTCATCTCGGCCGTTCCGCTGAAGAACTGGTTCCCGCCCAGGGCGTCGCCGTTGCCGTCCCGCGGTCCGATGCCGCGGCTTTCGAAGCCCCTGAGATCGTTGCCGCCGACGAAGAAGCGATCGTTGATGGCGACGTCCTGGCCGATCCCGAAGATGATCCCGCCTTCGCCGGACAGGCTGAACACGACCTCGTCCAGCACGGGATAATAGATCGCGCCCGAGGCCGTCGCGTCGACGAACCGCACATCCCCGCCGAGACCGGCGAGCTGGTTGCCCGCGCTGACGAAGTAGCCCTCGGTCGGATCGAGACGATTGTCCAGCCGATCGAAGGTGATGCGGTGACCGATCGCCGATGTGATGCGCGTACCTTCCTGACTGCGGATGAACCGGCTTGCGGTGCTCGGCACGTTCTCGATGGTCCGTTCGCTCAAACCGTAATTGACCACCTGGCGCAGGTTCGGCGCCAGCGGATATCCCAGCCGCAGGCCGAACCCGATCGTGAACTCGTCGAACGAGCTTTCGTCTTGATTGTCCCTGGTGATCCGGAACAGATCGACGCCGGCGGACATGTTGCGGTCGAGGAAATAGGGCTCGGTGAAGCTCGCGTCGAATTCCTGGGTGTTGGCGCTGAAGGATGCGGTGAACGACAGCCGCTGTCCGCGCCCGAGCAGATTGCGTTCCGTCAGGCTCAGCGCGACGAGCGGGCCTTCGCCCGACGACACACCGCCGGCGATCGACAGCTCTCCGGTCGATTGTTCCGTGACGGCCACGTCGACGATGGTCTGATCGGGGTTGCTTCCTGCCCGGTTGGTGACCTCCACGCGGTTGAAGAAGCCCAGATTGCGGATGCGGGCCTCCGATTCCCGCAACCGGCTGGCACTGAACGGATCACCTTCGACCAGGCGCATCTCCCGGCGGATCACGCGGTCGACGGTGCGCAGGTTGCCGTTGATGTCGATCCGCTCGACGAAGACGCGGCGGCCCTCGCCGATCTGGTAGGTGATGTTGATCAACCGGTCCTGGCGATCGCGCGTCACCCGGGGCGACACGTCGACGAAGGCGAACTGCATGTCGGCCGCCGCCTCGGACAGGGCCCCGATCGTCTCCTCGACCGAGGTGTTCGAGTACCAGTCGCCCGAACGGCCCACGATCAGATCCGACAGCATCTCCGGCGTCAGGTCCGGGATCTGGCTCTCGATCGAGACCTCGCCGAACCGATAGCGCTCGCCTTCATCCAGGGTGAAGGTGATGAAGAAGGCCTCGCGGTCGGGCGTCAGCTCGGATGCGACCGACACCACCCGGAAGTCGGCATAGCCTTCCCCCAGGTAGAACCGGCGCAGCAACTCGCGATCGAACGCGATCCGGTCCGGGTCGTAGCTGTCGGACGTGCTCAGGAGCCGCCAGAACCGGGACTCTTCGGTCTGGATCACCCGGCGCAGACGGCTGTCCGAGAAGGCCTCGTTGCCGACGAAGCTGATCCTCTGGACTTCGGTCAGCGGGCCTTCGTTGATCTCGAAGATCAGATCCACCCGGTTTTGATCGAGTTCGATGATCTTCGGTTCAACGGTCGCGGCGAAGCGCCCGCTCCGCCGGTAGAGTTCGATCAGTCGGGCGACATCGCTCTGCACCCGGGTCCGGGTGAACACCACCCGGGGCCGAAGCTGGATCTCGGACTGCAGCGTCTCGTTGTCGATGCGCAGGTTCCCCTCGAACGCAACCCGGTTGATGACGGGGTTCTCCACCACCGTCACCACCAGGGTCGAACCGTCCTGCCGCAGGACGACGTCGGCAAACAGGCCCGTCCGGAACAGGCCCTTGAGCATGTCGTCCAGATCCTGGGGGTCAAGCACGTCGCCGGGCGAGACCGTCAGATAGGACCGAACCGTTTCGGGGTCGATCCGCTGGGTCCCTTCGATCACGATCCGGCCGATGACCTGGCCGGAGCCTCCGAGGCTAAACTGCGCCTGAACGGAGGTGTTCCAAGCAAAAACCAGGAACAGGGCGAGCAAAACGCTGCGCCGCAGCCCATGACGACGAACGCCGTATTCGATCAGTTGGCGGAAGGACACCTGAGCCTCTTACCCGCGATCGGGAATCGACCCTCAGAATAGCAGGTCGCGAAGATACGACACCACCTCAAGCTGAACCAGATCGTTCCAGGTGGCGAAGACCATCAGCGTCAATACCAATGCCAGGCCGATGCGGAAACCATATTCTTGCGCCCGTTCGCCCAGCGGGCGCCCCCGAACCGCTTCGAGCGCATAGAACATCAGGTGCCCGCCGTCGAGCATCGGCACCGGCATCAGGTTGATCAGACCCAGATTGATCGACAGGATCGCCATCAGCCAGATCAACGCGATGATGCCGAACTGTGCGACATCGCCGGAAATCTGGGCGATCCGGATCGGTCCCCCGAGATCTTCGGTTCCCCGCTCGCCGATGATCATCTCGCCGATCGCCGACAGCGTAAGCCAGCTCAGCGCCACGGTCTCGGTCACCGCACTGGTGGCGGCGCGCAGCGGCCCGACCGGTTCGGTGGCTGCGGCGACGCCCAGTCGAGGCAACTCCACCTCGGTGCCGTCGGACAAGGTCACCGTCTCCAGTCGAGGGAGCACCGCGAGGCTGACGCGCCCTTCGCCGGGGCGCTGAAGCAGGACCTCCAGGCTCCGCCCCTCGGCCCGCCGCACGATCGAGGAAAGATCGGCGAAGCGATGCACCCTTTGATCGTCGACCCGGATGAAGCGATCGCCCGCTTCGATTCCGGCCATCTCCGCCGCGCTGCCGGGTTGGACGCTGCCGACGACCGGCGGCGGGAAGGGATGCCCCGCCGACATGAACAGGACGGTCAGCGCGACGATGGCGAACCCGAAATTGGCCAGGGGGCCGGCGAGCACGATCGCCGACCGCTGGCCAAGCGACTTGTGATGGAACGAGACGTCCCGCTCGCCCGGCGTCATCGTCCGCGTCGACCCGTCAGGGCGGGACACCATATCGGCGTCACCGAACATCTTCACGTAGCCGCCCAGCGGGATCAGGGAGAACTTCCAGCGGGTCCCCGCCTTGTCGTTGAAACCGAACAGTTCCGGCCCGAAGCCGATCGAGAACACCTCCACCCGCACGCCGTTACGGCGCGCCACCGCGTAGTGACCCCATTCGTGGACGAACACCAGGATCGTCAGCACGACCAGGAAAGGGATCAGATAATTGAGGGCACCGCCCAGGAGATCCATTGATTGGGCACCGTTATTCGGTTCGACAGATGGCAGGATATCGTCGGCCACGAAGTGGCGATAGCGGTTTGTGCCTACCGCCGTCGGTCGGATACGGCCTCGTCGGCGACGGCCCGACTGCGCGCATCTATGTCGGTAACCTGATCGAGACTTTCCAGGGGCTGTGTCCCCATGGATTGCTGGGTCGAAGAGATGACGTCGATGATGTCCATAAACCCGATGCGTCGCCCGAGAAAAGCCGCCACGGCGACCTCGTTGGCGGCGTTGAGCACTGCCGGGGCCGATCCTCCGGCCTCCAGTGCCGCCCGCGCCAGGCTGAGGGCGGGGAACCGTCCCGGGTCCGGGGCTTCGAAGGTCAGCCGCCCGATCGTACTGAGATCGAGCCGTTCGGAGGGAGCCGGCATGCGTTCGGGCCAGGCCAGGGTGTAGGCGATCGGTGTCCGCATGTCCGGTGTGCCCAACTGCGCCAGGACCGAACCGTCGCAATAGGCGACCATCGAGTGGATCACCGATTGCGGGTGCACCAGGATCGAGATCCGGTCCGAGGGCTGATCGAACAGGTAGGCGGCCTCGATCAACTCCAGGCCCTTGTTCATCATGGTCGCACTGTCGACCGAGATCTTCGCCCCCATGGACCAGTTCGGGTGTGCGACCGCCTCGGCCGGTGACGCCCGGGCCATGTCTTCCAGCGACCATGTCCGGAACGGGCCGCCGGACGCCGTCAGGACGATCCGCTCGACCCCGTCTACGGCCTGATCCTGCAGGACCTGGAAGATGGCGTTGTGTTCGCTGTCGACGGGCAGCAGGGTGGCGCCGTGCTGCTCGGCGACCGTCAGCATCAGCGGCCCGGCCGACACCAGGCATTCCTTGCTGGCGAAGGCCACCGTGGCGCCGCGGCGCAGCGCCGCCAGGGTTGGAGCCAGGCCTGCCATGCCGACGATCGCCGCCATGACCCAGTCCGCGGGACGGTCGGCCGCCTCCACGACGGCGGCCGCTCCGCCGGCAACGGCAATCCCCGTTCCCGATAGGCGTGCCCGCAGCTCGGGCAGTCGGTCGGGATCGGCGATCGCAACGAACCGGGGTTTGAACGCCAGGGCGAGTTCCGCCAGCCGGTCGGCCTGCCGATGAGCGGTCAGCGCTTCGACGTCGAAGCGATCGGGATGGCGGCCGATCAGGTCGAGGGTGCTGGCGCCGATCGAGCCGGTCGCCCCCAGGACGGTGACCCGGCGGCGGTCCGAGGTGATGCGCGGCCGTCGCTCCGGCATGGGCCCGGCCGGGCCGGTCGTCGTCCCTACCACCATGCCAGCGCCCCACCGAGGGTTGCCTGAAACAGCGCCAGAATGGGGGCGGCGGCCAGCACGCCGTCGACCCGGTCCAGCAAACCGCCGTGACCGGGAATCAGATCGCCACTGTCCTTGGCACCGAAGCGGCGCTTGGTGAAGCTCTCGAACAGATCGCCCAGCTGCGATCCGACGGCCAGGCCCGCCGCTAGGGCTAAGGCCAGGGCCAATCGGTCGGCCCCCATCGCCCAGCCGACCAGGCCTCCCGCGGTGGTCGCCAGCACGATGCCACCGACCACGCCGGCCCAGGTCTTGTTCGGGCTGATCGCTGGCGCCAGGCGGGCGCCCCCCACCAGTTTGCCGACCACATAGCCGCCGATATCGGCGCCCCAGACGACGGTCATCAGCCAGACCACCAGCAGGGGTCCCTTGTCGACCTGCCCATGCAGCCAGATGACCGCCATCGCGCCCAGTCCGACATAGGCGATGCCCAGGCTGAGCGTGGTGGCATGGGCCACCTTCCAGGCCATCAGGATCAGCCAGACCCCCAGACATGTCGCCACGACCAAGGTCAAGGCCCAGCCTTCACCGATCAGGATCTCGACGGCCACGATCGCCCCGATGGCGGCGTAGGAGAGCCACAGCGCGCCGCGCTGCAATGTCGGCGCGGCGAGGACGGTCGGGTCGGCGACGACCAGGCGCACCCATTCGCGGATGCAGATCACCGCCAAGACGGCAATCAGGACGGCGAACAGAGGTCCCCCCCAGATCACCATCGCCAGGAACAGCGGGCCCAGAACGACCGCCGTCGCCGTCCGCGTCGCAAAGTTAGCCGATAGCCGCACCGACTGGTATCGCTCCAAACCGTCGATCCCGGGCATGGTAAGCGTCGATCGCCTGGTCCAGCGACTCCGCCCCGAAATCCGGCCACAGCGTATCGACGAACACAAGCTCCGCATAGGCCAGCCGCCACAGCAGAAAGTTGCTGAGGCGAGCTTCGCCGCTGGTCCGGATCAACAGATCGACATCGGGGATATCCGGGGCGAACAGGTGTCCGGCGATCGTCGCCTCGGTGATCGCTTCGGGCTCGACCGCACCCGACCTGGCCGCCGCGGCGATCGCCTTGACGGCGCGGACGATTTCGTCGCGCCCTCCATAGTCGATGGCGACCGTCAGCGTCATGGCGTCGAGATCCGCGGTCCGGCGTTCGGCGAGATCGAAGTCCCGGACCAACGATGCCGGCAGGCGATCACGGTTGCCGATGATCCGCAACCGGATGCGGTTGTCGATCAGAGTGCCCAGCTCGGCGCGCAGATAGATCCGGATCAGGCCGAGCAGGTCACGCACTTCCCTTTGCGGCCGGCGCCAGTTCTCCGTGGAGAACCCGAACAGGGTCAGATACCGCACACCGGCATGGCCGGCCGCCTCGACCGTCCGGCGGACCGCATCGACGCCGGCGCGATGGCCCATCGTCCGCGGCAGACCGCGGGTCTGCGCCCAGCGGCCATTGCCGTCCATGATGATCGCCACGTGATGGGGGGAAACCGGCCCGTTGGGCTGGAGGGAGGTGGTCACCAGCCCCTTCCTCAGACTCTCATGATCTCGGTTTCCTTGGCCGACAGCATATCGTCGATCGCCTTGATATGCTTGTCGGTCACGGCCTGCACCTCGTCGGCGTACAGGCGGTGATCGTCCTGGGAGAGGTCGCCCTCCTTCTCCTGCTTCTTGAGCACGTCCATCCCGTCCCGCCGTACGTTGCGCACGGCGATGCGGGCCTGTTCGGCATACTTGCCCGCCACCTTGCCCAGCTCGCGCCGGCGTTCCTCGTTCAACTCCGGGATCGGGATCCGGATCAGCATTCCGTCGGACTGCGGATTGAGACCCAAACCGGCATCGCGGATCGCCTTCTCGGCGGCCTTGACCATCGATTTGTCCCAGATCGACACCGTGAGCAGACGCGGTTCCGGCACACCGACGGTCCCCACCTGATTGAGCGGCATCCGGGTGCCATAGGCGTCGACCGTGACCGGATCGAGCAGGTTCGGCGACGCCCGGCCGGTCCTCAGCCCGGCAAACTCATGCCGCAGCGCTTCCAGCGCCCCGTCCATCCGACGCTCGATGTCATCGAGATCGAATTCCTGCATGGGGTCTCCTCCGCCTCTCCAAATCGGTATCACCGTGACCTGCGCAGGCTGTGTCCCAGCCTGACGCGGCAAATTCAAGCGTCATCCGTGACGATGGTGTGACGCCCCCGCCCGGACACGACATCCGCCAAGCCGCCCGGCTCGTGGATCGAGAACACCAGGATCGGGATGCGGTTCTGCCGCGCAAGCGAGATCGCGGCATGATCCATCACCTTGAGATCCTGGGCCAGGACATCGTGGAACGTAAGCGTTTCGAGCCGCTTTGCATGGGGGTTCTTCTGCGGATCGTCGTCGTAGACCCCATCGACCTGGGTGCCTTTGAGGATGGCGTCGCAATCCATCTCGGACGCCCGCAACGCAGCGGCGGTATCGGTCGTGAAGAACGGATTGCCGGTGCCCGCGGCGAAGATCACCACCCGGCCCTTCTCCATGTGCCGGATGCCGCGCCGCCGGATGTACGGTTCGCACACCGACTGCATGGAGATCGCCGACATCACGCGGGTCAGCATGCCGCGGGCCTCGCATGCCGACTGCAGCGCCAAGGCGTTCATCACCGTGGCGAGCATGCCCATATAGTCGGCTGTGGCCGGCTCCATGCCTTGCGCCGTTCCGACGACCCCGCGAAAGATGTTGCCGCCGCCGACGACGACGCAGACGTCAACGCCGAGGGCGCGGACCGACGCGATCTCGTCGGCCACCTGGGCGGTCATGGCCGGATCGACGCCGTAGCCCTGACACCCCATCAGGGCTTCACCCGACAGTTTCAGCAGGACTCGTTTGTAGCGTGAGGCGACCGGGGACGGGCTGGCGGACATGATCACGGTCTCGAGCATGGCTTGGGTCGACGCCGACACCCCGATCCCCGGGCCTGAACGCCCGGCGCGGCGGCGTGCCGCTCCGGGCGCAGGTGACCGGTTGCGTAAGGTGGCGACGACGGACATGAAAAGGGCGTCGGCAGCCCGGTTAGAGACCCGTCCGACGCCCCATACCTAGACGATCTGTCGTCAATTGGACAGCGCAGCCGCCACTTCGGCAGCGAGATCGGTTTCCTCCTTCTCGATCCCTTCCCCCAAAGTGAAGCGCGCAAAGGTGGTGATATCGACGGGGGCGCCGGCCTCCTGGGCCGCATCGGCCACGACAGCCTTCACCTTGCGGTCGCCGTCGACGACATAGAGCTGTTCGAGCAGCACCACCTCTTCGTAGTACTTGCGCAAGCGCCCTTCGACCATCTTGTCGATGATGGCCTCCGGCTTGCCCGAGGCGCGCGCCTGCTCCGACAGCACGGCGCGTTCCCGCTCCAAGGCGGCCGGATCGACGTCGCCGATGGACAACGCCTCCGGCCGGGCCGCGGCGACATGCATGGCGATGCTGCGCCCGATGCCGGCGACCGCCTCGGCGGCACCGTCCGTCGCCAGGGCGACCAGCACGCCGATCTTGCCGAGATTGGGCGCGACGGCCGAGTGGACGTAGCTGGCCACCGTACCGGTATCGACGGACAGCCGGGCAACCCGGCGGATGTTCATGTTCTCGCCGATGGTGGCGATCTTGTCGGTCAGTTCCTCGGCCACGCTACGGCCCGTGCCGGGATAGTCCATCGCCTTGAGACCGTCGACGGTACCGTCGCTGGTCAGCGCCAGCGTTGCCAGGCTCGCCACGAACTCCTGGAACTGGTCGTTGCGGGAGACGAAGTCGGTTTCCGAGTTCACCTCGACCATGGCGGCCACGGGCCCGTCGCCGGCGACCGCGACCAGCCCCTCGGCCGCCACGCGGCCGGACTTCTTGGCGGCCGCCGCCAAGCCCTTCTTGCGCAGCCAGTCGATCGCGGCATCCATGTCGCCATCGGTTTCGGTCAGCGCCTTCTTGCAATCCATCATACCGGCGCCGGTGGTCTCGCGCAGTTGCTTCACTGCCGTGGCGGTGACAGCCATGGTTTGCCCTTCTCTTCACAGTACCGGCCCCGTGCCGGTTCGGCACATGCCGGGGCCCCTCAAGCCAACGGTCCAAGGCACCCCCGGTCGGGCGCCCTGCCCCAATCGATGCGCATCCTGGTCGTGCCGCGGCCGATGCGGACGACCGACGCCCGGTCGGTGGTGATCGGCCGGCCTTACGCGTCCGCCGCCGGCTGCTCGGTCTCGGCCTCGCCGACGATTTCGGAACCGCCATCGTCCGGCAGATGCTCCTCGCCGGGCTGTTCGAGTTCGCCGAAGTCGATGCCGGAGGAGCCCAGCTCGGCCTCGAGCCCAGCCCCGACCGCCTGGGCGAACAGATCGCAATACAGCGAGATGGCGCGCAACGCGTCATCGTTGCCGGGGATCGGGAAGGTGATCCCTTCGGGGTTCGAATTCGTGTCCAGGATCGCCACGACCGGGATGCCGAGCTTGTTCGCCTCCTGAACCGCCAGGGATTCCTTGTTCGTGTCGATCACGAACAGGATGTCCGGCAGGCCGCCCATGTCGCGGATCCCGCCCAAGGACAGTTCGAGCTTGTCGCGCTCGCGCGTGCGTTCCAGTGTTTCCTTCTTGGTCAAGCCGGTGTCCGGGCTCGCCAGGAACTCGTCCATCTCCTTCAGCCGCTTGATCGACTGCGAGATCGTCTTCCAGTTGGTCAGCATCCCGCCGAGCCACCGGTGGTTGACGAAGTACTGGCCCGACCGGCTGGCCGCATCGCGCACATAGTCTTGCGCCTGCCGCTTGGTGCCGACCATCAGCACCCGGCCGCCGCCGGCGACGGTCTCGCGCACCGCTTCGAGCCCGCGATAGAGCAGCGGCACCGTCTGTTCGAGATTGATGATGTGCACGCCGTTGCGCACGCCGAAGATGTACGGCGCCATCTTCGGGTTCCAGCGGCGGGTATGGTGACCAAAGTGGACGCCAGCTTCCAATAGCTGACGCATGGTGAACGTCGGTCCGGCCATCGTTGACGTCGTCCTCTTCCGGTTCGTCCTCCGCAAGCCGTGACCCCGACCGCCGCGGCTGCGGCGGATCTGGGCACCGGGATTGCCGGTGGGCGGAGCCCGAACCGGCGCTGCTTGCGTGTGAAGTTAACCCGCGGGGCGTTTCGGCCCGGCAGTGCGGCGGGTGTACGCCGCCCGGCCGGATCGTGCAAGCCGATCGGTGCAGGGCTGCCCTACCCCGTTGCCGGCGGCATCCCGGTCTACAGCTCGCCGATCGCCACCACCCCCGGCAGGCTCTTGATCGCCTGCCGCGCCTCGGCCGACAGGCGGACACCGAGGCCGAGATCGATCTCGATCTCCTCCTCCAGCGACGGGGCGACCAGCAGGCGGATCTCACCGCGCCCCGGCGGAAACCGGTCGACCACCTCCTTGATGGCGGACACGCCGTCCGGATCATCGACGGTCACCCGAAGACAGGTGCCCAAGGCCTCGATCGCCGAATCGAGGGCGCTGACCCGCTGGGCCGTCAGCCGCACGTCACCGTCGCGCAGCTGCACCTCGGCCTCGATCAGCAGGTTGGTCTTGGGCTGAAGCAGTTCGCGGCAGGTCGCCAGCACCTCCTCGAAAAGCGTGACCTCGAACCCGCCCGACGTGTCCGACAGGGCGACGAAGGCCATCCGCTTGCCGGTGCGGGTCTTCGTCTCCCGCTTGGACATCACGATCCCGGCGAGCTTCAGCAACGTCGCCCCGGACAGGGCCCGAGGCTGGATCTCGGAAGACGTGACGCAGCCCAATCGGGCCGTCCGCTTCGGATCGATCGGATGGGCCGACAGGTAGAAACCGATGGCCGCATGCTCCTCGGACAACCGCTCCATCCGTTCCCAGTCCTCACGCTCGGGCAGCCGCGGCGTCGGCGGCGGGGTCGCCACGCCGCCGAACAGGCTCTCCTGACCGGAGGACTGCTCATCCGCCGCGGCTTGCGCGAACCGCAACACCGTCTCGATCGAGGCGAAGGTCTGGGCCCGGTTGGCGTTGAGGCCGTCGAACGCGCCGGCCCGGACCAGGTTCTCCAGGATCCGCTTGTTGACCGATCTGGGGTCGACCCGGTGGGCGAAATCGAACAGGTCCTTGAAAGGCCGGCCGGCCCGGCGCGCGGCGACGACACCCTTCATCGCCTCGACCCCGACCCCCTTGATGGCCCCCAGCGCGTAGCGGATCGCCCCGTGCGGATGCTCGTCCCGTTCCACGGTGAACTCCGCTCCGGACCGGTTGACGTCCGGCGGCAGCAGGGGGATGCCGAGACGATCGAGTTCCTGCTTGAACGTGTTGAGCTTGTCGGTGTTGCCGAGATCGAGCGTCATCGACGCGGCCAGGAACTCGACCGGGTAGTTGGTCTTCAGGAACGCGGTCTGGTAGGCGACCAGGGCGTACGCCGCGGCGTGGGACTTGTTGAAGCCGTAGCCGGCGAACTTCTCGACCTGGTCGAAGATCCGCGACGCCGTGGCGGCTTCGACCCCGCGGGCCGTCGCCCCGTCGATGAAGCGCGACTTCTGCACCTTCATCTCGGCCTTGATCTTCTTGCCCATCGCCCGGCGCAGCAGGTCGGCCTGACCCAAGGTGTACCCCGCCAGTTCCTGGGCCACCTGCATCACCTGCTCCTGATAGATCATGATGCCGTAGGTCTCCTCCAGGATCGGCTGGAGGGTGGGGTACAGATAGTCGGGGTCCTGCTTGCCGGTCTTCACGGCGATATAGGTCGGAATGTTGGCCATCGGGCCGGGGCGGTAGAGCGCCACCAGAGCGATGATGTCCTCGAACCGGTTCGGCTTGAGTTGGCGCAGAGTGTCCCGCATGCCGGCGGATTCCAGCTGGAACACGCCGGTCGTCGCACCGGTGCCGAGGAACTCGAACGTCTTGGGGTCGTCCAGCGGGATGGTCGCAAGATCGATCGGGACGCCACGCTCGGCGATCAGGTCGACCGCCCGCTGCAACACCGTCAACGTCTTCAGACCCAGGAAGTCGAACTTCACCAGCCCGGCTTGCTCGACGTACTTCATGTTGAACTGGGTCACCGGCATCGGCGAACGCGGGTCGCGGTACAGGGCGACCAACCGCTCCAGCGGCCGGTCGCCGATCACGACCCCGGCCGCATGGGTGGAGGCGTGGCGGTACAGCCCTTCGAGCTTGAGCGCGATGTCGATCTGGGTGGCGACGGTCTCGTCCTTGTCCCGCTCCTGCTGCAAGAGGGGCTCGTCCCGGATGGCCTGGGCCAGGGTCACCGGGTTGGCCGGGTTGTTGGGGACCAGCTTGCACAGCCGGTCGACCTGGCCGTACGGCATCTGCAGGACGCGGCCGACGTCCCGCATCACCGCGCGGGCCTGCAGCTTCCCGAACGTGATGATCTGGGCGACCTTGTCGTGGCCGTACTTCTCCTGGACGTAGGCGATCACCTCGTCACGGCGGTCCTGACAGAAATCGATGTCGAAATCCGGCATCGACACCCGTTCGGGGTTCAGGAACCGCTCGAACAGCAAGCCGAACCGCAAGGGGTCGAGATCGGTGATGGTCAGCGCCCACGCCACCACCGAACCCGCACCGGATCCCCGACCCGGTCCGACCGGAATGGCTTGGCCCTTGGCCCATTTGATGAAGTCGGCCACGATCAGGAAGTAGCCCGGAAAGCCCATCCTTTCGATGACGCCGAGTTCGTAGTCGAGCCGCTCCCGGTACCGGCGCGCGGCCTCGTCCCGGGCGGCCGGCGTCATCTCCGGCGTGTAGACGTGAGCCGCGAGGCGCTGATCGAGCCCCTCATGGGCCTGGTGCCGGAGTTCCGCGGCCTCGTCCCGGCCTTCACCGGTATCGAAGGCCGGCAGGATGGGCTGTCGCTTCCGCGGCATGGTGTGACAGCGCCGCGCGATCGCCAGCGTGTTGTCGATCGCTTCTGGCACGTCGGCAAAACGGGCCCGCATCTCCGCGGCCGACAGGAACCTGTGGTCCGGCGTCTCCCGCCGCCGATCGTCCTGGCCCACATACGCTCCGCCGGCGATGCACAGCAGCGCGTCATGGGCGGCGTACATGTCCTCGTCGGCGAAGTAGACGTCGTTGGTCGCGACCAGCGGCACGTCATGGCCGTCCGCCAGATCGAACAGACCCGGCTCGATCCGGTCTTCGACCGCCAGGCCATGGCGCTGCAGTTCGACATAGAGTCGGCCCGGATAGATCTGCCGCAACCGCCGGAAGCAAGCCTCGGCCGCCGCCGTCTGACCGTCGGCCAGCAGGCGCCCGACCGACCCTTTGGGACCACCGGTCAACGCGATCAGGCCGGCGTGACGTTCGGCCAGCGACGCCCAGGAGACATGGGGAGTCTCCCCGTTCGGGGTCTCCATATAGGCCCGGCTGAGCAGCACCATCAGGTTCTCGTAGCCCTGATCGTTCTGCGCCAGGACGACCAGCTGATCGGGTTCGGGACGGGCACCGCTGCGACCGATCGCAGCGGTGCCGTCTTCGATCTCCGGCCGGGCGACCAGCAGGATCGTGCCGATGATGGGCTGGACACCGGCCGCCTGGGCGGCCAGCGCGACTTCGAGCGCGCCGAAGACGTTGTTGGTGTCGGTCACGGCCACCGCCGGCATGGCGTGGGTCCGACAGAGCCCGATCAGATCCTTGGTCTTGATCGCCCCCTCGGCGAGGGAATAGGCGGAGTGGACGCGCAGATGCACGAAATCGGCGAGGGTCATCGTCGGATCCCGGCGCTCTAGATCAACCTCGTTCAGATGGGATCATCCGAACGTCGATAAGTTGATCGACTTCAAGGAGTTAGAGCATCTTATCCGTGTCCGTTTCGGACGTAGGATGCTCCAGGGGGGTATGGAGTCCGGACAGTCTGGCCCCACCCGGCCGAGTCGGCCAAGGCCGAACCCGGCTGGGGGCACCGGGCCTATTCGGCTACTGCCGGACGCGCCAACGACCAGGGGCGCACGGTGCCGTCGTGCAACTCGACCACCCGGTCCATCCGCCGGGCCAGCTCGAAATTGTGGGTGGCGACCAGAGCCGCGAGGCCGGCGCCGTGGACGAGCTGCCGCAGAAGCGCGAAAACCCCGTCGGCCGTATGCGGATCGAGATTGCCGGTCGGCTCGTCGGCCAGCAGCAGGCCCGGGCGATTGGCCAGGGCCCGGGCGATGGCGACCCGCTGTTGTTCGCCACCGGACAGCCGGGCCGGACGGTGCCTGGTCCGGTCGGTCAGTCCGACCATCTCCAGCAGGTCCCGTGCCCGATCGACCGCATCCCGCCGCTTCCGGCCGGCGATCAACTGCGGGATGACCAGGTTCTCGAGCGCGCTGAACTCCGGCAACAGATGGTGGAACTGGTAGACGAAGCCGATCTCGGTCCGCCGCAAACGGGTCCGGGTGCGGTCATTCAACCGGGCCGCGTCGGTGCCGTCGATCAGGATTCGGCCGTCGGTCGGCCTCTCCAGCAAGCCGCACAACTGCAGCAGGGTCGACTTCCCCGCCCCCGACGGTCCCACGAGGGCCACCATCTCACCGGCTTCGAGCGCGAGGTCGACCCCGCGCAGCACATCGAGCGTTTCCCCGGCTTGCGTGAAGCGCCGCGTCACGCCGGACAGCGCGAGGCGGACCGTGCCCTCACTCATAGCGCAGCGCTTCGACCGGATCGAGCCGGGCGGCCCGCCACGCCGGCAGGATCGCGGAAACGAAGCAGATCACAAGGGCCATCGCCAGCACGGCGACCACCTCTTCGGCCCGCATCTCCGCCGGCAATTGGGACAGGAAGTACAGCTCCGGGTCGAACAGCACCGCTCCGGTCAGAGTCTGCAGCCACTGGCGGATCGCTTCGATATTGGCACAGAATACCACGCCCACGACCCAGCCGACCATCGTTCCGGTGATCCCGATCGCAGCGCCGGTGAGGAAGAAGATGCGCATGATCGCCCCGCTGGTCGCGCCCATCGTGCGCAGGATGCCGACATCCCGCCCCTTGTCCTTCACCAGCATCGCCATCCCGGTGATGATGTTGAAGGCCGCCACCAGGATGATCAGCGTCAGGATCAGGAACATCACGTTGCGCTCGACCGCGAGCGCGTTGAAATAGCTGGCATTGGCCCGCTGCCAGTCCCACAGGCGCCCGCGGTCGCCGACCACCGGATCGAGCGCGTCATAGGCCGGCTGCAGGTCGTCGGGATCGTCGACGAAAATCTCCAGGCCGGTCACCCGGTCCGCCATCCGGTAGAAGATCTGGGCGGCCTCCAGCGGCATGTAGACGAAGCCGCTGTCGTATTCGAACATCCCGACATCGAAGGTCGCCGCGACCGTGAAGGCCCGCGCCCGCGGCATGGACCCGAACGCGGTGATGTTGGCCTGGGGAGCGATCAGGGTGAGCTCGTCGCCGATGACCACCCCCAGCCGGCTGGCCAACTGCCGACCGATCGCGATCACGTCGTCGCCTTCGAATCCAACATCGCGGGCGAGGCGCAGATTCTCCGCCACCGCCGGTCGGGCCATCCAGGCCGCCGGATCGACCCCGCGCACGGCCACGCCGGTGGCCCTGCCCCGCCGGGTCACCAATGCCTGTTCCTCGATCACCGGGGTGACCCCGCGGACGATCGGGATGGCTTCGATCTCCTCGATCAACTCGGTGTAGCCGCCCAGCGAACCGGCGACGCCATAGACGTTGAGGTGGCCGTTCAACCCCAGGACACGGTTGACCAGTTCGATGCGGAAACCGTTCATCACCGCCATGACGATGATGAGCGTGGCGACCCCCAAGGCGATCCCGACCAGCGAGAAGCCTGCGATAACGGAGACGAACCCTTCCTGCCGGCGCGCGCGCAGGTAGCGGAAGGCAACGGTGCGTTCGAAGGCGTTGAACATGACCGGACGCGCTAGCCTGCTTCGATGGTCAGAGTGTGGCAGCCGGACGCCATCGGCCTCACGCTGCGGTCAGCTTGGCCAGGGCCGCGTCGATGCTCAGCTCCTCCCGCTCCCCGGAGGCACGGTCCTTGACCTCGACCGTGCCGGCCTTCACACCGCGCGGGCCGACCGTCACCTGCCAGGGCAGGCCGATCAGGTCCATGGTGGCGAACTTCGCCCCCGCCCGCTCATCGGTGTCGTCGTACAGCGTTTCGACACCGGCAGCCCGGAGCTTGGCGTAGAAATCGCCGGCCGCCGCGTCGCAGGCGGCATCTCCTGCCTTCAGATTGATCACACCGACTTGGAAGGGGGCAACGCTTCCGGGCCAGACGATGCCGGCATCGTCATGGCTCGCCTCGATGATCCCGCCGACCAGGCGCGACACCCCGATGCCGTAGCTGCCCATCTGCACCTCCCGCTCATGGCCTTCGGGGTCGGTGATCCGCGCCCCCATCGGCTGGGAGTACTTGGCCCCGAAATGGAAGATGTGTCCGACCTCGATGCCACGGCGGGTCACCAGGTCGTCGGGCGGTACCGGGCATTGATCGGCGCGGTGCATCTCGTCGGCCGCGGCGTAGATGTCGGTGACCTCCTTGACGAAGGCACCGATCTCGTCGTCGTCGGCGAAGGCCCGGCCCGTCAGATCGAGATCCAGCAACCTGCGGTCGACGAACAGCTCGCTTTCCCCGGTGTCGGCGAGGATGTGGAACTCGTGAGAGAGATCGCCTCCGATCGGCCCGGTTTCCGCCCGGACCGGAATCGGGGTCAGGCCCATGCGCCGGAACGTGCTCAGATAGCAGACAAAGAAGCGATTGTAAGTCGCTCTTGCATCGAGATAATCCACATCGAAGCTATAAGCATCTTTCATCAGGAACTCACGCCCGCGCATCACACCGAACCGCGGCCTGATCTCATCCCGGAACTTCCACTGGATATGGTAGAGCGTCAGCGGCAGTTGCCGGTAGCTCTTCACATGGGTCCGGAAGATGTCGGTGATCATCTCCTCGTTGGTCGGGCCATAGAGCAGATCCCGCTCGTGACGGTCCTTGATGCGCAGCATCTCCTTGCCGTAGCCGTCGTAGCGGCCGCTCTCCCGCCACAGATCGGCCGACTGGATGGTCGGCATCAGCAGTTCCTGGAACCCGAACCGGTTGTGCTCCTCACGCACGATGGTCTCGATCCTGCGCAAGACCCGCAAGCCCAGCGGCAGCCACGCATAGATGCCAGCGGCGGTCTGCTTGATCATGCCCGCCCGCAGCATCAGCCGGTGGGAGACGATCTGCGCTTCGGCCGGGGTTTCCTTGAGGGTCGGCAGGAAGAAGGAGGACAGACGCATCGGGTGCCGTTCGACTGGGTGGAGGACAGGCGGGCCGGCGGGAGCCGTTCCTGGAGAAACGCACAGATGGGCCAGGGTCTAGTCGAGCCGCCGTCCCCTGTCCACGCGGCCGCGGCGGGAAGCAGGATCAAGCACCGAGCGTTGCATTGATGAAACCTGGCCGATTGCCCTTGGTGCGGAACTTGAATTATTGCAGCAGCGCCACACCGACGGTTCGAGTCCCCGGACCCGGACGGCGGGGCGCTGTTCCATTGGCAACCGATAAGGAATCCGCGGATGCTCGAACAGCTCTTCAAGCTGAGGGAAAACGGCACCACCGTTCAGACGGAGGTGATGGCCGGCCTCACGACCTTCCTGACGATGGCGTACATCGTCTTCGTCAATCCCTCCATCCTCAGTTCCACCGGCATGGATTTCGGCGCGGTGTTCGTGGCGACGTGCCTGGCCGCGGCCGTCGGCACGCTGATCATGGGCCTGTACGCCAACTACCCGATCGCCTTGGCGCCGGGGATGGGTCTGAACGCCTACTTCACCTACGGCGTGGTCCTGGGCATGGGCTACACTTGGCAGGTGGCGCTGGGGGCCGTCTTCCTGTCGGGCGTGATCATGCTGATCTTGTCGATCCTGCCGATCCGCGAACAGATCATCAACGCGATCCCCAAATCGCTCAAGCTGGCGATCTCCGCCGGCATCGGGCTGTTCCTGGCGATCATCGGCCTGGCCAATGCCGGGCTGATCGCCGACCACCCGGCAACGCTGGTCACGATCGGCGATTTGACCCAGCCGGCCCCGATCCTGGCGACCATCGGCTTCGTCGCCATGGCGGCGATGACCTGGTTCCGGGTCCCGGGCGCGCTGATCATCGCGATCCTGGGCGTGTCGCTGATCGGGATGGTGCTCGGGGTCAGCGAGTTCGGCGGGATCGCTTCGATGCCGCCCGACCCGATGCCCACCTTCCTGCAGCTCGACATCGCCGGGGCCCTGAACATCGGGCTCATCGCGGTGGTGTTCGCGTTTCTGTTCGTCGATCTGTTCGACACCGCCGGCACGCTGGTCGGGGTAGCCCATCGCGGCGGGCTGCTCGACAAGGACGGCCGGCTGCCGCGGCTGCGCCAGGCCCTGGTGGCCGACAGTACCGCGACGATCGCCGGCTCGGCCTTCGGGACGTCGACCACCACCAGCTATATCGAGAGCGCGTCTGGCATCAACGCCGGGGGCAGGACCGGCTTGACCGCCGTGGTGGTGGCCGCGCTGTTCCTGCTGTGCCTGTTCCTGTCGCCGTTGGCGGGCTCGATCCCGGCCTATGCGACGGCCCCGGCGCTGGTGTTCGTGGCCTGCCTGATGGCCCGTGGCCTGGCCGAGATCGACTGGGACGACCCCACCGAATACGCCCCGGCCCTGGTGACCGCGATCGCCATGCCGCTGACCTACTCCATCGCCCACGGCATCGCCTTCGGCTTCATCACCTACGCGGCGATCAAGCTCCTGTCCGGGCGCGTCGATCAGGCCAAACCCGCGGTCGTCGTCCTGGCCGTGCTGTTCGTCGTCAAGTTCTGGTATCTGGGCTAGAGCGTCCTGCGTCCGAACGGACGCCGATAAGAGGCTCTCACTCTTTGTAGTCGATCACCTTACCTACGTTCAGATAAGTCCATCTGAACGCAGGTTGGTCTGGATCGTCCGGTGTTTCGGGTGGCTCTCTCGAAATACGGAAAGAGGATCGATTCTAAGACGTTGTTCCAAGTCGCGATGAGCCCGGCTCATCGCGACTTGGCCGGCGCGCACGAGCTGTTGCGAGGAAAGACACCGCGGGACGCCTGAACGCGAGGACGACGGGCGATGAGGTCCCCTCAGCGCAAGCGGGTGTCGGGAGCCATGTGCACCGTTTCCGGCACAGATGGCTCCAGCTATGGTCTTTCAAGACGGTGCCGCCCGACGCGACGGCCCCGGCGGGCCGGTCTGACAGGTCGTCCACTCCGCCTACCTAACGTTCCTGGAGGCCGGTCGTCTGCAGGCGTTGGAGACGTCACGGACGGCGAAGCCACTGCCCATCCTTGAAGGTCCGGGAACGAAGGGATATCGCGCATGCAACGTCTCGTCGCGGCGCTGGCGATCCTGCTGCCGATCGCGCTTGCGGCCGATCCGGCCCCCGCCCAGTCCGAGCCGCCACGCTGCGTGGCCGAGCGGGCGGGCCAACTGAGCTGCCAGGCCGGTGTGGCGTGCGCCTGCCGGTTCTTCCGGGAGAGCCTGCTGGACACCACGCCGGCGGGCTGGCGCTGGGACTGCGGTGCCTTGCGCCCCCGCTGCGCGCCGCCGACCGCCGACGGATCAGCCGACCGCCCGGTGCTGGTCCCGGGCGGGGTCGTCATCGAACAGGTACGGCCCGACACCGGTTTGCGCTGAGGGGACCGGACCTCGAAGTGTCCTCTCGTCCAGGCGTCCCGCAGGGCTGGCCTCGCACAAGCGCGGACGCACTTGACACATGGCGACGAGGCTTGCTCCTCGTACTCGGTCGGGGCACGGGTGTCGGCCGGGTGCTCACAACGGGCCGAACCGGGCGACCACCTCTTCCCATGTGGGGGGGTCCGCCCCCGGCCGGGTGACGGTGATCGCCGCGGCCCGGGCGCCGAGCCGCAGCGCCCGCGCCACGCTGGTCGAATCGAGCCGAGACAGACCGCCGGCCGCCAGCAGGCCGTCCTGGTCCAGGCTGGCCAACAGGCCCGCATGGAACGTGTCGCCGGCACCGACGGCATCGGACACCGTGACCCGCTGGGCCGGTTCCACCACGGACCGGTCGGCGAACAGGCCCACCGACCGGTCGGCCCCGAAGGTGACGGCGACCAGCTTGGGCCCGGAGCGGAGCCAGGCCCGCGCCCGATCGAGCGGCTCGGCCCCGGGGTAGAGCCAGGCAAGGTCGGCGGCGCTGACCTTGACGATGTCGGCCAGCGCCACCCAGCCTTCCAGCCGGGTCCGCCAGGCGATCCGGTCGGGGATCAGCCCGGGACGGACATTCGGGTCGAGGCTGATCACTCGGTGTCCCGCCTCGCGCCGCATCAAGCCGGCAAGCGTCGTGGCCGACGGCTCCTGCATCAGTGAGATCGAGCCGAACTGCAGGCAGCGGACCGACTCGGGCAGGGTGTCCGGCAGGTCGCCGGGGACCAAGGACCGGTCGGCCGCACCGTTGGAGTAGAAGGCGAACTGCGGCTCGTCGCCCTGGTCGAGACTGACGAAGCCCAGGGTCGTCGGCTGGCCGGCGGTGGCCGAAAGG
Source organism: Alphaproteobacteria bacterium (assembly GCA_028281265.1). Taxonomy (GTDB): domain Bacteria; phylum Pseudomonadota; class Alphaproteobacteria; order DSM-16000; family Inquilinaceae; genus JANQKE01. Next base: position 30,838 of record JANQKE010000097.1, on the reverse strand, counting down.
CCGATGTCGATGCCGTTGGCGGTGAGATGATCGCGCAGCATCTGGCCGAAGAAGTCGGTCGACAACCGGGCGAGAAACCCGGTCGCCACCCCCAACCGGGCCATGGCGACGGCGGTGTTGTAGGGCGACCCGCCGACGCAGGGCCGATACCCCCGGCTGCCATCGGCAGCGGTCATGGGGACGAAGTCGATCAGCGCTTCCCCGCATGCGACGATCATCGCCGCCCTCCCCGCGTGCGGCGGTCACGTCCCCGGCTGCGCGGTTTCGGCGCCGGCGAGACCGGGGCGGCCCCGGCCGCGATCGCGTCGGCCTCGAACGCCTCGGCCGCCTCGCTTGTGTGCGGGTCGGTGAACAGCGCCTGGGCCACCTGCGGGCCGACGGTGAAGGTGTCGCAGCCCTCGGCCGCGAGCATCGCCATCGTATCGGGGTCGCGCAAGGACGCGACGAGCAGGCGGCAGCCGGTCATCGCCTTATCGACGATCTTCTGCATCGCCAGGACCGCCGCCGTCGCATCCGCACCCCGGTCGGCCAGTCGACCGTGATACGGGGCCACATAGGCGGCCCCCAGGCTGGCCGCGGTCAGCGCCTGGTGGACGGCGTAGACGCCGGTCAGGGTCACCGGGGTGCCCTGGTCGATCAGGGGCCGGGCGGCCTGCACACCCTCCCGGGTCAGCGGCAGCTTGATCACCACATCCGAGGCGATCTGGAGCAGCGCCCGGGCGCAGGCCAAGAGGTTGTCGGCACTTCCCCCCCAGGCCTGCAGGTGCACCTCCACCGCACCGGCATCCAGCGCGGCCCGGGTCAGCCGGGTCAGCCCATCGAGGGTGCAGGGCACGCCGTCGCGCTTAAGGATGGTCGGGTTGCAGGTCACCCCGAAGAAGCAGCCCAGCGGCAACAGGCCCTTCAGGGCCGACGCGTCCGCCGTATCGAGGAACAGCCGAGCCGGGTTCGGTCCGAGCATGGAGTCCATCAGCTCCTCCATACCCTCGGCCGTTATGGCGTCGTCGAGATCGAAGCCGTCCTGGTCGAACGGATCGATGGGCTCCCCCAGGCCGGGCAGTCGGGTATTGGGCATCGAGGTTCCTCAAGCTGCGGCCGGAGTGCGATGTACCGGCGCTTCCACTGCCGGCGCGTCGCGGTCGGTCAGTTCGTGCGGCTGCTTGCCATAGGTGGCGAAGCGGGCCAGCACGCCCGCCATCTCATCCTGATCGAGCAGAACGGGTTCGCCGATCTGACGGGCGACCCAGTACTGCTTGGCCAAGGTCTCCACCTCGACCGCCAGCCACATGGCCTTGTCCAGGTTTTCCCGCAGGCAAATCATCCCGTGATTGGCGAGCAGGCAGGCTTTCCGCTCGTCCAGGGCCGCCAGCATGTTGTTCGACAACGCCTGGGTGCCGAAGGTGGCGTAGTCGGCACAGCGGATATCGGTGCCCCCGCCCACCCCGATCATGTAGTGAAACGGCGGAATGCCCAGGCGCAGGCAGGACAGGGCGGTGCAATAATTGGCGTGGGTGTGCACCACCGCCCCGGCGTCGGGCCGGGTCCGATAGATGTCGTAATGCATCCGCCATTCGCTGGACGGCAGCAGGTCGCCGTAATAGCCGCCTTCGAGGTCCATTTCGACGATCTGGTCGACCGCCATCCGGTCATAGGGAATGCCCGAAGGGGTGATCAGGAACCGGTCGCTGTCCGGCACCCGAACGCTGATGTTGCCCGACGTACCCTGGTTGATGCCAAGGGCGTTCATTTCCCGGCACGCCTCGATCAGGGCGCGGCACAGCGCTATGGTGTCGGGTGGGCTCATCGGGTGCTTCCTCGGGCAGGTCGCGGGTGTGGCGCGATGTGCGGGTCCATTCGGCCGCCGCACCCTAGCGGCCGGCCGATGCCCCGGCAATCGGCGGTTGCCGCCGGCCGACCGTCGCGGCAGGACCGATCCGACACCTGCCGATCCGCCGAACCGGGACACCCGACCATGACGCCCTGCATCGCCGTCATCGATCTCGGCAAGACCAACCTGAAGCTGGCGGCGGTATCCCTCGACCATCGGGTGATCGGCCGGTGGACCGCCCCCAACCGGCCAGGGCGGGACGGTCCCTACCCCCATCTCGACCTGGACGGCGTGATCGATTGGCTGGTCGAGGCTTTGACCGGCCTGGTGGCGGCGCACGAGGTCCTGGCGATCGTGCCCTGCGGCTACGGCTCGACCGCCGGCCTGGTCGACGGATCGTCCCTGGTGCTGCCGGTGATGGACTACGAAGCGGAGCCGCCCGCCGATATCGCCGAGACCTATGCCGGGATCGCCCCGCCGTTCCGGGAGGTCTACGCCCCCACCAACCCGGCCGGGCTGACGCTGGCGCGGCAGATGTTCTGGCAAGCGCAGGCGTTCCCGGAACCGTTCGCCCGCGCGCAGCACCTGCTGACACTGCCGCAACTGCTGACCTGGCGGCTGACCGGCCGGATGGTCGGGGAAGTCACCTCGCTGGGTGCCCAGACCCACCTGTGGGCGGTGACGGCGGGGGGTCCGAGTTCGCTCGCCGTCGCACGGGGATGGGATCGCCTGACACCCCCGATGCAGCCCGCCTGGTCGATTGCCGGCACGCTGCTGCCATCGGTGGCGGCCCGCGCCGGCCTGCCGCCGTCGACCCCCGTGCTGGTCGGCATTCACGACAGCAACGCCAACTATCTCCGCTATCGCTGGGGTCTGCCGGAGGGCGGGGACTTCACCTTGATGTCCACCGGCACCTGGCTGATCAGCTTCAACCCGGCTTGCCCGCTGGACCGGCTCGAGCCTGCGCGGGACACCAACACCAACACCGATGCCGACGGTCATCCGGTCGCCTGCGCCCGGTTCATGGTCAGCCGGGAGACCGCGCTGGCGGCCGGCGGGGCCGACCCGGGCGCGGTCACGCCGCAAGACCTCCATTGGGCGGTCACCGGCGGGGCGATGGCCCTGCCCGCGTTTACCGACAGCGGCGGCCCGGTGCCTTGCGTCGGCGGCCGGGGACGGCGGATCGGCGCGGCCCCGGACACCGAGGGCCAGCGCGCGGCGATCGGCGTGCTCTATGCCGCGCTGATGTCGACCCGGTCGCTCGACGCGCTGGACTGCCGCGGCGGGATCGTCCTGGACGGCGGCTTCATCCGCACGCCGCACTATGCGGCCCTGTTGGCGGCCTTGCGTCCCGGCCAGCCGGTCCGGGTATCCGATGAGCCCGAAGGGACGGCCCTGGGGGCGGCCCTGCTATGGCACCGGCAAACGGATCTGCCGATACCGAGGCCGAGCCTCACGGATGTCGCACCGGTCGACCTGCCCGGCCTGGACGCCTACGCGGCCCGCTGGCGCTCGCTGATCGAAGGCTAAGCCATCGCTTCAAGGCGTGGGGGCATCGTCCCGCATCAGGCCTTCGGCCTTGAGCCGCGCCCACAGAACGGGCGGGACGTCCACCGCCGCGGTCGCCAGGTTCCGGATCATCTCATCGGCCGTGGCGGCACCGGGGATCACGGTCGCAACCTGCGGATGGTGTAGCGGGAAGTTGAGCGCCGCCTGGGCCAAGGTCACCCCATGGCTCCGGCACACGTCCTCGATACGGGCGACCTTGTCCATGATCGCCGGCGGGGCCGGGGCGTAGTTCCAGGTCGCCCCGGGCACCGCACCGGTCGCCAGGATGCCGCTGTTGTACGGCCCGCCCAGAACGATGCCGATGGTGCGCGACTGGCACAAAGGCAGGAACGTCTCCAGGGCCTCCTGCTCCAGCAGGGTGTAGCGCCCGGCCAGGAGAAACGCATCGAAGTCGCCCCGCTCGGCGAGCCGCTGACACGTCTCCCACAGGTTCAGGCCGCCGCCGAAGCCGGCGATGGCCCTCTGGTCGCGCAGGCTGACCAGGGCCTTGTACCCACCGCCCTCGAACAGGTCGGCGACATGCTTGTCCGCGGTTGCCGGGCTGCCATGGGTCACCGGATCGATATCGTGGACATACAGCAGATCGATCCGATAGGTGCCGATCCGGTTCAGACTGGCCTCGAACGACCGCATCACGCCGTCATAGGTGTAGTCGTACACCGGCTTGAACGGCAGCGGGTCCTTCCAGTTGGGATGACTGTACTCTCCCGGGGCGGCGGGCAGATCGAGGCAGCCCACCTTGGTCGACAGCACGTAAGAGTCCCGCGGGAAAGCCCGCAGCGCGTCCCCGACCCGCCGTTCGGACAGGCCGAACCCGTATAGCGGGGCGGTGTCGAAATACCGGACGCCCGCGTCCCAGGCCGCCTGGACGGTGGCATGCGCCTCGGCATCGGTCAGCGCACGGAACAGATTGCCGATCGGCGCCCCGCCGAAGCCGAGCTGGGTGAGCTCCAGTCCGGTGCGGCCGAGCGTTCGTCGCCGGGTGACGTCCATCGAGTGGGTTCCCTCCGGAGTGCCGGGTCGACACGGGGCCGGCGCGGCCCCCGATCAATGCGCCTGGCCGGTATCCGGATCGAACAGATGCATCTTCTCCATCATGCAAGTGATCGGCATCGCCCGATCCGGAGCGGCGGCGGTGTGCGCATCGACCTGGGCGGTCAGCGGCTCCCCTGACGAGGCGTGGCCCACCACCAGCGTGTGCGGGCCGAGCGGTTCGATCGCGGTCGGCATCGCCTGCATCACCGCGGGCCCCTGCGCCCCGTCGGCCATATGCTCGGGCCGGATCCCGAAGACCACCGGCCGGCCGTCCAGCTTGCCGAAGCGTGCGTGCCGGCCCGCCGGGATCGGCAGCCGGGTGCCGTCGGACAGCACGACCGCCAAGCCGCCCTCCCCGCCCGCGACGGTGGCCTTGAGGAAATTCATGCTCGGCGCGCCGATGAACGCCGCCACGAACATGTTGGCCGGGGTTTCGTAGAGCGTGATCGGCTCGGCCGCCTGCTCGATCACCCCCTGGTTCATCACCACGACCCGGTCGGCCATGGTCATCGCCTCGACCTGGTCGTGGGTGACGTAGACCATGGTGGCTTCGAGCCGGCGGTGCAGGTTCTTGATTTCGGTGCGCATCTCGATCCGCAGCTTGGCGTCGAGATTGGACAGGGGCTCGTCGAACAGAAAGACGTCCGGGTTGCGGACGATGGCCCTGCCGATCGCCACGCGCTGGCGCTGACCGCCGGAAAGATGCTTGGGGCGCCGGTCGAGATAGGGCTCCAAGCCGAGGATGCGGGCCGCATCGGCGACATGGCGGTCCATCTCCGCCCGATCCACGCCGCGCACCTTCATGCCGTAGGTGATGTTGTCCCGTACCGACATATGCGGATACAGGGCGTAGTTCTGAAACACCATGGAGCAGTTGCGTAAGCCCGGTCGCAAGGTCGTCACGTCCCGGTCCCCGATCATGACCGTACCGCCGGTGACGACCTCCAGGCCGCCGATCATCCGTAAGGTCGTGGTCTTGCCGCAGCCCGACGGGCCGACCAGCACGACGAACTCCTTGTCCTCGATCGAGAGGTCGAGCCCGTCGATCACGGTGACATCGCCGTAGGCCTTGGAGATATTGGTGAGGCTGACACCCGCCATGGTTGGCTCGCAACGATAGGTTCGGAATGGAGCGCCACCCGACCGGCCGGTATCGGTCGGCCGGATGGCGAAGGTTCGGCCCGGACCGGCCGGGTGGCAGACCCCGGTCCGGTCGGTCCTACATCGGCGGCAGGCCCATGGAGGCCCGGTAGGCGGCGAGTTGCGCGTCGCGGCCGAACTCGTCGGTCAGCTCATCCCAGCCTTCGGCGATGGCGTCCAGGGCGTCTTGCGGCTCGACATCACCGGCCAACGCACGGGACAGCTCGATCTCCAGGATCTCGGTGTACGAGAAATAGCCCGGCAACCGCATGTCCAGCGTGATGTTCGGGGCTTCGAGGCTGCCGCGCTGGGCACCGAGATAGGCTTCCGCCTCGACCTGGCTGAAATTGCCCAGCCAGACGTCGATGGTCTCGAAATGGCTGAACCGGTACGGGTTCACGCCCGACCCGCCGGTGATCGCCGCCTGCAGCGAGTTCTCGGGGTTCGACGCCCATTCGATGAAGTGCCACGCCGCCTGGAGATCGTCGGAGGCCTCCGGCACGGCCGCCTGCCAGCCACCGAACGCCATGAAGGGCGAGCGGATGACCGAGTCGTACTGGCTCCACTCCCCGGTCAGACAGTTGTAGATCTGATCTGAACCAGGGGTCAGCGCCGAGCCGACATGGCCTGCCACGGTCGACTGCGCCGGGTCGACCGAGATCGTCCCGGTGTCGCCCCAATCGAAGTTCATCGCCACCTGGCCGCCGGCGAAAGCGGTACGGATGTCGCCGGACGAGAAGTTGAGCGCACCCGGCGGGGAGTATTCGACCGACCGGATATAGTCTTCCAGCGCCCGCAGCCAGCCCGGATTGTTGATCTGGGCTTCCATGGTCTCCGGATGGAAGAACATGCAGCCCGGGGCATCCGGATGGTTGGTGTAGCTGGCGGCGTGGGTGAAGAAGAACCAGAACTGCTGGCCGCCGCGGCGGAAGGCTTCCGCCGTGCCCCACAGCCCGTCATCGGGCCGGGTGAAGAACGCGGCGATGTCGTAGTACTGGTCCCAGCTTTCCGGAGCGGCCAACGGATAACCGTACTCGGCCTCGAAGGCGGCCATTTCGGCGGGATCGCTGAACAGATCGGTGCGGTAGCTCAGCGTGTGCAGGTCACCGTCGATGGTCTGCGACTTGTGCACGCCGTCCCACACCATCAGCCGGTCGCGGTAGACCGGGGCGATGTCCTGCCAGGCCTCGGTCTGGCGGATCTCCGCCGGCATTTCCGACAGGTACGGCGCGAAGTCCGGGGTCCAGGCCGGGGCGAAGGTGATGACGTCGAAGGTCGCCTCGTTCTGCAGCATGGCGGTGAGGTATTTGGGATAAAGCTCCCCGAACGGGAACTCGACCACATCGACCTCGCCGCAGGTCTGCTCGGCCCAGGTTTCGCCGGCCATCTGCATCGCCGACGCGATGAACGGACCGGTCTGCGAACCGACCGTCACGGTCACGCCGCTGAAATCCGGATCGCACTGGGCGCCGGCAGTACCGGCCGCCAAGGTCAGGGCCGCCGCGGAGGCGGTCGCCAGGAATACTCTACGCACGAGCTTCACTCCCTTGCTGTTGGTCCTTGGTTATTGTCGCCGGGGCCGGTCACCGGATCCCTCCGATCGTCAGCCCGGAGCGCATGAGGCGGGCCAGGACCATGGCCACCACCATCATCGGGATGATGGCGAACAACGCCGCCACCGAGATCGCCCACCACTCGTCGCCGCGATAGCTGTTCTGTCCCGACAAGAGAATCGGCAGCGTCTGCCATCGCGAGGTCGTCAGCAGCAGCGCGAACAGAAACTCGTTCCAGACGAACGCCAAGGTGATCAGCGAGGTCGCGATCAGCCCCGGCGCCGCCATCGGGCACACGATCTCGATGAAGATCCGCCAGCGCGGGACATCGTCGACAAGGGCGGCCTCCTCCACCTCGACCGGCAGGGCGGCGAAGAAGTCCCGCATCAGCCAGACCACGATCGGGATCGAGAACGCGGTGTAGCAGAGCACCATCCCGAGATAGGTGTCGAGCAGCCGCAAGCCCTCCCGCCCGATCTCGGAATACATCAGATACAGGGAGAACGCCGTGACGATCGGCGGGAACGCCCGCTGGGAGACGAACCAGAACAGCACGTCCTTGTTGCCCAGGATCGGGCCCGGCAGCGGCAACCGGTTGGCGATCAGACAGCTCGGCAGCGCCACCAGGAAGGCCAGGCCCATCGCCTGGGCGCGGCTGAACTCCAGCGGGTAGTGGAACAGGAGGTAGCCGCCCAGGGCGAGGCCGAAGAACACCAGCCCCGCCCCCAGCTTGACCCGGAACTCGTACCGGGCCAGCGCGTAGGCCGCCATCGAGCCGAGCGCCACCGACAGCACCGTGGCGGAGATGCCGATCACGGTCGAGTTCCACAGGGGCTGCCAGAAGTCCCCGCGGATGCCGGAGAAAGCGTCGATCCAGGCCTGCAGGGTGGGCTGGAAATCGATGAACGGCAGGTAGGTCGGCCCGCGGTTGACCGCCGGCGGCGGCTTGAACGCGGTGATCACCGTCCAATAGAGCGGAAACAGGGTGATCAACGCCCAGAACAGGCACAGGAAGAAGACGATCGGACGCCGGATGCTCATATCCGCTTCTCCACCTGCGGACGGATCAGCACCAGATAGACGATGCCGAACAGGATCACCGTCAGCAGGAACAGGAAGCTCAGCGCCGACGTGTAGCCGAGATTGAACTTCTTGAAGCCCTCCTGATAGGCGAACAGGGTCAATGTCTCGGTCGACGTTCCCGGCCCGCCCCCGGTCAGGACGAACACGGTGTCCATGATCTTGAACGCCTCGATGATGCGGATGAACACCACCGCGGCGGACACCGGCAGCAGCATCGGGAAGGTGATCCCCCAGAACTTCTGCCAGGCCGAAGCGTTCTCCAGATCTGCGGCCTCGTAGACGTCCTGGGGCAGACTCTGCAGCCCCGCCAGCATCAGCAGGATCACGAACGGAGTCCATTGCCAGACCTCGACCGCGATGATGGTGGCGATCGCCCAGTCGGCATCGGTCAGAAACGGCAGGTTCGGGAAGCCCAGAAACGTAAAGAAGTGGTTCACCGGACCGACCGTCGAGTGGAACAGCATCCGCCCGACCAGGGCGACCGCGATCGGCGCCATCAGCATCGGGAACAGGAAGACCACCCGGAACAGCCGCTCGCCCGGCACCTTGGCGTGTAGGGCCAGCGCTACGGCAAAGCCGACGACGTACTGGATGGTGACCGAGACGATCACCACGAACAGGGTCGTGCCGATGGTGTCCCAGAACCGGTCGGACGCCAACAGATCGACGTAATTCTCCAACCCGACGAAACGGGGCGGCCGCGGCGGCACCAGCCGCATGCTCATGAAGCTGACCGTCAGCGAGTAGATCAGCGGGAACAGGCCGACCATCAGGACGACCAGGAACGCCGGCCAGATGAAGATGTATTTGAACGGATCGCGCACGTGTCCGTTCACCTCCTGAAGCTGGTCGGCCCTGGTTGGTGCCAACTCGTTTGAACTCGTTGTTATTCCAAACAGTACGGTGTGGGTCGCGGCGGCGCAAGCATCTGTCGCGACCGCTCGAATCTCGGGCTGCGAAGCGGGGTCAGCCCCGCCCGAGCAGCCGGTCGATCTCCGCCCGGTTGGCGGTCGACGGCGCGGTGCCGACCCGGGTCACGCTGATCCCGGCCGCCGCACAGGCGAACCGGGCGGCCGCAGCCGCGGCCAGCCCTTCCGACAAGCCCACCGCATAGGCGCCGGTAAACGCATCGCCGGCGCCGGTGGTGTCGATGACCTTGCCGGCCGAAACCGGCGGGATCAGCACCGGCTCGTCGTCCGGTCCCACGAGCAGCGCCCCCGCCTCACCCAACGTCAGCAAGGCGTGGCCGATCCCCCGGTCGCGGAACAGCCGGGCCGCGGCGACCGCCTCGACCTCATGGCCGACCGGCAGGCCGGACAGGGCCTCGGCCTCGGTTTCGTTGGGGGTGAAATGGTCGACCAGCGGATAGATCGCCTCGGGCAGGGCCACCGCCGGCGCGGGGTTGAGGACGGTGGGCACACCGGCCGACCGGGCCAGCTCCAAACCGCGCAAGACGGCGGGCACCGGGACCTCAAGGTTGGTGACGAACAAGTCTGCTTGGGCAATGGCCTCGGCCCAGCCGTCCACCTCCGCCACCGTGATCGCCCCGCCGGATCCGGTGGAGACGATGATGGCGTTCTCCCCGGTATCCGGGTGCACCATGATGAAGGCGGCCCCGGTGGTCTCATCGTCGGTGCGGATGATGTGGCGGTGGTCGATGCCTTCCATCTGATAGACATGGGTGGCCACGTCGCCGAACGTGTCGGTGCCGAGCTTGGTGAGCAGGGTTACCGCGGCCCCGGCGCGGGCGGCGGCGACGGCCTGGTTCGAGCCCTTGCCCCCCGGCCCCATCCTGAAGTCCTGGCCGACGACGGTCTCGCCGATCCGCGGCAACCGATCGGACCAGAAGGCCAGGTCCGTGACATACACACCCAAGAAGACGACGCGGGCCATCCCTGTCACTCCCAACAGCACGCTGGTGAAGCCGGTACGATCACGCCGCCGACCCGTCGGGCAGGATGATGCCCTTCTTGAAGATGAAACAGCCATAGCCGCGGCGCTCGGTGGTGGAAACCACGGCATAGGCCCGCTTGGCGTGCTCGTAGAACGCCATGCGCTCGATGCTGCCCATGGCCCGACTGCGCCCTTCGGCCGCGTCGACGACCCGCTGCACGTCTTGCTGGACCGGCGGGATCGTGTCCGGCTCGCCGACGACCTGCATCCGGTGTGCCGCCGGCTCGACGAAGGTGTCGAGCGGGTAGACCGACAGGATCGCCTGGGCCGCCTGGACGATGTCGGCGCCGGCCAGATGGATATGGGTGCCGCTGACCGTCCGGGCCGCCACCGATGCCGAGGGGAAGTTGCCGTCGGCCAGGACAAGGTCATCGCCGTGCCCCATCGCGCGGAGCACGTACAACAGGTCAGCGGTCAACAGTGGATCCAGCGATTTCAACATGATGGTCGATCCTCTTGGCACGGTATCGAGGTTCTGTGCGTGGCACGGTATCGAGGTTCTGTGCGTGGCACGGTATCGAGGTTCTGTGCGGCCCGGCCGCCTGGAGCGTCCTGCGTCCGAACGGAAGCAGGATGCTCTAACTCTTTGAAATAGATCAACTTACCTGCATTCAGATGAGTCCTTCTGAACGTAGGTAGGTTGATCTAGCCGTTAAGCGCGCCTTTCAGCGCGGGATACAGCGCCTTGTAGCGGCGGTAGATCGCCCGGTACGCGTCATGGCGTTCCCGGTCGGGCTCTATCCGGCGGTCGACCCGGACCATGCGGTCGGCGGCCGACGGGATATCCGGATCCAGGCCGGCGCCGACGCTGGCGAGCACCGCACTGCCCAGCAGCGGCGCTTCCGGCACCTGGGTGACGATCAGCGGCACCCCGGCAACATCGGCATGGATCTGCAGCCACAGATCCGACCGGGTCGCACCGCCGCAGACGACCACCTCGTCCGGCTCGAAGCCGTGGCTGCGAAACCCCTCCAGGATCAACTCGGTGCCGAAGGCGATCGATTCGAGCACCGCGCGGAACAGGTGGCCGCGCTCGTGCGCCAGGGTCAGCCCGACGAAAGCCCCGCGCGACAACGGATCGGTATGCGGGGTGCGATTGCCCTGGAAATGCTCCTGAACCACGAGCCCGTCGGCCCCGGGCGGCAGCGCCGCCGCCTCGGCGGTCAGTGTCGCGTAGTCGACATCCGGGGCGACAAGCCGCTTGAGCCACGCCACCACCGATCCGGTGGAGGTCTGCCCGCCTTCGACCACATGCAGGCCGGGCACCAGGGCGTTGGCGTAGGTACCCCAGATACCGGTGCCGTGAAACGCCGTCTCGCTGAGCCCGAGATGCAGATGCGATGAGCCGGTGACGAACGCCATCCGCCCCGGCCGTACCGCACCCACGCCGATCATGCCGATGAACGCATCGGCCCCGCCTTGGGCGACCGGCAGACCGACGGGCAGGCCCAGCGCCGCTGCCGCGGACGGCGTCAGCCCGTCGATCGGCACGCCCAGCGGCACCACTTCGGACGGCCATTTGCCGAGCAGGTCGTCGAGCCCGAGTGCTTCCAGCATCGGGGTCGGCACGGCATTGTCCGGCCCGCCGCGATGCCAGCGCACCGCCACATTGTTGATGCTGGCGACCCGCCGGCCGGTGAGCTTCAAGTTCAGATAGTCCTGATACTCGCAGATCGTCGCCGCCGCGGCGTAGACCCGGGGTTCGTGGATCTTGAGCCACAGTGCCTTCGGCACCATCCATTCCGCCGAGACCGGTCCCGTGCCGCCGCCGTTGACGGCCAGGGCCGGCGCCCCGGTGGCCAGCAGTCGCTCCGCCTCGGCATGGGCGCGGACGTCCATCCAGATCAGCGACGGGCGCAGCGGCTCCCCCGCCGCATCCAGGGCGACGACCGAACAGCAGGTCGTATCGAGGCAGATACCCTTGATCGCACCGGCCGGCACCGCGGCCTGGGCGACGGCGCCGCGGACCGAGGCGACCAGCGCCGTCCACCACTCCCGCGGATCCTGTTCGGCCCGGCCCGGTGCCGGGAACCGGGTCGGATAGGGGGTGGCGACGCTTGCCAGCGGCGATCCGGCCAGGTCGAACACCGCGGCCCGCAGGCTCTCGGTCCCGCCGTCGACGCCGATGACGTACGGTCCTCCGGTCACCCGAACGCTCCTCCTCCCTCGCCGTTTCGCTGCGGCCTCTTTTGGGGCGGGCCACGCTCGGTTGCCGTCAACAATGGGTCAAGCCCGCAGGCCTGGGCAAGCGGTCATTGCGACCCGATACCGGCACCGTTGCACCCGGTCGTGTTTCGTCGGACCGGCCAAACGGATACCACAAGGTTCGACCACCGTATCGGATCCTCATGGGAGATGCCCGGCATCATGCGCGCCTGGCAACGCATGCTCAGCGGCCGCCGGCTGAACCTGCTCGACCCCTCGCCGGTCGATGTCGAGATCGGCGACATCGCCCATGGCCTCGCCCGGGTGGCACGCTGGAACGGCCAGACCGGCGGCGACTACGCGTTCTCGGTGGCTCAGCACTGCGTGGTCGTGGAAGAACTGCTCTGCCTGGACGTACCGGACTGTCCTCCTCAATGGCGTCTGGCGGCCCTGCTTCACGATGCGCCCGAATACGTGATCGGGGACATGATCTCCCCGTTCAAAGCCGCAATCGGCGACCGCTACAAAGGGGTCGAAGCCGCGCTGGAAGCGGCGATCCACGTCCGCTTCGGCCTGCCGGCCCATCTGCCGCCCGAGATCAGGGCGGCGATCAAGAGAGCGGACAGGGTGGCGGCGTTTTCCGAGGCGGTGGATCTGGCCGGCTTCACCGTCACCGAGGCGCGCAAGGTGCTGGGATATCGGCGCAAGGCCCGCTATCCCGGCCGTCTGGTCGCCTTGCCGCCGGCCGAAGCCACGACGGAGTATCTCGACCGGTTCGGCTCTCTGATGGCGGAGATGGCCAGTCGCTAGATCAACCTGCGGTCAGATGGACTCATCTGACCGCAGGTAAGTTGATCTAGTTTAAAGAGTTAGAGCATCTCATCTGCGTCCGTTCGGGCGCAGGATGCTCTAGAACGGTTTCAGGGACCACCGCCTCCGACCGGTGGGTCGAAGCGGCGGGCGGCATGGGCCTTGGCCAGGGCGCGCAACGTCCTGGCGTGCCCCTCGCCGGCCTGCCGGCGCTGCGGCGGACTGATTAGCGCGGCCATTCCGCTGGGCTCCTCGCTGGTGCCGATCCGCTCCCCCAGCGCGCCGACCAGCCGGTCGAAGGCATCGGCCGGCAACGCGCGTTGCGACGGCTGTGCCGTGCGCCCTCGCACAGCGGCACGGTCGATCGCCCGGGCCGCCAGTCCGGCGAGGTAGGGCGCGGCCAGGGCAGCCAGCAACGCCCGGTCCTGCCCGGCCCACTGAAGCAGCAGCCGCTGCGCCGGGCCGCGCTGCCCGCCGGACTGGCGCAACGCTTCCAGCGCTTTGGATTGGACGATCGCGGCGGTGGACATCGGCGGACAGTTCCCCGTGCAAGAGGCGGCAACAGATCTCACAATTCCACGGGTTTGGTGAACGCGGGCTTAAGGCGGAGCACCGGTCGACGCGGCGCGACGGCGGATCGTCGCTCGGCCCTGGTTGACCGCCCGTGCCCGCGACGATCGTGGAGCAAGACGCTCGGCCTCACCGCAAACTGCAAGTCGCCTTGCAGAATGCGACGCAGGGCGACCACAGGCTGAGATCGAACTATCCGAAAGGATACATCCATCCGGAGAGAAGCAGACGGTTTGGCGTTGATCGGCCAGCGGAATGTCGAGAGTTTTAGTTAATGGCACGATGACTGCACGCCTCATGACCGACGTTGGGGTGAAGAGAACGCGGCTTTCACCCTCCTCTGCCCGTCTGTCTCGGAGGCACGTTTCCCATGGCCACCGCCGTTTCCAGGGTCTTCAGTATCCTCGGCTTTCCGGTCATCATCCTGTTCTCGATGATCGCGACCATCCTGCGCACGCCGGTGATCGGGGTACCGGTGATCCTGATCGCGCTGTTCTACAATTTCGAGCACATCGCGGCGCTGTTCGCGGGCTTGGGCTGAGCGTCCAGCCTCACCACCACACCCCATCTCCAAGAGACAAGGCTGGGGAGAGCGCAGCGAAACCCAACCTGGTCCGGGCGGGCGCCGTGCTGGGTTTCGCTGCGCTCTCCCCAGCCTACCTGACGTTCTTGAGGGCCGATCTTCTCCAGGCGTCCGAAAGGCCAAGGGTCACCCTTGACCTTTCGAACGCCTGGAAACTGCCCCTGTCCGGCCGGCGACAATCTGGTGCACTGTCCCGTCCACAGCGTCCTGGGTCCGAACGGACACCGACAAGATGCTCTCCCTCTTTGAAGTCGATCACCTTACCGGCGTTCAGATGAGTCCATCCGAACGCAGGTTGATCTAGAGCGTTTTCAGGGAATGCCGGGTCGATCTGTTGGCGTGTGCCGGATCGATCCGTGGAGGCGCGTCGCGCCGCGCGATGCGGTGCCATCGGGCCAGCGGCGCAACGAAGCGGCCGGCCGGCACACGCCAACCCGAAGGGCCGGGTGGATGGGCCCGGCATTCCCTGAAAACGCTCTAGACCAAGAACAGCAGCGTTACGATCCCGAACAGCGGGAGCAGGATCAAGCCGGACCACAGCATGTAGCCGAAGAAGCTGGGCATCGGCACGCCCCGCTCCTCGGCAATCGCACGGACCATGAAGTTCGGAGCGTTGCCGATATAGGTATTCGCGCCCATGAACACGGCACCGGCGGAGATGGCGAGCAGCGTGCCGGCCATCGGCCCCATCAGTGCAGCGGGATCGCCACCGGCGGTGTTGAAGAAGACCAGGTAGGTCGGTGCGTTGTCCAGGAAGCTGGACAGGATCCCGGTCAGCCAGAAATACACCGGGTCGTTCGGCGCGCCGGTCACGGGATCGGTCACCGCCACCACCACCGGTCCCAGGACACCGTCGGTTCCGGCCCGCAGGATGGCGATCACCGGGATGATGGTCAGGAAGATCGCGGCGAACAGCTTGGCCACCTCCAGAATCGGGAACCAGGTGAAGCCGTTGCCCTTGCGGCTCTCGGTGTCGGTCAGATGGAGCGATGCCAGCGCGATCAGCACCAACAGCGCATCCCGGGCGAGGTTCTGCACCTCGACCTCCACATAGAAGATCGTCACGCTGATCCCGGGCTGCCAGAAGCCGCTCAACAAGACCGCCCCCACCACGCCGATCAGCAGAAGCAGGTTGATCGATCCCTCCACCCCCAGCTTGGTGACGCTCGCCGGGGCGGGACTGGGTAAGCCGCCTTCCCGCTGATAGAGTGCGGTGTCGACCACGAAATAGAGTACCAACAGACACGACGCCATGAACAGCATCGGTAACAGCAGATGCGTCGTCGGCCAGAAGAAGCTGATCCCCTTCAGGAAGCCCAGAAACAGCGGCGGGTCGCCCAGCGGGGTTAAGGAACCCCCGATATTGGCAACCAAGAAGATAAAGAAGATAACCGAGTGCACCTTGTATTTGCGCTGCTGGTTGGCTTGAAGCAAAGGCCGGATCAGCAGCATCGCAGCGCCGGTCGTACCCATCCAACTGGCGATGAAGGTGCCGATCGCCAGGATCGCGGTGTTGGCCGCCGGGGTGCCCCGCAGGCTCCCGGTGACGCGCACGCCGCCGGCCACGGTGAACAGCGCCCCCAGCAGGATGATGAACGGAACGTATTCGAGCAGCATGACATGCAGGAGCTCGGACAACGCCAGGCGCCAGCCCTCGACGATCGTGAACGGTATCAGGAACGACAGCGCCCAGAACGCAGCGATCTTGCCGAAATTGTGGTGCCAGAACCGGGGCAAGACCAATGGAAACAGGGCGATCGACAGCAGGATGCCCGCAAACGGGATGACCCAGACAAGGCCCAGCCCGGCACCGTCGAGATGCGGGGGCCCGGCATGGCCTCCGCCGTGATCGCCATCCGCTCCGGCATCGCCGCCATGCCCGTCGGCGCCGGCGGCGGACGGGGTCCCACCGGTCTGGGCAACGAGCGCGTCATGTCCACCGCCGGTCGCGGCCAAGGCTCCGGAGGGCGCGCCCAGCGCCATCCAGCCTACCGTGATCGCCACCATCAGAACGGCCGTCCAAACCCGGGCCGGCCGGCGGCGTGACCGCTCGCCCATCGCCCCGGGCAGCCCCATCGCAGCCGCCTGCCGGTGATGTCGTCTCGATAAGACGGGTGCGGGAATCGCCATGCGGATTGCCAGTACTGACATCGGCCGAAACAAGCGCGCCGCGGTCGAAAGTATGCAGCCCGGAACCGGGGGACGCGGCCCGACTATGCAGACAAACCCCTATTGATCCAAGGGCTTTGCCGATCCCCCAACGGCGCCGGGATCGTCCTTCCGCTTGGCAGCCATGCCCGTCTATCGCATAGTCGCGCCCGGTTGTCGCCGGGGCGGGCTTGGTCTGCCGGTCGCCGGACGATCATCGGTAGCGAGCGGTCACGGCCGGAGGGACGGTGGCCGGATCGAACAACAAAGGGGAAGGTTCATGAAGCTCAAAGCGCTTCTTATGGCCGGCACGGTCGCGATTGCCGGGGCTGCCGGCATCGCCGGCAGCGATGCTCACGCCCAGAACAGCAGCTATCTGCTGTCGACCGCCGGGACCGGGGGGACTTACTACCCGGTCGGGGTCGCGATCGCCACGTTGACCTCGGTGCGGATCCAGCCGCGGCACGGCATGGCGATGTCGGCGATCAACTCGGCCGGTTCGGGCGAGAACATCAAGCTGCTGCGCGAGGATCAGGTCGACTTCGCCATCGTCCAGGGCCTGTGGGGGGCGTATGCGGCATCCGGTACCGGCCCGCTGGCCGAGGACGGCGTACAGTCCAACCTCCGGTCGATCACCGCGCTGTGGCCGAATGTCGAGCACTTCGCCATCCGCTCCGATCTGGTGGAAACCGGTACGATCGCCGACCTGCTGGCCCAGGAAGGGATCGGCTTTGCCATCGGCGCCCGGAACTCCGGCACCGAGGGGTCGAACCGGCACATCCTGGCCGGTCTCGGCATCGAGGATCCCGAAGCGCATTTCAACGTCGAATTCATGGGGTACACCCCTTCTGCCGAGGCATTCCAGAACAACCAGCTCGACGCCATCAACCCGGCCGCCGGTCCGCCGGTCGGCGCCTACACCCGGCTGACGGCCGCGGTCGGGGACGAGATCACCCTGCTCGGCTTCACCGACGAGCAGATCGAAGCCGCCAACGGTCCGTTCGATTCCCTGTGGGTGCCGTTCCTCATCGAAGCCGGCACCTATAGCGGCCAGGATGAAGACGTCACGACCATCGGCCAGCCCAACTTCCTGGCGGTCGACGACGACGTCCCGACCGAGGATGTGTATCTGCTGACCAAGACGATGTTCGAGAACCTGCCGTTCCTGAACGCGATCCACCCGGCGACCGAGTTCATGGCGCTCGACTCCGCGCTGAACGGGTTGCCGGTGCCGCTGCATCCGGGTGCGGTGCAGTACTATCAGGAAGTCGGCATCGATATTCCGGAGCGGTTGATGCCGCCGATGTGATCCCGCCGGCCGGGCTCGGTCCCGGCGATCGGACCGGTTGACGGACGGGCGGCTCCCGTCATGGCACGACCATGGCGGGGTCGCCCGTCTGACCTTTCACAACGAGGTTCGCGGACAGGCGCTCTTCGGAACGCATGGTCCGGCGATCCGACTCGATTGCGACGCCACAGGATCGCGATGCGGTGCGGTGCCCGTCGCCCAAGCAGTGACACCTATCCATGAGCGACCGGACCACCGCCGTCGACAGCGATGTCGAGTTCGATGCATCGGCCAAGCTGCGACCGCTGACCGGCGGTCTGGGCCTGGTCTTCACCGTCATCGCCGTCGTGACCGCCCTGGCGCACATCTACGTCAACTCCTTCGACCCGGTCTCGGAGTTGATGCGCAACAGCCTGCATTTCGGCGTGTTCGCGTTCATGTGCGCGCTCATCTACCCGACCGTCACCGGCCTGAAGACCGAACGCGGCCGCCGGCTGATGCTGGCGATCGACGTCGCGCTGGGCCTCGTCGTCCTGGCGGCGGTCGTCTACATCCTGGCGCGCGAACGCGAGGTCTCCAACCAGTCCTTCACCTCGGTCTGGGACTATGTCGCCTGCACGGTCCTGGTGATCGCGGCGATGGAGTTCGCCCGGCGGGCGGCGAGCGTCATCATCGTCATGCTGGTTGCGATCGCGCTGGGCTACATCCTGTGGTTCGGGCAGTTCATCCCCGGGTCGATGGGCTTTCCGGGCCTGTCCTACGAGATCGTGCTGATGCGCGCGGTCTATGGCGAAGAGGGCCTGTTCGGCACGATCGCCAGCATCTCCTCGACCTTCGTGTTCATGTTCATCCTGTTCGGCGCGTTCCTGGTGAAGTCCGGGGCCGGGGACTTCATCATCAACATCGCCCGGGCGATCGCCGGCAAGCTGACCGGCGGCGCCGGCTTCGTCGCCGTCATGTCGTCGGCCCTGACCGGCACGATCTCGGGCTCGGCCGTCGCCAACACGGTGTCGACGGGGGTGATCACCATCCCGCTGATGAAGAAGTCCGGCTTCCCGCCGCGCTTCGCCGCCGGGGTGGAGGCGACCGCGTCGACCGGCGGACAGCTGATGCCGCCGATCATGGGGGCGGGCGCGTTCGTCATGGCGAACTATACTGAGATCCCCTATTTCGACATCGTGGCGGTCGCCCTGCTCCCGGCCCTGCTGTACTTCGCCGGGATCGCCTTCAACGTGCGGATCGTCGCCAAGCGGGAGAAGCTGCAGCCCCAGGACCAGGACGCGCCGAGCGCCTGGCAGGTGCTCAAGACCGGCGGGGTCGCCTTCTTGCTGCCGATCGTCGTGCTGATCGGCCTGTTGATGATGGACTTCACCCCGACCTATGCGGCCGGGTTCGCCATCCTGTCGGTGATCGTCGCGAGCTGGCTGACGCCGAACCGGATGGGACCGAAGGAAATCGTCGAGGCACTGGTCCTGGGCTGCCAGAACATGGTCATGACGGCGATCCTGCTGGTTGCGGTCGGGCTGATCGTGATGGTGATGGCGTCGACCGGCGTGGGCAACACGATCTCCCTGATGATCACCGAATGGGCCGGCGGCAACCTGATCTGGGCGATCGTGCTGATCGCGGTCGCCTCCCTGGTGCTGGGCATGGGGCTGCCGGTGACGGCCGCCTATATCGTGCTGGCCACTCTGGCGGCACCGGCCTTGCGCGACCTCATCCTGCAGGGCGAGATCCTGACCGCCTTCATGGAAACCGGGGTGCCGGCGTCGATCCTGCCGGTGTTCATGCTGTTCACCCCGGACGTGTTGGTCGGGTTCGCCGCCAATGCGGGCCTGAGCGTCGATCCCGCCATGGCCGAAGACCTGGTCGCCGCCGTGACCGCGGGCGCGGCCCTGACGGCCGAGCAGGCACAGCTCCTGGTCGCCCTGCTGGACATCCCGGAGGTCCAGGCCATGGCCGGCCGCTACCGGGAAGAGATGCTCCCGGCCGGCGTGCTGGTCACCGCATTGCTGTCCGCGCACATGATCATCTTCTGGCTGAGCCAGGATTCCAACGTCACCCCACCGGTCTGCCTGACGGCCTTCGCCGCCGCCGCCATCGCCAAGACCAAGCCGATGGCGACCGGGTTCGTGGCCTGGAAGGTGGCCAAGACGCTCTACATCGTGCCCCTGCTGTTCGCCTACACGCCGTTTCTGTCCGGCGACCCGCTGGTGGCCCTGGAGATCTTCGTCTTCGCCTTGCTGGGCATCTACGCCTTGGTGGCAGCCCTGGAGGGCCACGCCGAGGCGCCCGTTCCGATGTGGCTGCGGCCGGTCCTGGCGGCGATCGGATTGGCCTTGCTATGGCCGAATTCGATCATCGTGCATATCATCGGGGCCTTGGCGCTGATCGGTTTCATGGTCATCAATGTCCGCATGGCAAGAGCCGCCGCACAGCCGGCACCGACCGAGGCCTAGGGCAGCCTGCGCCGGTTGGAAGCGATCCTCTTTCCGGGTTTCGAGTGAGCCGTTCGAAACCCGGAAAGAGGATCTATGCGCCCATGGAAATCAGACAGGGAGACCATCGTCATGGATATGTCCGGCAGCCACCGCATCCCCGCCAAGCGGGAGGTCGTCTACGCCGCGCTCAACGATCCGGAGGTGCTGCAAGCGAGCCTTCCCGGCTGCGAGGAAGTCATCCGGGTCTCGGACATCGAGTTGACCGCCAAGATCACCGCGAAGGTCGGACCCGTGAAGGCCAGATTCAACGGCGATGTCTTCCTGTCCGACCTCAACCCGCCGGAGAGCTACACCATCACCGGAGAAGGCAAGGGCGGAGCCGCCGGCTTCGCCAAGGGTGGGGCCAAGGTCCGGCTTGAGGAAGACGGTGACGAGACCGTGTTGACCTACGAGGTCCACGCCAATGTGGGCGGCAAGCTCGCCCAGCTCGGCTCCCGGCTGATCGACAGTACGGCCAAGAAGATGGCCGAGGAGTTCTTCCGGAACTTCTCAGAACGGGCGGCCCAGTATGGCGAGGCGCCGGCCGAAGCCGCCCCACCGACCGAGGCGGCAGTCGAAGCCGTACCGCAGGACGGGGCGCCCGCGCCCGCGGCCGTCGCGGAACCCGCCCCTGTCGCCGGCGCTGCGGTCGAGCCTCCGGCACCGACCGCAGCCGAGACGGCAGCCCCGGCCGCACCCGCCGAGCCCTCGCCCGCCCCGACGGCCCCGGAGGAACCGGAGCCGGAGCGCCGGCCGAGCGTGCCGATGGTCGCCTGGATCGTCGGCGCGGTGGCGCTGGTGCTGATCCTGGTGCTGCTGTTCAGTTGACCGGCAGCCCCTGCGGAGGGGGCGGCCGGTCCAGGCTGCGACAAAGGGGGTAGGCGCAAGCCCGCTTGACCGGGCTGGCCCGCCCCCATACGCTTGCGAAAAGAAGGGCTTACGGGACCACTGACGGTTTCCGCCCTAAATCAATCACAAACGGGCGCGGGCATCCAGATCCGGAACCCGAACACCGCGCTGCTTGCTGGAGGGAGGTCATGGTTAGCATTTCAATGACCGTTAACGGGAAAGCTGTGTCCGGAGAGGTCGAGCCACGGACCCTGCTATCCGATTTCTTACGGGTCGATCTCGGTCTCACCGGCACCCATGTCGGCTGCGACACCAGCCAATGCGGCGCTTGCGTGGTCCACGTGAACGGCCGATCGGTGAAGTCCTGTACCGTGCTGGCGGTGCAGGCCCGAGACGATGAGGTGACCACCATCGAAGGCCTCGCCGCGGCCGACGGCACCCTTCACCCGATGCAGGCGGCGTTCCGCGAGCATCACGGCCTGCAGTGCGGCTTCTGCACCCCGGGCATGGTGATGAGCGCCACCGATCTGTTGCAGACCAACCCCGACCCGACCGAGGCGGAGGTCCGCGACTGGCTCGAGGGCAATATCTGCCGCTGCACCGGCTACCACAACATCGTCAAGGCGATCCTGTCCTGTGCCGCAGAACTGCGCGGTCACAAGGTCGCCGCCGAATAGTCTTCGGCTCGGCGGCATAAGGCGGAACCAACCGCCCCCGTCCGCCATCCCCAGAACAGGGAGGGATCTGCCCCATGGCACCCGATGGCATCGGCGCCCCGCTGCGCCGCAAGGAAGACAAGCGGTTTCTGACCGGCCAGGGCCGCTACGTCGACGATTTCAACCGTCCCGGCCAGGCCTATGCCTACATCGCCCGGTCGCCGTTCCCGCATGCCGGGATCACCGGCATCGACAAGGCGTCCGCCGAAGCGATGCCCGGTGTGCTCGGCGTGTTCACCGGGCACGATCTCGCCGCGGACGGCGTGACCGGCGCGCTGCCGGCAGGTTGGATGATCCACAACCGGGACGGTAGCGGCATGCGCACCCCCGGCCATCCGATCCTGCAGACCGAACGGGTGCGCTATGTGGGCGACCCGGTGGCGATCGTCGTCGCCGAAACCCTCGCCCAGGCCAAGGACGCGGCCGAGAGGCTGGAGATCGGATATGACGAGTTGCCGCATGTGGTCGGCACGGCCGATGCCGCGGCTGACGGCGCCCCGCAACTCCATGACGAGGCGCCGAACAACACAGCCTTCTTCTGGTCCCTCGGCGACAAGGACAAGACCGAGGCCGCGTTCGCCGACGCCGCCCATGTGACGACGCTCGACATCGTCAACAACCGGTTGGCCCCCAACGCGATGGAGCCGCGGGCCGCCCTGGGCGACTACGACCCGGGCATGGACCAGTACACCCTGTACACCACCAGCCAGAACCCGCATGTGGCGCGGCTGGTGATGTCGGCCTTCGTCTCCTTGGCGCCGGAGCACAAGCTGCGCGTGGTCGCCCCGGATGTCGGCGGCGGCTTCGGCTCGAAGATCTATGTCTATTCCGAGGAGGTGGCCTGCGCCTACGCCTCGATGAAGCTCAGACGGCCGGTCAAGTGGACCGCCGAGCGGACCGAGAGCTTCATGACCGACGCCCATGGCCGCGACCATGTCTCCAAGGCGGAGCTGGCGACCGACGCCGACGGCAGGATCCTCGGCCTGCGGGTCAGGACATACGCCAATCTCGGCGGCTACGCGAACCTGTTCGGCACCGCGACGCCGACCTATCTGTACGCCACCTTGCTGTCGGGTCAGTACATCATCCCGGCGATCTACGCCGAGGTCGACGGGGTCTACACCAACACCACGCCGGTCGACGCCTATCGGGGTGCGGGCCGGCCGGAGGCGACCTTCGTCGTCGAGCGGCTGATCGAACGGGCGGCCCGCGACCTGAAGATGGATCCGGCGGACTTCCGGCGGAAGAACTTCATCCAGCCGGATATGTACCCGTACGAGACCCCGGTGCTGATGACCTATGATTGCGGCAACTATCCTGCCGCCTTGGACGAGGCCCTCAAGCTTGCAGACCATGCCGGCTTCCCCGCCCGCCGGGCGGAGAGCGAGGCCCGAGGCAAGAAGCGCGGCATCGGCTTCTCGGCGTATATCGAGGCCTGCGGGATCGCCCCCTCGGCCGCGGTCGGGGCCTTGGGTGGCGGTGTCGGCCTGTGGGAAAGTGCGACCTTGCGCTTCACCCCGACCGGACAGGTCATCGTCAACACCGGCAGCCACAGCCACGGCCAAGGCCACGAGACGACCTTCGCCCAACTGATCACCAGCTATCTCGGCATTCCGACCGATCAGGTGGAGGTCGTGCACGGCGACACCGACAAGACGCCGTTCGGGATGGGCACCTACGGCTCCCGCTCCCTGGCGGTCGGCGGCTCGGCGATCCACAAGGCCGCCGAGAAGATCGTCGCCAAGGCCAAGAAGATCGCCGCACACCTGATGGAAGCGGCCGAGGTCGACGTCGAGTTCGCCGACGGCACGTTCACCGTCAAAGGGACCGACAAGTCCAAGACGATTCAGGAGATCGCCTTCGCCGCCTACGTCCCGCACAACTATCCCGAAGGGGTCGAGCCGGGGCTGGAGGAAAGCGCCTTCTACGACCCGCTGAACTTCACCTTCCCGGCCGGGGTGCACATCGCCGAGGTCGAGATCGACCCCGATACCGGGGTGGTGGAGATCGTCACCTTCACCGCCGTCGACGATTTCGGCACGGTCATCAACCCGATGATCGTCGAAGGCCAGGTGCATGGCGGGATCGTGCAGGGTGTAGGCCAAGCGTTGCTGGAAAACTGCGTCTACGACCTTGAATCGGGTCAGCTTCTGACCGGATCCTACATGGATTACTGCATGCCGCGCGCGGACGACGTCCCCAGCTTCAAGGTCGGCATGGTCGAGACCCCGAACCCGTCCAATCCCTTGGGTGTCAAGGGCTGTGGGGAGGCCGGCGCGATCGCCGCCCCGGCCGCGGTGATGAACGCGGTCACCGACGCCCTGGGGGTGGAGATCAACATGCCGGCGACCCCGGAACGGGTCTGGCAGGCGCTGGCCACGGGGCCAGCCGCCGTCGCCGCCGAATGACCGCCGGTTGAGCCTATTCGAAGGAAGACCACAGGATGTACAACTTCCAGTATCATAAGCCGGACAGCCTCGACGCCGCAGTGACGGCCATCGCCGGGGCCGAGGACGGCAAGATCGTCGCCGGCGGCATGACCTTGCTGCCGACCATGAAACAGCGGCTCGCCGCGCCCACCGATCTGGTGGATCTGAGCGCCATTCCGGATCTCAAAGGGATCGGTCTGGACGGCGACACCCTGGTGATCGGGGCGATGACCACCCATGCCGAGGTCGCCCATTCCGACATCGTCAAGGGCCACACCCCGGCACTGGCCGGCTTGGCCGAAGGGATCGGCGACCCGCAGGTGCGCAACCGCGGCACCATCGGCGGATCGATCGCCAACAACGACCCCACCGCCGACTACCCGGCCGCGGTCCTGGGACTCAACGCGACCGTCCGCACGACGAAGCGGGAGATCGCGGCGGACGACTTCTTCGAAGGCCTGTTCACGACGGCGCTGGAGGAAGATGAGCTGATCGTCTCGGTGGCCTTCCCGAAACCCGCCAAGGCCGCCTATGTGAAGTTCCCGAACCCGGCCAGCCGCTACGCCATGGTGGGCGTGCTGGTGGCCCTGACCGACGACCATGTCCGCGTGGCGATCACCGGCGCCGGGCAAGACGGCGTGTTCCGCGCCTCGGAGATGGAAGCGGCCCTGTCGGCCGATTTCTCGCCGCAGTCGATCGAGGAGATGGCGCTCCCGGCAGAAAGCCTGAATGCCGACATCCACGGCTCGGCGGAGTACCGCTCCCACCTCGTCACCGTGATGGCCAAGCGGGCGGTGGCAGCCGCCACGGGCTAACACCCCACCGATCGGCTCCTATAGTGAGTGCGGGGAGGGCTTCATCGTCCCTCCCCTTCCTACGCCCAGGCGCACGGAGCAAACCCCATCGTTCCTGGGCAAGCGTGACCGCGTCCGGGCTTGTGCGAGGCAAAGCCCCACGGGACGCTTGAACGCAAGACGATTTGAGATGAGTTCACTTCAGCGCAAGTCGATATTGTATGCTGACGCCGCCACGGGTCGTATCCCGGATGTCCCCGCTT
Organism: Alphaproteobacteria bacterium; assembly: GCA_028281265.1. Lineage (GTDB taxonomy): Bacteria > Pseudomonadota > Alphaproteobacteria > DSM-16000 > Inquilinaceae > JANQKE01. Next base: position 5,602 of record JANQKE010000097.1, on the reverse strand, counting down.
GAAACCGTGATCGACTGGATCCTGCGGGAGGGTCGCAACCTGCCCGATACGGGCGGTTTCCTCGCGACTCTCGCGCAGCGGCTCAGAGCGGTCGGGCTGCCGGTCGACCGGATGACCCTGGGGTCGGAGATCCTGCACCCCGATCTCGCCGGAGCGATGTGGATCTGGCGGGCCGATCGGGACGGCGTCGAGAGCTACCGGGTGGGCCGGGAGGTGCTGGACAGCGGCGCCTATCTCGACAGCCCGCTGGCCGTCCTCGATACGACCGGCCAGGCCGTGCGGGTGACCGTCGGGCAGACGGGTGATCGGGGCTTCCCGATCGTCGCCGAATGGGCGGCCGAAGGCGGCACGGACTACTGGCTGCTGCCCTTTCCCGGTCTCACTCCCGGCATCCTGGGTGCCAACAACGTGTCGTTCGCGACCAAGGCACCCGGCGGCTTCTCGTCCGACCACGAGAGGATCATCGATCGCGTGGTGCCCGCCATCGGGGCGGTGGCCGACCTGTTCACCGGCTGGGCGACGTCGACGGCCCTCCTCGATACCTATGTTGGCCCCGCCACCGGGGCGAAGATCCTGTCGGGCGGGTTCACGGCGGACAACCGTGAACGGATCGAAGCGGTCATCCTGTTCGCCGACATGCGCGACTTTGCCGGTTTGACCGAACGCGTGCCGGCGGAAGCGGTGCACGATACCCTCAACGCGTTCTTCACCTGCCTGGTCAGGGCGGTGCACGACCAAGGCGGTGAGGTGCTGAGCTTCATGGGCGACGGCCTGCTGGCGATCTTCGTGGCGGAGGAGGCGACGGCCGATGCGGCGGAGGACGCGGCCGCACGGGCGCTGATCGCCAGCCACGAGGGGTTCGTGGCCATCGATGCCCTCAATCTCGACCGCCAGGCCCGGGGAGACGGGCCGATCGACGCCGGCGTTTCCCTGCATGTCGGCCAGGTCCTGTACGGCAATCTCGGTGGTGCGGGCCGATATGGCTACACGGTCATCGGCTCGGCCGTGAACCGCGCAGCCCGGATCGAGCGGCTGTGCCGGACGCTCCGGCAGCGGATCCTGACGACGACCGAGTTCGCCCAGGCCTGTCCGGTGCGGCTCGACCGTCTGGGCGTGCACCGCTTGCGCGGCATCGCCGGCGACCATGCCGTATTCGCACCGCGTTTCGACGAACGCGTGCTGGGCAATGGCTGATCCAGCGGATCTGATCGCCTGGCTGTTGACGGACGGACGGACGGTCCCGGACGTCGCCGCCCTGTGCGACGGCTATTGCCGGCGCCTGATGGCGGCCGGCGTGCCGCTGTGGCGGGCGACCTTCCATCTGCCCAAGCTGCATCCTGAAGCGTTCGGCGCGGCAACCGTCTGGCGCACGGACGCAAAAACGGTCGATTTCGTCCCCGTCAGCTTCGATCTGGCCGACTCCGACCAGTACCACCGGAGTCCGATCAGCCAGGTGCACAAGACCAGACAGCCGTTTCGCGGAAGACCGGGCGACCCGACGCAGCGGGCGCGCTGGCCCCTGTTCGACGACCTCGCGGCATCGGGCGCGACGGAGTACTGGCTCACCCCGATCCCGCTCGAACGCAAGGTGGTGTCCTGCATCAGCGTCAGCACGCGGGATCCGGGCGGGTTCCAGGATCGCCATCTGGCCCTGGTGGCGGCAACCCTGCCGGCGCTGGCCTCGGTCATCGAGGTCCATCTCGGCCGCACCACGATCGAGGATCTGCTCGATGTCTATGTCGGGCGCGAAGCGCGGCGGCGCATCCTGGGCGGCCAGATCAAGCTTGGCGCCGGCGACGTCGTCCACGCGGTGGTGCTGATGGCCGATATGCGGGACTTCTCCACCCATATGGAGACGCTGCCGCGCGCGCGTCTGCGGGATCTCGTGCAGGGCTATTTCCGGGCACTCGTCGGGGCGATCCTCGATCACGGCGGTGACGTGCTCAAATTCATGGGCGACGGCCTGTTGGCGTTCTTCCCGACGGGGGCCGACGAGCCCCCCTCCGCCGTGGCCGCCCGCGCGCTGGCGGCGGCGCAGGCCGTCCAGGCGCGACTGACCGCCTTCAACCGAGGGCAGAGCGGCAATGAGGCCCCGTCCGTTTCGGCCGGCATGTCTTTGCATGTCGGCGACGTGTTCCTGGGCAATATCGGGGCCTTCGGCCGGCAGGACTTCACGGTGATGGGGCCGACCGTCAACCGGGTCGCCCGGATCGAAGGGCTCTGCCGCCCCCTCGGCCAACCGGTGCTGCTGTCGGCCGATTTCGTTGCCTTGATGCCGGACACGCCGGTGCTCGATCTCGGCCGCCATGCCCTCAAGGGCGTGGGCGAACAGACCGTCTACGCCCCCGCCTTGACGGCTGCGGCACCGGCCCCGGACGCGGCCTGACGCTTCTCGCCCTCTTGTCCCGCCCGCCGGTCCCCGTTCAGGATAGCGCCATGACCACCGACCCGATCCCCCTGCCCGCGGATGTCGACGCGACCTCGGCCCTCTTGGTCCAGGCCGACTATGTCGCCGACCGTTCGCTGGCAACCGCCCTGTTCCTGGCTCTCAAGCTCGGCCGGCCGCTGTTTCTCGAAGGCGAGGCCGGGGTCGGCAAGACCGAGATCGCCAAGGTGCTGTCCAGGGCCCTGGGTCGGCAGCTCGTCCGGCTGCAATGCTATGAGGGGCTGGACGTCGCCAGCGCGGTCTACGAATGGAACTACCAGCGCCAGATGATGGAGATTCGGCTGGCCGAGGCCGGTAGTACGGATCGGTCGCGCCTGGCCGAAGACATCTTCGATGAGCGGTTCCTGATCCGCCGGCCGCTCTTACGGGCGCTCGAGGCGGATCCGGCCGGGCCGAAGGTGCTGCTGATCGACGAACTCGACCGGACCGACGAGCCGTTCGAGGCGTTCCTGCTGGAAGTGCTGAGCGACTTCCAGGTGACGATCCCCGAACTCGGCACCATTGCCGCGGCCGAACCGCCGATCGTCATCCTGACCTCCAACCGCACGCGGGAGATCCACGACGCGCTCAAGCGGCGCTGCTTCTACCATTGGGTCGACTATCCGTCGGCGGCACGTGAACGGCAGATCATCGCACTGAAGGCTCCCGGCACCCCGGCGGCCTTGAGCGAACAGATCGTCGGCTTCGTGCACCGACTGCGCGCCTCCGACCTGTTCAAGGCGCCCGGCGTGGCCGAGACCCTCGACTGGACGCAAGCGCTGATCCAGCTCGACGCGCTTGAACTCGACCCGTCGGTGATCAACGACACGCTGGGCACGCTGTTGAAGTACCAGGACGATATCGAGAGGATCCAGGGCAGCGAGGCCAGTCGCCTGCTGGCCGAGGTCAATGCCGAACGGGCCGCCCAAGTCGCCCGGGCCGGGGGCTGACCGGTCGCCTCGCCATGCCCGATACGGCAGCGCCCCCGCCCCCCGATCGGCCGCCCAGCGGCCAACTCGCCTACAACGTCATGCAGTTCTGTCGCACGTTGCGGGCGGCGGGGCTGCATCTCGGCCCCGGGCACACCTTGCGCGCCCTGGAGGCGGTGGAGGCGATCGACCTCGCCGATCGGACCCAGGTCTACTGGGCCCTGCACGCCGCCCTGATCACCCGGCACGATCAGCGGGAGGTGTTCGATCAGGCCTTCCACATCTTCTGGCGCAATCCGCAGCTTCTGGAGCGGGTGATGTCGCTCCTGCTGCCGACGATCGACACCGGCCCGTCGGGAGATCCGGGCCGGGAAATCAGCCGGCGGCTGGCCGAAGCCCTGGTCAAGGACCGCACGCCGGCCCATGGCGGTCAGGATGAGGAGACCGAGCCGCCGGAAGTGCAGATCGATGCCTCCCTCACCTTCTCGGAGAAAGAACAGCTTCAACACATTGATTTCGAACAGATGACCGCCGAAGAGCTGGAGCGGGCCAAACGGGTCATCGCCGGGCTGCGCCTGCCGATCCCGGATCTGAGAACCCGGCGGCAGTCCCCTGCCCCGCATGGCCGATCGATCGATATGCGCGCCACGTTGCGTCGGAGTCTGCGGGCCGGCGGTCACGGCATCGATATCGCCCGGCGCGACCGCGGCCACCGCGCGCCGCCCCTGGTGGTGCTGTGCGACATCTCCGGCTCGATGGCGCAATACAGCCGGATGCTGCTGCATTTTCTGCACGCCATCACCACGGACCGCGATCGGGTGCACAGCTTCGTGTCCGGCACGCGGCTGACCAACATCACCCGCCAACTCCGGCACAGGGACGTCGACGAGGCCCTGGCCAAGGTCGGTGAGGCGGTGGAGGACTGGTCCGGCGGGACCCGGATCGGCAAGGCGCTGGCGGCCTTCAACCGCCGCTGGTCACGGCGGGTGCTGGGACAAGGGGCTGCGGTCCTGCTGATCACCGACGGCCTGGACCGCGACGCGGGCGAGAGCTTGGCGCCGGAGGTCGAGCGGCTGGCGAAGAGCTGCCGGCGGTTGATCTGGTTGAACCCGTTGTTGCGCTGGGACGGCTATGCGCCCAAATCCAGCGGAGCGCGGATCCTGATCCGCCACGCGGACGATTTCCGCGGCGCCCATACGATCGCCAGCCTGGAGGATCTGGTTGCGGTGCTGGCGGTCGAGGGCCACCGTACCGATCCGAGCCTCAAACGCTGGCGGGCGATGGCCGCCTGACCCCGAACGTACCAAGGCAAGGGAGGATCCCACCGATGTCGATCGCGGCCGAAACTGTCCTGGAAACCGCCAAGGCCTGGCTGGACGAGGGCCGGCAGGTGGGGCTTGCCACCGTCGTCAGCACCTGGGGCTCCTCCCCTCGGCCGGTCGGCAGCCAGTTGGCGGTCGACGATACCGGACGGATGGTCGGCTCGGTCTCCGGCGGCTGCATCGAAGGGGCGGTAATCCGCGAAGCGCGGGAGATGATGGACGGGGCACCGCCCAAGCTGCTCACGTTCGGGGTGACCAACGAGCAAGCGTGGGACGTCGGGCTGGCCTGCGGCGGGACGGTCAAGGTGTTCGTCGAGGCGGTACGATGAGGCAGACGTTCCTGGACGCGCTGGTCGCGGCGCGGGCGGCCAAACGGCCGGCGGCACTGCTGACCGATCTGGTGACGGGTGAGCAGACCCTTTGGGTCGACGGCCGGGCCGCCATCGGCTCCGACATCGCGGTGACCACGCCCCTGGCGGCCGAGATCGACGGCGCCCTGCGGGCCGACAAGGGCCGGACGGTGGGCCTGGAGGATCGCGAGATCTTCATCCAGGTGTTCAATCCGCCGCTGCGGCTGATCATCGTCGGGGCCGTCCATATCGCCCAACCGCTGTCCCGGATGGCCGCCCTGACCGGCTATGACGTCACCGTGGTCGACCCGCGCGGCAGCTTCGCCAGCGCCGACCGGTTTCCCGACATCAGCCTGTCCCGGGACTGGCCGGACGAGGCGATGCAGGCCCTGGCCCCCGATCGGCGAACGGCGGTGGTCTGCCTGACCCACGACCCCAAGCTCGACGACCCGGCCCTGACCGTCACATTGGACGGCCAGGCCTTCTACGTCGCCGCGCTGGGCAGCCGGCGGACCCATACGACGCGCAAGGAGCGGCTGGCCGAAGCCGGTCTCAGCGACGCGCAGCTCGCCCGCA
>JANQKE010000095.1 GCA_028281265.1 Alphaproteobacteria bacterium | reverse complement strand
ACGTGCTGGCGCATTACAAATGCCCGCGAACGGTGGTGTTCGGGGACCTGCCGAAGACCTCCACCGGCAAGATCCAGAAATTCGTGCTGCGCGAGCAGGCAAAGCGGCTCTAGATCAACCTGCGTTCAGATGGACTCATCTGAACGCAGATAAGTTGATATATTTCAAAGATTTAGAGCATCTTATCTGCGTCCGTTAGGACGCAGGATGCTCTAGCCGCCAGGAGGCTTCCCCATGCATGGCCGCCGCCCCGAGCCGATGATTGACCGCACGCGCGAACTCGGGCGGGTTGCGCCACCACCACCTGGCACCGGTCGATGGCCGGGGCCCCCCAACGGCAGGGCAGCGTAGCGGAGATCATGGGCAAGGCCGTCTTCCCGGGCCTGTCGCGGGTGTTGACCTGGATGCGAGCGGACTATCGCGATCGGTTGGATACCGGCCGCGGCCGGGCGCTGGCGTGGCTCGATTCGATGGTCTTCGACCACGGCTTCCTGCGGCTGGTGATCTATCGCCGCCGGCCGGTCACCCGGGGGATCTACCGGTCGGATCAGCCCAATCCGTGCCACCTCAGGGCGGCGGCGCGGGACGGCATCCGATCGGTTCTGAACCTGCGCGGGGAGCGGGATTGCGGCTCCTTCCATCTCGAACGCTGGGCCTGCGCCCGGCAAGGGCTGGCCTTCGAGAGTGTCGTCCTCCGCTCCCGCGGGGTGCCGGAGCTCGCGTCGATCGCGGCGTTTCGGGCCGCCATGGCCCGGTTGCCCGAGCCGATCCTGCTGCATTGCAAGGCCGGCGCCGACCGGGCCGGATTGGCCAGTGCGCTGATACTGCTCGACCGGGGTGTCCCGCCCGAGGAGGCCGCCCGGCACCTCAGCCTCGCCTACGGTCATGTCAGGAGCGGGCCGACAGGCGTCCTGGACGCGTTCGTCGACCTCTACCGCCAAGCCTGGGACGCCCGCCGGGTCCCGTTCCGGACCTGGCTTGAAACCGAATACGACCCGGTCGCCTTGAAAGCGTCCTTCAAACCGCAGCCCCTGGGGACGCTGCTGACGGATTGGGTGCTGCGGCGCGAGTGACGGCGCGTCTTCCGCATCGCGGAACCGCCTTCCGTTTCATCTCGGGCCGTGATAGCTGGCGACCTCGTGACGGGTGTGCTTGCCTCGAAACCCGTTCGATGTCCGTTCGCTGGAAGGCAGATCCGATGCACGCAACCACGACCCTGACATCCCTGACCCGGCAGGGTGCCGATCGGGTGATGGCCGCCGCCGAGGCCTATGCCGCCGAGCATGGCTACGGCGTTGCGATCTGTGTGGCCGATCGCAGTGGCACGCCGATCCTGGTCCACCGGGTGGGCGATCCGATGCCGGCAAGCGTGGCGATCGCGATCGGCAAGGCCGAGTCCACCCTGCGCTTCGCCCGGCCGACCGGAGCGCTGGAGGATATGATCAACGGGGGGCGGGCCGCGTTCGTGGGCACCGCCGACGGGACGCCGCTGCGCGGTGGGATCCCGGTGACCGTGGACGGCGCCGTGGTCGGGGCGGTCGGTGTCAGCGGACTGACGCCCGACAAGGACGAAGACGTGGCCCGGGCCGGCGCTCAGGCCTTGGCCGATCCCGCATAGGCCGCCGGGTCGCCCGGTTGGTGGCGATCCGTGTCCGCGATGAACCCAAAAAAAGACCGGGCTGTGGGTACAGCCCGGTCGAGTTGAACAGGGAGGCTTCACGCCTGAGCGCGACCTTGCGGTCGAGCCGTCGGCGTCGGATCCAAACAGACACGGACCCGTCGGCACCCGAAGGCGCCTGATGACCATGCTGCGATGCAGCGTGACACCGCTTAATTTAGGCGCAGACTGCCCGTTTAAAAGGCGCATCAACCCCGTTCACATATGCAGCTGTCGCATGGCTAAGACAGCTGGGCGCCATCTCACAACCTAAGCGATATATGGCGTATCATTCAATCATATTGCGCGATAAATAGTCGGAAGAGGATTATGAAGATTGCGGTTTCAGCCCGTATTTTCTCTTTATTGAGTTTATTTTACCGAATTAAAATCAATTTTTCATTTGTAGCGATGCCGGCTCGAAGGTGTATTGCCTTCTCGGCCCGCCGGGAGCGGCGGCGACCCGTCCAACCGTCGGCACGATCGTTGCCGCCGCCCCGGCTGTGTCCGCGGCCGACGACGGTGGGGCGGTCGGCACCCCGCAGCCCTGGCCGGGCGCGCCGGGAGGGCCATCCGCGGGGCGGAGAGAGGCGCCGTCGGTTTCATCCTCGGCCGGAACGCGTAGCGTCGATGTCCGGACGGATTGACGGTCGCGCCGCCGGGCCAGCCGCGCTATACCCGTCGGGCGCGAACCGGACCGCGGACACTCAACGCGAGGAGCAGGGGTGATGCAGGGCCATGACGGGAACCTTCAGCTGTTCGACGGGCTTGCCCTGCGCCCGCAGCGGCCCGCCGACGAGCCGTTCCTGCGCCGGCTGATCCATCACAGCAAGGCCGAGATCCGGCTGGCCGACAAGCCCAAGGACGAGATCCACGGGATCCTCGACCAGCAGGTGGCGGCCCAGCGGGCGCAGTATCCCGACATGCACGCCCAGTTGATGCAGTTCATCATCGTCAAGACCGGCGTGGATGTCGGCCGGCTGGAAGTCGGCTTCGGGCCCAACGAATGGCGGATCGTGGCCTTGGACTTCATCCCGGAGATGGAGAACAAGGGGTACGGCACGTCGGTGCTGAAAAGCCTGCAGGCCGCCGCCCGCAACGGCATGGTGCCGCTGACCTGTGCGGTGCGGCACGACCGGCCCGCGTTGCGGCAGGTGATGACCGGCCTGGGCTTCCAGGTCGATCAGACCGGGGACACGCACAGCCTGCTGGTCTACATCCCCCGCGCCGAGGGCGCGCCGCCACCGGCCCGACCGGCCTGGTAAGATCAACCTGACGAGAGACGGATCTGTGGCATCCAAGGGTGATGTCCGAGGCTGCTGACGAGGTCTGGGCTGTTCTGGACTTGGTTCCAGGCGTGACATCCGGCATCGATGATCCAGGCCGACGCCAAGCCTTGGTCCCGAGGCACCGTCGGCCGCTGGTCTTGCCGCGCCGCCGGGCCTCACCCCGCAACGCCGACGCCGACAGGTCCCTACGGATCGACAGAGCAGCCATGGTGTGTCCTTACAGCCAAAACACAGCATGTGCCTGGCTACGCATTACACACCCCAAATCCGCTGCAACCCCTATCGCGAGTCACATCTCACTCAGGTTGGTAGCAGTCAAAAGTCATTGGCTCCCCCGGCTACCTCGATCAGGTTGTTGTCTTGGTCATAGGCGAATAAGAACCGTGTGCCAGGCCTGCTCCCGATTATTCTGGCATTCAGACTGTCACTTGCGCTGAAAAGCTGACTATAAAAATACTCGCTGATACCCTCCGCCCGAGTACCCTCCTTGCCGACGGATATCAGAGGCTCGCCGAAACCGCCTTCGGTCATGATGGCATTGATCCGCTCGGGGGTCGGCGCCAGGGGGCAACCGATGAAGCCGGGGGTTCCGGTGACGAAAGTGCGGGCCCGGGGATGCAGTCGGGGCGGGCGACGGGGGCGCGGGCGAGGCGCCCCCGTCCGGGCTCAGACCTTGACGGTGACCACCGAGGCGTGGCGCGCGGCGAACGCGTCGTTGAGCGTCAGGCCGAGGCCCGGCGCATCGGGGGCGACGAGCCTGCCCTGCACCGGCTGGTAGTCCTCGTGGCAGATATGCCGGTTGTCGGCGCAGGTCGAGTTGATGTGGTGCTCGTGGATCTGGAAGTTCGGAATCGCGGTTTCGATATGCATCGCCGCGAGGCTCGAGACCGGCCCGCCGCAGACATGGCCCTGGATCGTGACTTCGTAGGCATGCGCCATGTCGGCGATCTTGCGGCCTTCCGAGATCCCGCCGGCGAGGCAGAAGTCCGGCTGCAGCATGTCCAGCGAACCGTCTTCGAGATAGCCGCGATACTGCCAGCGGGTGAAGATCCGTTCGCCCGCGGCCAGGCGGACCTGCGGGCAGCGTTGTTTCAGCGTTCTGGCGGGACGGTCGGAGTTGTAGTTCACCGCTTCTTCGACCATGAACAGATCGAGGTCGGCACAGGCTTCGGCAAGCTGCTGGCTGCCGGTCAGCGAGGTGAAGGAGTGCAGTTCCAGGATGATGTCGACATCGGGGCCGACGGCATCGCGTATCGCTTCCATGCGCGCACGGGCGCGGTTGATGACGGCCTTGTCGAGGGCCCCTTTGAGCCGGTCGGGGTTTTCCAGCTCGCCGTCTTCGGTGTTCATGACCGGATCGACCTTGACCGCGTCATAGCCTTGGGCGACGGCCTTGCGGGCCGCGTCGGCATACTGCCCGGGCTGGCCATACAGGAAGAAATCCTCCTCCCAGCCGAACTGGATCTGGCTTGCATAGGCCCGCAGGTCGGCCTGGACGCGGCCGCCCAGAAGCTTCCACACCGGCATGCCGAGCGCCTTGCCGGCAATGTCCCAAAGCGCGATGTCGACCGCACTCATGGCGGCATTGACAACGGGACCGGCAGCCCCGCCCCAGAACGAGCGGCGCTGCATATCGTTCCAAATCGCCTCCCGGTCGAACGGGTCGCGGCCGATCACGAAGGCCTCGATCATATCGTGCAGCATGCCAACCCCGGCGCGCCGTCCCACGCCGTAGGCGAGCCCCGCTTCGCCGAGCCCGACAATGCCCTCGTCGGTGGTCAGGCGCAGCAGCAGCGGTTTCCAGTCTCCCTGGACCTTGTGGATGTCCTCGCCCAGCCGCAGCGAGTAGCTGAGGATTTCGGCGGATACGATTTTCATGGGATGGCCTTTCTCTCCCGGATAGGTCGCAATGGACGGGTCATGATCGACAGGTCACGCGGCGCCCGCCTCAGCGGAAGCCGAAATAGGCGGGCACGGCATTGGTCAGCGCCGGCACCATTCCGATGATGATGAGCAGGACGTACTTGACCGCCAGGAAGGGGAGCAGCTCGCGGATCAGAGCCCCGGTGCGGAGCTGCACGACGCTGCACATGGCGAACAGCACATTGCCGATCGGCGGTGTCGCCAGCCCCACCGTCACGTTGATGATCAGCATGATGCCCAACTGCGACGGCGTGACGCCGATGCCGTAGGCGATGGGCGCCACCACCGGGGCGAACAGGATCAGCGCCAGCGCCGGATCCATGAACATGCCCAGGATCAGGAACAGCAGGTTGATCAACAGGATGATCACCAGCGGCGAGACGTCGAGCCCGCCGAAGAAGTCCCGTGCGATGCCCGACAGGTCTTCGAGCGCGAAGATCCAGGTCATGGTGAGCGCCGCGCCGATCATGAACAGAAGGCGCGCCGACTCATAGGCCGAGCTGGCGATGATCCGGCCAAGCTGCCGCAGGCTGAGCGCCCGGTAGATCAGCGTGCCGACGATCAGCGCATACACCACCGAGACCGCCGCCGCTTCGGTCGGCGTCATGATGCCGCCGACGATCCCGCCGATCAGCAGGATCGGCATCAGCAGGGCCAGCGAGGCGTCTTTGGTCCCGCTCAGCAGTTGCGGTACGCTGCGCTTGACCTCCGATTTGGGAAAGCCGCGGCGTTTGGCCTGGGCGGCGATGACCAGCATGTCGGCGAACGCCATCAGAAGCCCCGGGATGAGGGCGGCCATGAACATCGCCCCGACCGACACGTTCATCACCGCGCAGTACAGGATGATGATGCCGCTGGGCGGGATGACGGGTCCGACCAGTGAAGAGGCGACCGTCACCGCTGCTGCGAAGGCGCGCGGATAGCCCGCCTTCTCCATCGCATGGACTTCGAGCTTGCCCAGTGCGGCGATGTCGCCGACCGCGACGCCCGTCAGGCCGGAAAACAACAGCGATGCCAGGACATTGACATAGGCGAAGCCGCCCCGCACCCGGCCGATCACCAGATTGGCGAAATGCATCAGGCGTTCGGCCATGCCCGAACGGTTCATCAGCTCGCCCGCCAGAAGGAAAAAGGGAATGGCGGTCAGAATGATGAAGTCGAGCCCTTCGAACATCTTCTGCGGCAGCAGTTCGACGAAGTCCGGGATCGGTCCGGTCACGAAGTAGAGCCCGGAAATCGCAATCATCGCAAAGGCGATGGGGACGCCGAACAGGATCATCGTGAAGAACACAAGCAGAACGATTTCGATCGACATCGGCGTTCTCGGCCTCCCTGGCCGGTTCGCGGGCGGCCTCGTCGGCCGCCGACCTCACTCGGGGTCCTCGGCCGGGCGGAACGAGCCGTCCATATGGTCGGACTGACGCGGCATCCGCGGCCCGGTGCGGCCGAAATGGGCCGCCAGATCGCGCAGGATGAGGAGCAGGGCGAACAGTGTGATCAGCGTCATCGAGATCGGGACCGCGATGGTCGGCACCGCCATGGACACGCCGCTTCCCGGCGCGATCACGCCGGCCATCGAGAAGGCGAACTCATAGCCGGTCCAAGCGGTCACCGCGCCCACACCGGCGATGACGAGGCGCACGGCGACCGCCTGCAGGAGCCGCATCCTGGGCCCGAGCTTCTCGACCAGGATGTAAAGGGTGATGTGGTCGTCGAAGAGCACCAGGATCGCGCCCCCCAGCATCACCATCCACACCATGAGAAACCGGGTCGCTTCTTCCGACCAGGGTGCGGAGAAGGCGAACACGTAGCGGGTGACGACCAGGGTGACCATGATGGCGGTCATCGCGACGATGCAGACAGACAGCGTCACGGTCGAGGCCCGGCAAAGCAGGCTCAGCGCGCGATACATCCGGGAGATCCTGTGCCCGCAAGGCTCTCCGCGACGAAGCCCGCGCCCCTCGGAAGAGCCTTGCTCGAGGCTTGGTCGGAGCGTCAGAGACGCGCTTCGGCTTCGCCGACGGCGTCGAGCATCATATCGAGCAGATCGGCGCTGACGCTTTCCCGCAGAACGTCGATGGCCGCTGCCCGGGTCCGTTCCTGAAAGCGCATCCTTTCCTCGATCGACGGCTCGAAGATGGTGACGCCTTCGCCTTCGAGATAGGCGCGGTCGCTCTGCTCGTTGATCAGGGACAGCGCGCGATTGCGATCCTGCATCACCTCGGCGGCCTCGGCGACCACCGTCCGCAGATCGTCCGGCAGGCTGTCGAGCCACCTCTCGGAGATGCCGAGCATGATGATCGAATAGACATGGCCGTTGAGGATGATGTGATCCTGAACCTCTTCCAGCCGGGGCACGCGGAAGGTCGGCAGCGAGTTCTCCTGCCCGTCGACGACCCCGGTTTGCAGCGAGGTATAGAGATCGCCCCAGGGGACCGGTGTGGGGGAAGCGCCGAGCGAGCGGACGATCTGCATATGCACCGGATTGTTCATGGTGCGCATCTTCAGCCCTTGCATGTCCTCGACGCTGCGCAGAGGCCTGTTGGCCGAGAAATGCCGGTAGCCGCCATTCTCCAGCCACGGCATGGGGCGGATGCCGGCTTCGTCGGCCATGCGGTCGGCCAAAGCCTGGCCGGCGGGCCCGTCCAGCACCTCATAGGCGACCTGACGGTCGATGAAGAGATAGGGGATGCCCAGCACCTGGACATCCTGGAAATAGGGGGCGACATGGCCGTCCGAGGCGATCACCGCCTCGACATGGCCGCTACGCACCAGATTGAGGACATTTTCGATCCGGCCCAGCTGGCCGCCCCAGAAGATCTGCACATCGATCCGGCCGTCCGATTGCTCCTCCACCTGCCGGGCGAATTCGCGCAGCGGGGTGCGCGCATATTGCTCCTCGTCGGGCGACGTCTCCGGATCGGCCATCGAGATCTTCATGGTGAACTCCGCCGCGTGCGCCGAACCGGCCAGCATCAGCACGGACAGGCAAAGAGCGGTCGTTTTCAGGATTCTGTTCATGGTTTCCTCCTCGTCGTTGTTTTCTGGGTCTTTTCTTGCGCGCTCCGGTGCCGGTAAGCCCGGAGGCTCCGCGCCGTCATCCGTTGCGGCCCCCACCACCGCCCGCGCGGCCCATACGCGGCGAGCCGGTGCCCGGGTGCCGTGTCATCGACCCACGGCCCGCAAGGCGAGAGCGGCTTGCGTGTGTTCGGCGTAGTAGCGCGTGCCGCCTTCGATATGGCGGGTCAGCAAAGCCCGTGCCTCGCCATGGTGCCCCTGGGTGACATGGCGCAGCAGATCGACATGATCGCGATGCGAGGCGCCGATCGCTTCGGCGTTGCGCGCCACCAGCATGCGCAGCACCGCAAGCTTCAGCGCCACCAGATGATAGGCGTCGATGAGATACTGGTTGCCGCTATGGGCGATGATGCATTCGTGCAGCTTGGTGTCGAACCGGCCGAACACACCGGACTGTTCCTCATCGATCCCCTTTTCCATGTCGGCGACGATCTGCGCCATCTCTTCGGCCAGCGCGTCCGGGGCGTGCAGCATCGCCGCATCGAGGGCGGCGAGCTCCAGAATCAGCCGATAGCAGCCCAACTGCTCGATCTGCGGTCCGGTCAGCAGGAACACGCGGGTGCCGCGATAGGGGGTGATGTCGACCAGCCCCTTGCCCTCCAGTTCCACCAGCGCCTCGCGCAGCGGCGTGCGGCTGACCCCGCCCAGCAGGTTGCACAAGGCGGCCTCCGACAGCATCTCCCCCATCAGCAATTCGCCATCGAGGATGGCCTGTTCCAGCGCTTCGGCAGCGGCGGCGGCAGCGGATTTCCGCCCGATCTGCGGGATCGACAGGCGTCTCTTGCCGTCGCTCTTCCTTGATTCTGGCATCGGTATCTCGATCCTGCGGGAGGCATTGTCGATTGCATACAATGCACAGTCGACAAGCAGATGCAAGTGCACTCGGCGGCACGCCCGTACCGCGGCGGTAAAGGCTTGTTCCAATTCAGGATCTGGAGCGGTTTGGGGACGTTGTGGGTCGGCCCGGTGACCGCACCGACCCGTCGCTGCCCCTGCATGCCTCCCTCCCCGCCGAGCCGGAAGCCCAGGCGGGCGAGCAGGCGGCGGGTTCGGTCGGGCGCGTGGACCATCGGAACCGCGGCGAGGGGCCCGCGCGCCGCCGGACGGACGGACGGGATCCGCACCATGTCCACCCGGGCGCCGCCGTCCGGCCCGCTAGGGTCCGTACCACCCGCCCCGCGGCCATTGCCCGTGTCCGTTCCCGATCGCCCGGTTCCGTCTTCGGCCCGGGAGGGTCCGGTGAGGCTGGCCAACCGGTCCGGCCCATGAGACAAGCCCAGCGACCCCCGCCCTTCGACAAAGGGAGCCCATCGCGGCATGACCCGCCCTTCGACCCGCGCCGTCCTACCCCGCAACGCCGTGATCCCGGTCATCACCGTCGATCGGGTCGATCAGGCCGTGCCCCTGGCGGACGCGCTGATCGCCGGCGGCCTCGGCGCCATCGAGGTCACCTTGCGGACCGACGCGGGTCTGCCGGCGCTCGCGGCGATGGCGGCCGCGCATCCTACGGTGCCGATCGGGGCCGGGACGGTGGTGACGGCCGACCAGATCGCAGCAGCGGTCGACGCCGGGGCGGCGTTCCTGGTCAGCCCCGGGCTGACCGACCCGCTGGCCGAGGCCGGCCGGGCCATGGCCGTGCCCTTCCTGCCCGGTGTGGCGACGGCGACCGAGGTGATGCGCGCCCGCGACCATGGCTTCACCGAAGTGAAGTTCTTCCCCGCCGAGATCGCCGGCGGGGCCCGGGCGCTTACGGGCCTGGCGGCGGTGTTCCCGGATATGGGGTTCTGCCCGACCGGCGGGATCACCGCGGACAATGCCCCCGCCTATCTGGCGCTGGACGCCGTGTTCGCGGTCGGCGGGTCCTGGATGGCACCGAAGGCGGCCGTCGAGCGCGGCGACTGGCAGGCGATCCGCGACTTGGCCGCCGCGGCCGCCCGGATCGGGGAGATCACGGCGTGACCCGGGTCGCCGTGCTCGGTGAATGCATGGTGGAACTGCGCCGGTCCGGGGACGGCGCCACCCTGACCCAGACCTTCAGCGGCGACACCTACAACGCCGCCGTCTATCTCAAGCGGTCGGCCCCGCCGCTGGATGTGGTCTACATCTCCGCCCTCGGCGACGACAGCATCAGCGCGGCCATGCGCCGTGCCTGGGCCGAAGAGGGCATCGACGGCGACTGGACGCCGTCGATCGGCGGGGCCTTGCCTGGGCTCTACCTGATCGAGACCGACGCCGACGGGGAGCGCCGGTTCCACTATTGGCGGTCGGCGGCGGCGGCCCGGCGGCTGTTCGAAGTGCCGGAAGGCCGCCGCCTGATCGACCGGGCGCCGGAGATCGACCTGCTCTACCTGTCGGGGATCAGTCTGGCGATCCTGCCCGCGGAGGGACGGGACCGGCTGCTCGCCCTGGCGGCGGCGGTGCGGTCGGCCGGCGGCCGGGTGGCGTTCGACAGCAACCATCGCCCCGCCCTGTGGCGCGACCCGCGGGAGGACCGCACCTGGGTGGAGCGGGCGTCCCGCCTGGCGACCGTCGCGCTCCCCTCCCTGGACGACGAGGCCGTGCTGTTCGGCGAAAGGGACCCCGCTGCGATCGACCGCCGGCTGGCGGGCTGGGGGGTCGACGAACGGGTGATCAAGGATGGTGCCAACGGCGCCTGGGTCGGCCTGGGCGGGTCGGCGCCGGTCGCGGTGCCGGCCGTCGCACCGGCGGCGGTGGTCGACACCACGGCGGCGGGCGACAGTTTCAACGGTGCCTATCTGGCGGCCCGGCTGACCGGATCGCCCCCGGTCGACGCCGCCCGGGCCGGCGCGACCCTGGCCGCCCGCGTGATCGCCGCCCCAGGCGCGATCCTGCCCCGTTGAGGCACGGTTCCGGACCGGCGGAACCGGCCCCGATGGCGATCCGCCGGCTTCCCGCGGCCGGGGCGCCCGCCGCGCCGAAGCGGTGGAGCGGCCGGCGCCCCGTCGCTAGAGCATCCTGCGTCCGAACGGACGCAGGATGCTCTAAATCTTTGAAATAGATCAACTTATCTGCGTTCAGATGAATCCATCTGAACGCAGGTTGA
>JANQKE010000092.1 GCA_028281265.1 Alphaproteobacteria bacterium | reverse complement strand
CTAGAGCATCCTGCGTCCTAACGGACGCAGATAAGATGCTCTAAATCTTTGAAATAGATCAACTTATCTGCGTTCAGATGAGTCCATCTGAACGCAGATAAGTTGATCTAGTCAAGGAGCGGCTACGGACCGGGTTGAGCTTCCCAGGTCACCACACGGTTCCCCTGGCAACGATTACTTAACTCCGTACTTGCCATAAGGACATCCCCTCTTACACGCTCGGGTCTAAGGAGATATCGGTAATGACGCGTATGGGGTTCTTTGGCCGGTCCGGGTCCAAGGTATCGAAAGATGATGCGACGGCGCTGGTGGAGATCCTCAGCCAGCATGCGGGCGTCGGATTGTGGGACGCGCGACTGCATGATGGAGACGCCGCGCATCCGAACAGTCAATGGTGGTGGTCCGGGGAGTTCCGCCGGCAGCTCGGCTTCGCTGCGGACGATACGACCGGCTTCCCGGACAAGATGACCGCCTGGTCGGACCGGCTGCATCGGGACGATGCCGAGCCCACCTTCGAGGCGTTCAACGCGTGCCTGGCCGACAGGAGCGGCCGGACCGGCTATGACGTCCGCTACCGGCTGAAGGTGAAAACCGGCGAATACCGCTGGTTCCGTGCGGTCGGCGGCATTGCACGCTCCGCTTCCGGGGTGGCGGAGCGGGCCTGCGGCGCGCTGATCGACGTGCACGATCAGCAGGTCGAGGCCGAGCGGTCCGATCTACTCGACCGCTTTGCCGGTGTCGGGCTGTGGGACGCGATCCTGCATGAGGGCGATGCGATGCATCCGGAGAGCCGCTGGACCTGGTCGGGCGAGTTCCGGCGGTTGCTGGGCTTCACCGACACGCGATCCTTCCCGGACGTGGTGCAGTCATGGTCCGATCGGCTGCATCCGGAGGATGCCGGTCCGACCTTCGATGCCTTCACGGCCAGCCTGAACGACCGGACCGGCAAGACCGCCTACGATGTCCGGTACCGGTTGAAGGTGCGGGACGGCAGCTATCGCTGGTTCCGCGCCGTGGGTGGGATCATGCGGGACAAGCGGGGCAATCCCTTGCGGGCCTGCGGGTCGCTGATCGACGTGAACGACCAGGTGTCGGCCGAGACGGAACAAGTCGCCGCCCAGTCCCGCCGGCACGAACTGGTGTCGTCTCTGGCCGACACGCTGGAGTCGGATGTCAACGGCACCGCCGATGCGGCCACGTCCAGCGCCCAGACCGTCGCCGCCGCATCGGAGGAACTGGCCGCCTCGATCACCGAGATCAGCCAGCAGGTGGGCCACGCCGCCACGGCATCCGAGGACGCCTCCCAAGAGGCCAACCGGACCGAAGAAACGGTCAACGCCCTGGTCGGTGCCGCCGAACGGATCTCGGTCGTCCTCAAGCTGATCGACGACATCGCCTCGCAGACCAACCTCCTCGCCCTCAACGCCACCATCGAGGCGGCCCGTGCCGGCGAAGCCGGCAAGGGCTTCGCCGTCGTCGCCAACGAGGTGAAGTCCCTGGCCACCCAGACCGGCGAGGCGACGGGCGAGATCGGTGCCCAGATCTCCGCCGTGCAGGAGGAAGCCCGGCGGGTCGTCGAGGCGATCGGCCGGATCACCAGCATGACCGAAGGCGCCCGGGAAGCCACGGCGACGATCTCCGCTGCGGTCTCCCAGCAGGATGCCGCAACGCGGGAGATCGCCCAGCGGGTCGGCCAGGTGGTTGAGGAAATCGGCCGGGTGTCGCAGTCGATCACCAGCGTTGCCGGGGACCTGCGGCAGTCCAGTCAGGCGGCCTGATCGGGCGGTGATGGGCGGCGGCGGGCGAACGCCGCCGCCATCCTCGTCTCGGCTACATGTAGAGCCGATCCCGGTCGCGGCCGGCGAAACCGGTGTAGAGATGGGCGACATAGTCGCCATAGCCGTTGTAGATCCGGGTCGGCACGCGCTCGTCACTGCCGATCAGCCGTTCGGTCGCCTGGCTCCAGCGGGGGTGCGGCACGTCCGGGTTCACATTGGCCCAGAAGCCGTACTCGCTGGCCTGCAGCTCCTCCCAGAAGCTGAGCGGCCGGGCGTCGGTGAAGGTGAACCGGACGATCGACTTCAGCGACTTGAAGCCGTACTTCCACGGCACCACCAGGCGCAGAGGCGCCCCGTTCTGCCGCGGCATGGGCTTGCCGTAGAGGCCGGTGCCGATGAAGGCGAGTTCATGGGCCGCCTCGGCCATGCTCAGCCCCTCGATATAGGGCCAGGGGTACCAGAACTGCCGGAAGCCCGGGGCGTTGTACCGATCGGACCCGAACGTCTCCATCCGGACATACCGGGCCCCCGACAACGGCCGGGCGTAGTCGATCAGCGCCGACATCGCGAACCCCGACCAGGGCACGGTCATCGCCCAGGCCTCCACGCAGCGGTGCCGGTACACCCGCTCTTCGAGCGGCATCGCCCGGATCAGCGTGTCGACGTCGACCGTCTTCTCCTGCTCGACCATGCCGTCGAAGGTCACCGTCCAGGGCCGGATCGGCAGCGACTGGGCGGCGCGCCAGATTTCCTTGTGGCTGCCGAACTCATAGAAGTTGTTGTAGGTGGTCGCGACGTCTTCGTCGGTCAGGGCCCGGTCCACCCGGTAGGCCGCGTTGCGCGCCATCGGGTACAGGTCGGCGGTCGGGTCGGGGTCCTGGGCCATGCCCGGGCGGCTGTTCAGCAGGCTCGCCCCGGCCAGCCCGGCAACGGCCAGGCCGGCCCCGGTGCCGAGCAGCTTGCGCCGGCTCCAATAGGTTGTCTCGGGGGTGACGTCGCGGTCCTTCAACTCCCAACCGCGCTTGGACTTGAACAGCATGGCGATGGTTCCCTTCGGCCGTTGACGGTCCGCGCCGCCGGTCCCGAAGGGCCGGTCGCAATCCCGCTCTAGGATATGGGCCGCAGCACCGATGACACGGCATCAAGCCTCGGTGAGCCCGGGTCACATCGCCGCGGGGTCACCGGGCCCGACCGTCCCGGTGACCCGATGCACCCAGCCATTGACGGTGATCCGGCCGTCGAACGGGTCGGCGGAGGCCAGCGTCACCGGCCGGACCTCGTGATAGGCCCAGCTTGGAAACAGGATGAGCGTGTTGTTGGCGGGTTCGACTTGCGTGAACGCGGCCGGGTCGAACAGGCCGGCATCCGGATCGCTGTCATACAGGCGCAACTGCCCGCCGCCGAAGGCTTTGGGCCGTCGGTGCAGATAGTAGACGTAGCTGACCGTGCGGGCGAACACCGGACTGTTCGGATCGGGCTCGTCGTCCCGATGGGCGTTGTAGAAATGATGGTTGCCGTGGATCGTAACCTGGGCCTCCACCCAATCGGTCCGAAAACCGGGAATGCCGAGCCGCGGCAGGGCGCCTTCCAGGATCGCCGCCACCCGCTCCTTGACCGGCGCCACCATCGCGGCGGCGGGATTGTCGATCACCCAGGCGTCGCGTACGCTTTGGTCGGGCAGATTGGCGGCGCCCTTGACCAGCTTCGGGGTCTCGAAGGCGGTCGTCGCATCGACGATCTGGGCCATCAGCCGGCCGTGCTGGTCGGCCGGCAGCACGTCCCCGATCAGCACGAACGGCACCGGAACCTCGCCCATCGACCGCACCGTCTCCGGCACCGGCCGACCGGTCAGGATGGCGGCGAGGAGGTCGGTCCGTATCGATGCTCCGGAGGGCAGCCCTCGGGCCAAGGCGGCGGCGGCGGCCACATCGCCGGCCGCCCGGCGCAGCTCGACCATCTCCAGCCGTGCGTCCGGACCGTCCGGCTGGGCGGCCAGCACCGGGGCGAGCAGATCGATCCCATCGGCGACATGGCCGGTCCGCCGCAGCTCCCGGGCCCGCAGCACGCGGCCTTGCCATCCCTCCCGGTCCCCCGGAACGATCGGGACCCCGAACCCGCTGGGCATCGGCGACCTCCCTTGCTGTGACCGACCGCATCTACAACCATCCAGCGCGACGCCCGTGCGTCAAGCCGCGGGACGTGCCCATCCACCCGCTGCCGGCGTTCAGCCCAGGAAGCCGATCCTGTGCGTGGTCGCGGTCGAGATCCGCCGGATCAGCGTCATCAGGCCGAGCAACGGCTGGAATATCTCCCGGTTCTCGGCCCCGTAGCCGGCATCGGCGGCTTCGACCGGGTCGGCCGGCTCGCCAAAGTCCAGCACCTCGGTCGGCTCCTCGACGGCCGGAAAGATCCGGGCCAACTGGTCGACCGCAAGGTCGACATCGAGATGCAGCAGGCGCTGGCTGAGGATTTCGGGCGTCGTCCCATGCCGACCGGAGAAGGTGGGCACCTGCATCGCCGTGGTGAAGATCCGCTGGATCAGCGCGATTCGAACCGCGTGCAGCAGCCGGAGATGCGCCACCGTTTCGGCATCGGCAACGGCACAGGCGCCGCCTTCGCCATCGGCCACCATCTGATCGATCGTCCGGCGCAGAATGGTGAAATCACGATAGAGCCGGCGGAAGACCCGCACCTGTCGCTCGTGCAGCCGGGCATCCTCGAGCTGGTCGGCCAATCGCCGGTGCCGCTCGGCCGCCGCGCCGTCCTGTGTCCGATCGGCCAGGATGATCCACAGGCCCGGGTCGAGGCTGTCGATATAGGCCTTCATCACCATCGGGTCGCTGACGGCGGCACCGTATTCGACGATCCCCATCAGCTGGCGGAACCGGGACGAGCGCCGGTAGAGCGACCGGAAACGCTGCGGGTCCTTGGCGATCGCCGCCCCGAGACCGCCGACCGAGTTGGCCAGGAAGCCCAGTTGCTGGAGCACCGCATTGTGCGGGATCGCCCGCAACTGGCGGGCCGAGGCGTGGTCGATGTCGGCCGGGTCCTCATGCTGCCGCTTGAGCGGACGGGAGCCGGACGGGAACAAGAGGTTGGTCCCGAACGCCATCAGCAGGACCCCGTAATTGCGGTCCTCGACCAGTTCGACCTGGAACTCCTTCACCGTGGTCAGGAACTCCCGCACGTAGTCGGCATCGTCATAGAACGGGTCGGGCGCGGCGACCGGGTCGGGCGGCGTCAGTACATGCTCGAGGATCCGCGTCACCGTGGCATAGGCCGCCGGCAGGGTGACGAAGGGCAGAAACCCGTCGCCGCCCTGAAAGCTCATCTCCTGCTTGAAGTCGACGCCCGCGGCCGCCATCAGCCGCCGGGTCTCGTCGGTGTTGATGTTGGCCAGCCGTTCGGACAGCCCGGCAGGGTGGCTGCCGCGGCCGATCGATTCGCCATGGGTGTCGAAGATCACCAGTTGCACATGGCCGAGATCGTGCTTGAGCAGCACGCGGACCAGGCGTCGACGCAGCCGCTCGATCGAGGCGTTCGCCGGGGTCTGGCCGATGAAGCGGCCGGCATCGGAGTAGCCGGTCTGCACGCACAGCCGGCCCCGCCCCTCGACATAGGCGCGGTAATGGGCGTTGCTCAGCAACTCGTCGATGATCCGGCTGCCGGCTTCCAGCGCCCGTTCGGTCTCGAACAGCGGGGAGATGTCGAGGTGATCCTCGATCCCGAACTGCTTGGCGAAGTAAAGTGCCGCCAGAAGGGTGAACGCCGTTTCGGTCTCCGCGATCAGGAACCGGATCGGCGCCGTCCGCCCGGCGTATCGGAGCATCTGCCGGACCACCATGAACAGCCGCTTGACCGAGACGCTCTCCGCCACGACGGAACCGAAATTGATCGCCACCGGCTCGACCGAGGCGAGCAGCCCGTCCAGCCGTTCCAGGTAAGACCGACGGAACCGGGGATCGGCGGGGCCGGTGCTCAGACCGACGAGCTTGCGGATCGCGTTGTGCACCTGGGTGGCATTGATGCGGACATGGGTGTGGGCCATGCCGAGCCCGAAATTGGCCAGCTCCGCCCGCAATACCGCCAGACGGCGCAGGACATCGTCGAGCCCGTCCGCGTCGGCGGGCGGTTCGGGCCGGGCGGCCAGGTCGCGGGTCTTGGTCAGCGCCCGATCCGTCAGCTCGACCAGCCCCCCCGAGGCGGTGAGGCGCTGCGGCAGGCCCTCATACATGCGCCGGGAGATCTCGGCGATGCCCGCGCGCCCGGCCGCGCTCTCCGGGTTCGCGGCTTCGAAGGCGGCGATCTCGTCCCGCACCTGGCTGACCCCCAGGGCGACGCGGGTGGCCAGAAGATCCAGCAGATCGCACAGGTCGCGATCGACCCGGGCGACCCGGTCCCGGATCGCCTGGATGTCCGCCAGATACAGCCGCAACTGTCCGAGCTGGACCTTGAGCCGTTTGGCGAAGGTCTCGGTCCAACCGATGTCGGCACGACCGTCCAGATCGTACCCGACCCAGGTGGCCACGGTCACCAGCTTGGGCGCGAGTTCCAGCCACCGGTCCGGATAGAGGCTCTGGGCCACCTCGAACAGCACCAGATAGGCACGTCTCAGCGCGGTCTGGATGTTGCCGATCGCCAGCAGCGACAGCGCGTGCTCGCGATCGAGGGTCATCGGCGACTCCGGCCGGTGCTCGGCCGCCGCGGCAAGCTCCAGGATCGCGTCCTCGGCTTCGGCGCTCAAGGGTCGGCCGTCGGCTTCCCGCGCCGTGGCCAGCCGGGTGAGCGCCGACATCAGCTCCCCCGACAGGTTGAAGGTGGGATGGGCGGTCAAGACGATGCCGAACAGCTCCCGTTCGGCCCGGTACTTGAAGAGCGAAAACGGCACTCGGGCCGCGTCCTCGTTGCTCGATTCCTCCGGCGTGCGGGGCTTGGCCAAGGCCAGGAACAGCGCCCGCAGCCGGGCGTCGTTGGACACCAGATCCGCTTCCCCCAAGGACCGGCCAAGGCGATAAGCGCGATAGCGGAACCCCTGCTGGGACAGGTACTGCACCAGCCGTTCGAGGTCGCCGAGGCTGAGCGTACCGTCGGCCAATCGATCGGACAGTTCGAGCGCGGTCAGCAGAACCGGGCTGGTGAACGGATCGGCGGCGATGTGATCGCAGCGAGCATCGAGCGCATTGAGAAGCTCGGTCGCCAGCGCCTCCGGGGTCGGCCCGGGGGTCATCGCAAACCGCGGGGCCGCAGGCGCACACGGGGCGCCGTCGATCGGCACGCCGGCGGACGGTGCGACGGCCGACGCGGCAGGGCTATGCGGCATGGCGAAAGCCTTTCCTTCCCGACCGGGGGAAAGCTGATGAACGGATCCGTGGCCGTGCGCCCGGGAGCCAAGATATGTTGCGGTGCAGCTTGAAGCTTGCCCGATCCGGCCAGGATGCGGAAGTCTCCGTCCTCCACCTAAGCCGCAATTTGCCCCGATACACCAAAAGGTTTTGTTCGGCCCAGCGATTAACTCTCCGTTTAACAAGTCGGATTTACCAAGTTCCGCAGGGAAATATGAAGGTGGAGCGCGCGAACGGCGGCGCCCGCCCAGCCAGTCGAGGGAGCGATGCGGGATGCCCGGTAACGCCGAGACCAACCGTGAGCACGCCATCGACCAGATCGCCCAGGAGGCCGGACAGCTTGGCGTGGAGATCGCCGACGTCGCCGGGTTCGTGGAGGATGTGAACGGTCGGGTCGAGGCCCAGGCGCGGACCTTCGGAGATCTCCGCTCGGCCGTCACCGAGATGGTGGCCAGCAACGCGTTGGTCGTCTCGGCATCCTCCTCCGCCCGGGAGATCGCCACCGGCGCCCACCAGCAGGTCCGGCGATCCAACGCGACCGTCGATCAGGCCATCGCCGATATCCGGGATCTGGTTCACTCCGTCGGTGCCATCGAACACCGGCTGGCCGGGCTGACCGAGGCGCTGGAGCGGGTCGCCAGGGTCGCCGCCAGCATCGACGCCATCGCCAAGCAGACCAATCTGCTGGCCCTCAACGCCACGATCGAGGCCGCCCGGGCCGGAGACGCCGGTCGCGGGTTTGCCGTCGTCGCCGGCGAAGTCAAGGCCCTGGCCGGCCAGACCAGTCAGGCGACCGCAGAGATCGGGTCGACCGTCCAGGCCCTGACCGCCCAGGCGCACGACCTGACCCAGCAGATCACCGAAAGCGTGGGCCGGGCCGAAGCCGTCGAATCCGGTACCTCGGCGATCGGCGAGGTGATGGGAATGGTCGACCAGGCCATGGGTGACGTCGATCGCCAGGCATCCGCCATCGCGGAGTCGGCGGACAGCATCCACGCCCTGTGCGATGGCGTGCATGGCCATGTCGAGGGTCTGGCCGGCGATGTGGAGGCATCCTCCGCCGACCTCACCCGTGCGACGGAGCGCCTGAACAGCCTTCTGGGCATCGGTGAACGCTTGGTCCGCCATACGGCGTCCCTGGGTATCGAAACCGTCGACAGCCCCTACATCCGGCTCGTTCAGCAAGCGGCTGCCGAGATCGCCGCGGCGTTCGAAGGGGCGCTCGATCGGGGCGAGACCACGATGGCGGACCTGTTCGATGAGGCCTACCGGCCGATCCCGAACACCCACCCGCAGCAGATGCGGACCCGGTTCACCGACCTGACCGACCGGCTGCTGCCCACAATCCAGGAACCGATCGCCGCCGCCCATGACCGGATCGTCTTCTGTGCCGCCGTGGACCGGAACGGCTACCTGCCGACCCACAACAAGGCGTTCTCCAAGCCGCAAGGCCCGGATGTGGCATGGAACACCGCCAACTGCCGCAACCGGCGGATCTTCGACGATCGGGTCGGCCTGGCCGGCGGCCGCAACCGGGAACCGTTCATCGTCCAGAGCTACCGGCGCGACATGGGGGCGGGGAGCTTCGTGCTGATGAAGGACATCTCCGCACCGATCGTCGTCCGCGGCCGGCATTGGGGCGGGTTCCGCATGGGCGTGAAGCCCGACTGAGACCAAGATGCGATGAATGAGACACCACACCTTGACAAGCACGCCCGAGCGTATGCGAGGCGGTGCATGCGCGGCGCCTGGACGCAAGACGACGGGAGATGAGCTCACCTCAACGCAAACCGGTATGGGACCGCTGGGCGGTCCGGCAGACCGGGTCTGCAGCCGGCCCCGTCGGTTTCTCCATCAACCGCTTTGACGGCCCATCGGGCTTACCGTAGCTTCCCGGCATAACCATATCATGGGAGGTTCCGATGAGCGTTCAACGCCGCAAGTTTCTGACCGGGACGGCTGCAGGCACGGCCGCGATCGCCGCCAGCACCCTGGCGGCCCCGGCGATCGCCCAGTCCACCATCGAATGGACCATGGTATCGCCTTGGCCGCGCAACGCCCCCGGCGTCGGGGTCAACGCCCAGCGCCTGGCCGACCGGATCACCGCCATGTCCGGCGGCCGGCTGCGGATCCAGCACTACACCGCCGGGGAGCTGGTCCCGCCGTTCGAAAGCTTCGATGCGCTGATCGGCGGTGACGTCGACCTGATGCATGCCACCCCCTACTACTGGGTCGGCAAATCGGCGACGATGAACTACTTCACCGGCGTGCCCTACGGCCTGATGGCGACCGAGCTGGCCGGCTGGATCGAGTTCGGCGGCGGTCAGGCGTTATGGGACGAGGTCTATGCCGGCTTCGGCGCCAAGCCGTTCTATTGCGGCTCGTCCGGCACCCAGGCCGGCGGGTGGTTCCGCAAGGAGATCAACACGCTCGACGATGTGCGGGGGCTGCGGATCCGGATCGCCGGGCTCGGCGGGGAGGTGTTCCGCCGGATCGGCGCGGCCGTGGTCAACCTGCCGCCGGGTGAGATCTTCCAGGCCATGCAGTCGGGCGCGGTCGACGCAGCCGAATGGGTGGGGCCGTGGAACGACCTGGCCTTCGGCTTGCATCGGGTGGCGGACTACTATTACCTGCCCGCCTTCCACGAGCCGGGGCCGGGCCTCGAAGCGGTGGTCAACCTCGACGCCTACAACGCCCTGCCCGACGACCTGAAGGCGATCGTCGAGTTCGCGGCGAAGTCGACCGCCTACACCGCCGATGCCGATTTCCGTTACCACAACATCGTCTCCCTGCCCCAACTGGTGGAACAGCACGGCGTGCAGGTCCGCACCTTCAGCGACGAGGTGGTCATGGAGCTGGGCCGGCTGTCCTTCGAAGCGCTCGAAGAGATCGGCCAGACCGATGCGATCACCGCACGGGTACACGCGTCCTACATGGACTATCTGCACATGGCGTCGCACTACTCGAACGTCATGGAAGGGGAGATCAGCCGACAGCGCGCCATGGTGCTGGGTAGCTGATCGTGTCGGTCTGACGGCCGGGCGGACGATGGGACGTCCCGGCCCCCGGCTAAGGGCGCGTGCCGGCGCCGCCTCGGCACCCGGTACGCGCCCGGCCCGCTTGCCCGGAGGGATAGGATGGCCCTGGACCGAGAGTCCGATCCGCGGTTCACCGGCCCCGCCCAGTTCCTCAGCGACATCACCGAACGCATCTGGGAAGGCGGTGGCGTCGGGCTGATCCGGGAGCATTACGCACCCGATTGTCCGATCCGGACGCCCCATGGGGAAAGCCTCGGCGTAGACACCATGATCGCCGCCACCCTGCAGACCTTGCAGGAGTTCCCCGACCGCCAGGCGCTGCCCGAGGATATCATCGTCGGCGACACGCCGGCGGGTTTCTACGCCTCCCACCGGGTGCGGTCGCCGGCCACCCATCTCGGCGCCGGCGGATTCGGCGCGCCGACCGGCAAGGCGATCACCTCGCTGAGCGTCGCCGACAGCCTGTGCCGGAACAACCGCATCATCCGGGAGTGGCTGGTTCGGGACCAGGCCGGCATGTGCCGTCAGCTCGGGCTCGACGTGGCTGCCCATGGCCGCGCCATGGGTCAGGCTCGGCCGGAGGCCTATCACGATCTGGTGGATTTGTGGCGGGATCCTGCCGGCCTGACGATCGACGGCGATCCGGACATCGCGCAGTCGGTGCTGGCCACGTACAGGACGATCTGGCGGGACAAGGATTTCGCCGGGGTCGTCGATGGCTACGATCGGGCCGCCCGTCGCGAAGGCCCGGGCGGGTCGGTGGTCCATGGCCGCGACCGCATCCGGCATGCGCTGTTGTCGATCCTGTCAGCCCTGCCCCACGGGATATTCGACGCGCACCATATCGTCGTCGCGACCGATCCTGCGCGACCGGTCCGGGTCTCCCTGCGCTGGAGCTACCACGGCTCCCATATCGGTCCCGGCCGCTACGGGACGCCGACGGGCCTGCCGCTGAGCGTGCTGGCCATCAGCCACCTGGAACTCAGGTCGGGCGTCATCCTCAACGAATGGACCCTGCTCGACGACCTGTCGGTGCACGCCCAGATCGCCGCGCACGAGATCGGTGTCGGCTGATACCGAGTCGCGGCCGCGCGGCCCGAGCGTTTACGAAGAAAGCCCCCCGTGGCGCTTGAACGAAAGGACGGTCTGAGAGGAGGTCACCTCAGCACAAACCGGCATGAGGGCCGCCCGCCGGCACCGCCCCGGCGGGCCGCGGAAAAGGAAAAGCGGCCCGGCGGGAGGGGAGCCGGGCCGCCGGGTGCGGCAGGGCGTCGATAACGGGAGGAGGGATCGACCGCGATGCCGCGCCGTCGGTGCTGCAGCCGGGATCCGGTCGGACCGGCTACCGGACCGCAGCCTCGGCAAAGCCGGTTACGCGGCCGTCTTGCCGATCTTCGACACCGTGTCGTTGACCCGCGCGCTCAGCGGCGCCAAGGCGTCGTTGGCGGTCTTCAGCGCCAGCTCGCTCATCTTGGTGCTCTCGGTCAGCAGCGCATCGAAGCTGTCCTTGGTGTAGGCCGACTGCAGGTCGGCGAGTTCCTTGAGGCTCTTCACCGCCATCGCCTTCTTCGCCACGGCCATCGACTGGTCCACGGATGTCTGGGTGAAGGCAAACCAGCTACGCGCCATCGCCTCGACGCCCTTGGTGACGACGTTGGCCGAGGTGATCACGGCATCGGTGTTGGCCTTGGAGTAGTCGGCCATCTCGTCCATGCCCTTGTAGAGGCTGGCGGACGCCTTGTCGAACTGCTCCTTGGATACGGACATGGCCTGCTCGACCGACTTGGTCATGGATTCCTGGCCGGCCTTCACGGCAGCGTCCATGCTTTCCTTGGTGGCGGCGATGGTCTCTTCCATCGCGGCGGTCGGGGCGGTCGTACCGGTAGCGGCCTTGGTGGTCTTGGCGGCGGTCATGGTCGTGGTCTCCAGCGGATCGTGGACGGTCTTCGGGTCGGCCTTGCAGCCAGCACCGGCCGGTCGGCCCGGGATCTCCCCGCGGCGTCTCCGGGTCGATGCTGCACTGCAACATGGCGAACCATGTAGGTATCCCCAGTAGCCTGTCAATCGATTTTTGCTGCACTGCACAAAAGACGGACAGGCACCGTCTTGCCACCCGGCCGGTGCGCTCGCCGCTTGTCCGATCGCCAGGGCGATGCCACTGTACCTGCAAGACCACAGCGTGCTTGCGCCTTTTGGTCTTCACGGCCGTCGATCAGGATCTTACCGATGACCTATTGCCTTGGCATTCGCGTCCGCGAAGGCCTTGTCGGGCTGGCCGACGGCCGGGTGACGGCCGGCAACCAGATCGCGGCGGCCCGCAAGGCGATCATGCTGGGCGACGGCGACCACCGGTTCTTCGTCATGACCTCGGGCTTGCGCAGCGTGCGCGACAAGGTCATCGCATACCTCAAGCGCGACCACGGGGCGGACCGGGCGGATGCGTTCCCGACCCTGTTGGACGCCGTCGCGGCGTTCGCCGGCACCTTGCGTCGGGTGAGGGAGGAGGACGCCGACGCCCTCAGGCAGTCCAACCTTACGTTCAACCTCCATGCCGTGATCGGCGGGCAACTGGCCGAGGACGCCGAACCGCAGCTGGTGCTGGTCTATCCGGAGGGCAACTGGATCGCCGTCGACGAGCGAACGCCCTACATCTCCATCGGATCGACGTCCTACGGCAAGCCGATCCTCGACCGCGGCCTGTCGTTCGAAACCGGCCTGCGCCAGGCTGTCAAGCTCGCCTATCTGTCGTTCGACAGCACCCGGCTCAGCGCCACCGATGTCGGCTTTCCGATCGACATGCTGACCTTCGAGGCGGCTCAGCGGACCTGGCGTTTCGATCACTTCGAGTACGACGAGATGGTCGAACAGCGGCAATGGTGGAACCAGCATATCAAGGCGCTGGCAGAACGCATGCCGGACGGGCCCTGGCTCGACACATTGCTCCCGCCGGGCACCGGCGCGGCGGACCCGCGATTGTCGGTGGTCCAGAACCGCGCAGAGTGAGCCGCCGGCTGCAAAGCGGTTGCATAAAATTGACGATAA
>JANQKE010000049.1 GCA_028281265.1 Alphaproteobacteria bacterium | reverse complement strand
GTGTCGGAGAAATAGTCCGGATCGGCACGGAACTTCTGGCAGATCGCGTTGTAGACCGGGTCGACCTTCATCGCCATGTCGGCATCGGTCATCATCGGCTGGCGCCGGATGGTGGGATCGCCGGCATCGAGCGGCATCTCCTCTTCCGGCATACCGATCGGCTGCCACTGCCAGGCGCCGGCATGGTTCTTCCGCACTTCCCATTCATAGTCGAACAGGTAGTCGAAATAGCCCATGTCCCATTTGAGCGGCTCCTTGGTCCAGGCGCCTTCGATGCCGGAGGTGAACTTGTGCGAGGCGTTCGTCGTCTGGCCGGGATTGGCCCAGCCGAGACCCTGCGCCTCGATCCCGGCCGCTTCCGGCTCGGCGCCGATCCGGTCATGGGCACCGCCGCCATGGGCCTTGCCGACCGTGTGGCCGCCGCAGGTCAGCGCCGCGGTTTCCTCGTCATCCATCGCCATCCGGGCGAAAGTCACGCGGATGTGCTCGGCGGTCCGGGCCGGATCGGGATTGCCGTTCACGCCTTCGGGATTGACGTAGATCAGACCCATATGGACGGCCGCCAGCGGGTTCTCCAGGGTCGTGGCCTTGCCCAGATCGTCGTAGCGGTTCTCCGACGGGGCCAGCCATTCGCCCTCGGAACCCCAGTAGACGTCCTTCTCCGGACCCCAGATGTCCTGACGGCCGAAGCCGAAGCCGAAGGTCTTCAGGCCCATGGATTCATAGGCGATGGTGCCCGACAGCACGATCAGGTCGGCCCAGCTCAGCGCGTTGCCGTATTTCTTCTTCACCGGCCACAACAGACGGCGCGCCTGGTCGAGGCTGGCATTGTCCGGCCAGGAGTTCAGCGGGGCGAAGCGGATGTTGCCCGAGCCCCCACCGCCCCGGCCGTCCTGCATCCGGTAGGAGCCGGCCGAATGCCAGGCCAGGCGGATCATCAGACCGCCATAATGGCCCCAGTCGGCCGGCCACCACGCCTGACTGTCGGTCATCAGGGCGTGGACGTCGGCCTTCACGGCCTCGAAATCCAGGGCCTTGACCGCCGCACGGTGATCGTAGCCCTCATCCATCGGATTGGTGCGCGCGCCATGCTGATGCAGGATGTCGAGATTGAGGGCGTTCGGCCACCATTTGGTGACCGGCTGATCCACCGAGGTGTTCCCTCCATGCACGGGACAGCCGGCAATGCCGTGCAGATTGCTTCCATCCATTAGATCTCTCCAGGAGCTGCGTTGGCGAAGGCTCGTTGCTAAGCCTAGAACTTTTATACCTCTCTAAACCTATTACCACCAATTGAGTTTGCAAACCAGTGTGATAAGCTGGGCAAATGATTGGCCTGACCCTCAAACACCTCCGCTACTTCGAGGCTCTCGCGACGCATGGGCATTTCGGCCGGGCGGCCAGGTCCTGTGCGATCACGCAGCCGGCCTTGTCGCTCCAGATCAAGGAGCTGGAAGCGATGCTGGGTGGCTCCCTGGTCGAACGCACCTCGCGCCAGGTGCGTCTGACGACGCTTGGAGAGGATTTGGTCGTCCGCGCGCGCAAGATCCTGTTCGACGTCGATCAGCTCGGCGACCTCGTCCGCGCCTCCAAGGATCAGTTCACCGGTCGGTTACGGCTCGGGATCATCCCGACCGTCGCGCCTTATCTTCTTGCCGACATGATCAAGGCCCTGTCGTCCCGCTTCCCGGGTCTCGAGATCCAGCCCCGGGAATCGGTGACGAAATCGCTGATCGACGACTTGCACCAGTCAGGCCTCGACGCAGCCGTCGTCGCCCTACCGATCTCCGAAGCCGCCCTGCAGGAGTTCTTGCTATTCGAGGAGGACTTCGTCCTGGTGCGCTCGATCGAGGATGCGGAGCACCCCGTACCGACCGCCAACAAGCTCAAGGAGATGCGTCTGTTGCTTCTGGAGGAAGGTCATTGCTTTCGCGATCAGGCACTGACCTTCTGCGAGATCAAGCAATCGGAACCGCGCTACCTTATGGAAGGCAGTTCCCTGTCCACTCTGGTCCAGATGGTGGGGGCGGGCATAGGCCTCACGCTGATCCCGGAAATGGCACTGCCGTTGGAAACCCGGTCCGCTCAGGTTGCGGTCGCGCGATTCTCGGCGCCAAGCCCGTCCCGCAGGGTCGGGATGATCTGGCGCAAGACGAACCCGCTGGCCGAGCACCTGATGCAGGTCGGCGCGGTCGTGCGCAAGGTCGCTCAGGCGAAGCGCGGCGAAATCGATGCGATCCTCAATCTTCCGGATCAAGCGGGGTCGGGACGCCCGGCTCCGGTCTGAGGTCTCCCCGGGTGGCACACGCGGGGTGCCGCCGGCGGAAACCGGGCGGTGTCGGACAGGTGGTTCTCTGGGAAGACGCGGGCCGCCGGGCAAGCGAGGACAGTTCCCGGCGTCCCCCCGACCCGATGCCGGGCCTTGCAGCTACGCGGCCGGGAGCGGGATGGCGTGAGGGGCGATCCGCGTTTTGCGATCGCGCATACCGTCTAGAGCGTTCTCAGGGACTATCGGGCCGCTCTGCCTCTTGCTCCAGCACGGCCGATCTGCAGTCAGGCCGGTTGATCTCATCCCGTCGGCAATCGATCCTATGCTATCGAACCCCCGACACCGGCCCACCGGAAACCGTCCCCCCATGTCCGATCAGACCCTGTCCGACCCGAACCAACCACGCCTGCCGATCTCGGTGCTGACCGGGTTTCTCGGCAGCGGCAAGACGACCGTGCTCAACCATCTGGTACAGCAGCCGGATCTGGCCGATACCGCCATCCTGATCAACGAGTTCGGGGAGATCAGCCTCGACCATGACCTGGTCGAACGGGCCGACGAGACGGTCGTGCAGCTCAAGGGCGGCTGCCTGTGCTGCAACGTCCGCGGCGACCTCGTGGACGGCGTGCGCGACCTGATGCTCAAGCGCCAGCGGGGCGAGATCCCGGCTTTCCGCCGGCTGCTGATCGAGACCACCGGGCTCGCCGACCCCGCCCCGATCCTGCACACGATCATGAGCGATCCGCTGATGAGCCACCGCTTCCGGCTCGACGGGGTGGTCACGCTGGTGGATGCAGTCAACGGTGACAACACCCTCGATGCCCATCTGGAGGCGGTCAAGCAGGCCGCGATGGCCGACCGGCTGCTCCTGACCAAGACGGATCTGGCCAGGGACCCCGCAAGCCGGCGCGATCTTGTGGCCCTCAAGGACCGTCTGGCCGCGCTCAACCCCGGGGCGCCGGTGATCGAGGTGGTCGCCGGGGCGGTCGAGCCGGCTGCGATCCTGGATGCGGGTCTGTACAACCCGGCGACCAAGGCGCCGGACGTGTTGCGCTGGCTGAAGGCCGAGACGTTCGAGCACGGGCACGCGGACGGCCACGGACACGATCATGACCATCACGACCATCACCATCACGGCGATCATCATCACGGCCATGACCACCACGCTCACACCCATGACGTGAACCGGCACGACGACCAGATACGGGCCTATTGCGTCACCCGGGACGACCCCATCAGCGCCACCGCCTTCAACTATCTGGTCGAGGTGCTGCTGGCCAAGCGCGGGGAGGATCTGCTGCGGGTCAAAGGCATCCTCAACATCAAGGAGCATCCGGGCACCCCGGCCGTGATCCACGGCGTCCAGCACCTGTTCCACCCGGTGCGCTGGCTCGATTCCTGGCCCAGCGAGGATCACAGGTCCCGCATCGTCTTCATCACGCGCGACATCCCTCAGCAGGCGGTCGAGCAGGTGCTCGACACGCTCAATGCCGAGGTCGCCAAGACCGACGCCGACACCGTCGGGCAGGAGACCGCCTGATGGCCTTCGATTCCGTCACGGCGCCGTTGAGCCGCGACATCCGCCCGGGCACGGTGGACAGCGTGGTTGCTGCGCTTCGGTTCGACGCGCAGGGGCTGATCCCGGCGATCGCCCAGGATGCCGGAGACGGCGCGGTCCTGATGATGGCGTGGATGAACGCCGCGGCGGTGCGGGAGACGCTGTCGACCGGCCGGGTCTGCTACTGGTCCCGCTCCCGCCAGGCCCTGTGGCGCAAGGGCGAGAGCTCCGGCCATGTCCAGCGCCTGGTGGATTTCCGCTACGACTGCGATGCCGACGCACTACTGCTGCTGGTCGATCAGACGGGACCGGCCTGCCACACCTATCGCCGTTCCTGCTTTTACAACGGCGTCCGGCCAGACGGCGTGGCGGTGCTGTCCCAACCGCTGGTGGATTGAGGATCCGGCGGCCCCGGGCTCAGCGGGCGGCCAGTTGCTGCGGTGACAGCCGCTCCTCCAGGGCGGCGATGAGGGCCGAGACCTGGCCGCCGTGGCGCTGGACGATGGCGGCGAACTCGCTGCGCTGGGTGATCGCCAGCGAGACACCGGCAACAGCCACGTCGATCACCCGGTAGCCGCCCCCTTCCTGCGGGCGGACACGCCAGGCGACGTCGACCGGCGGGCCGTCGAGCGGGGTGACCAGGCTGTGCACCTGAACGTCACGGCGACCGGCTTCGGCCACCCCCGTGACGGCGAAGCTTTCGCCCGCATACCCCCCGAACCGCCGGCCATAGGTGACGACCAGCAGATCCTCGAACAGATCGGTGAAGGTCGCGCGTTCGGCCTCGGACGCCATCCGCCAGTGCCGGCCGAGTGCGAACCGCGCCACCAGCGGGACGTCGAACCGGTCGGTCAGGAACGCCCGGAAGCGGGCCTCCCGCTCGACCGCGGGCAAGTCGGCGTCGGTCAGGGTATCGACGGCCTGCGCCGCAAGCGAGCCGACGAAGCTCTGTGCGCTGGCACCATGGAGGTCGACCACCTCCGACGCGGTGGCGGGGCGGGGTCCGGCGAGCGCCACGACACCGGCAAAGGCGAGGATCAAAGCGACAAGCCGGGCGCTCATCGGGATCTGTAGGGTCATGGGTCGCGTTCCCGTCTGCTGAGAGGCTTCAGCCTCCCTCTGCCGACACAATGCGGCACCGGGACGTCGCGTCGCTGTGTGATCCGTCACAGTCAAGGCGACATGCCGGCGGCTCGACCGCCGGCCCGGCGCCGGGACGGAAGACGCAACGGGCACGGGTCGGAAGCGGGCCGGACCGGCCCCGCTCACGCCAGACGGTAAAAGGTCCGCGCGGTGCCCTGGAAGAGCTTGCGGCAAGCGCCCGGATCGGGGCGATCCAGCGCCCATTCGAGGGTCTCGACCCATTCGGGATAGCCGATCGCCAGGGTGGACACCGGCCAGTCACCGCCGAACATGAGCCGGTCGAAACCGAAGGCCTCTGCGGCCGTCTGGATGTAGGGCTTGAGCTGGTCGCGGGTCCAGGTCCTGTGATCGGCCTCGGTCGCCACGCCGGACAGCTTGCAGACGACATGCGGCAGCCGGGCCATCTCCCGGATCTGTTCGGCCCAGGGCT
This sequence comes from Alphaproteobacteria bacterium, assembly GCA_028281265.1. Taxonomy (GTDB): domain Bacteria; phylum Pseudomonadota; class Alphaproteobacteria; order DSM-16000; family Inquilinaceae; genus JANQKE01. Next base: position 6,094 of record JANQKE010000049.1, on the reverse strand, counting down.
GGAACTCGGCGCCGGCGATATCGGGTTTGCCGATATGGTCGAGCACCATCGGGATCTCGGGGCATCGTCCGGCGAAGGCGACGGCGTTGGCCATGTGGCGACGGTCGATGCAGATGTCGAAGCTGAGACCGAAGCGGCCCAGGGTGCGCACCCCCTCGATGAAATCAGGGCGCAGGCAGAAGTCGAGATCGGCCTCGCTCTGGATCAGCCGGCGGATGCCGCGCAGGATCGGGAACGTGGCCAGCCGCTCCAGATCCTCGGCGACGGCGGCCCCTTTCTCCAGCGGCGCCCAGGCGACCATGGCGGCGATCCGCGGATCGCGCTCGGCCTCCGACGCCACCCAGCGCGCCTCGTCGAAGCCATGGCTGGGGGCGGCCTCGCCTTGCACGAACACCATCCGCTCGACCGTCACCGGGCCGGTCGCGGCATCGAAGTCGGGCAGCAGGAACGGCCGGTCGATGGTCGGGTGATCGGCCAGCCACGGATACGGCCGGGCGCGGGTGTCCCAGATATGCAGATGGGTGTCGATGATCGGGAAATCGGGCATCGTTGGCTCCCCCACGGTCGTTCGGCGGGCCGGTCGTCCCCGCTCCCGGCCCCGGGCTCCCCGCTCCCGCCTACCGGCCCAAACCGGGCAGCCACAGGGCGAGGTCGGGCATCACCACCAGCATCGCCACCAGCAGCATCGAACACAGGATGTAGGGGATGGCGGCGGTATAGATCTCCCGCATCGTCGTGTCCGGCGGTGCGACGCCCTTCATGACGAACAGCAGGAGACCGAAGGGCGGTGTCGTAAAGCTGATCTCCAGCGCCAAAAGGGTGATCACGGCAAACCAGACGAGGTCGAAACCCAAGGTCTCGGCAAGGGGGAAGAAGATCGGTACCGTCAACAGCATCATGGAGATCTGCTCCATGAACATGCCCAGGACCAGCAGCACCAGGAACATCACCAGCAGCATCGCTTCGGGCGGCAAGTCGAAGCCGGTAGCCCAGCGAACCAGCCCGCTCGACGCCCCGGAGAAGGCGAGCAACTGGCTGAACGTCGCCGAGCCGAACACGATCAGGAACGCCATCAGGGTGACCCGCAGCGCACCCTCGATCGACTGCCTGATCGCCTTGAGGCTCAGCGCGCGGTAGGCGATCGCCAGCACCACGACGCCCAACGCTCCGAACGCCGCCGCTTCGGACGGGGTGGCGAAACCGGTCAGCATCATGACCGTGATCACCACCACCACCGCGACCATCGGCAGGATGTCGCGCACCAGTAGTATCAGCCGCTGTGACCAGGGGATCGGGTCGACCGGGTACGAAGGGGCGGCCTGCGGATCGAGCCGGACCTGAAGCGCGATGGTGCCGGCATAGAGCACCGCCAGGATCAGCCCGGGGATGAGCCCGGCCACCAGCAGCGAGCCGATGTCGATCTTCGCGAGCGTGGCCAACAGCACACCCAGGGCCGAAGGGGGAATGATGATCGCCAGGCCCCCGGTGCCGAGAATGGGGCCGATCGCCATCTTGCGCTTGTAGCCGTGGCGGGTCATCTCCGGCACCAGGAGCGACCCGAGCAAGGCCGTCGAGCCCATGGACGAGCCGCTGAGGGTGGCGAAACCCGTCCCGCCGGCGACCGTCACATAGGACAGCCGGCCCGGCACCTGCCCCATCAGGGCGTCGATGGCGGTGAACATCCGCACGCCCAGACCGGTGCGGAAGAACAGCTCCCCCATCAGCAGGAACAGCGGGATCGGCACCAGGCTGAAGCTGGTGATCGCCCCGAACCCGTTGTCGAGCATCAGCATCACGCCACGCTCGCCGCCCATGAACACCCAGGCGCCGATGATGTTCGCACCCAGAAAGGCGATGGCGACCGGCATGCCGATGGCCATCAACGCGATGATCGCCCCGATCAACAGGGCAAGCGCGCCGACCCATTCCACTATTCGTGAATCCCCGCGGTGCCGGTGTGCAGGATCTCGCGCCCGACCACGAAACGGGCGAACTCAATCGCCATCAGGGTGAAGCTGATGGGAAACGCGATCGTCAGGATCCATTTCGGGAAGAAGTACGCCCGGACGTCGAGGTCCCGCCGCTCGATGTTCTGGATGACCAGGTCCAGCCCTTTCCAGGCCAGGATCGCGCAGATCACCACGCAGGCGACCGCCACCAGCCGGCTGAACCAGGGCAGGACCGATCGCGGCAGGGCGGCCGTCAGCAACTCGATGTGCACATGGCCCTTCTCCCGCACCAGCCAGGGCGCCCCCAGCATGGTCAGGTACAGCATCGCATATTCGGTGGAGGTGAACAGCCAGGCCGGCGGCTGCAACCCCAGATTGCGAAGACTGACCGAGGCGACGATCGCCACCATCTGCCAGACCAGCATCGTCGCGGCGACCAGGGCCATCAGGTCGACCAGCCAGCGATAGGACAAGGCGATCAGCCGCATGCCCCTGCCTTTTCAGACGGGATCGGGGGCGGCGGCGCGTTGCCGCCACCCCCGACCGCAGCGGGTCCCGAATGCCTTACTCGTTGAACAGCTCGATCAGCCGGTCGTAATGGGTCAGACCCATCGGATGCTGTTCCATCTGCTCCCGCATCCGGTCCCAGGAGGTCTGCCGCGCCGCAGCGAGGAAGTTCTCCGCCGCCGCCCCTTCCAGGGTGATGACCTGCATGCCGTTGGCCTCGAGTTGGGCAAGCTCATCGGCCGACTGCGCCATCAGGGTCTTGGCACTGCTGATCTCATGCTCGATGGCGACGTCCTGGACGATGGCCTGCGCCTCGGGGCTCAGCGCATTCCAGCTGTCGAGGTTCACGATCACACCGAGATCCGTGGAGAAGAAGTTCGGCTCGATCCGGTAGTTCAGGAATTCGTCCCAGCGCAGATCCATCAGGCCGATCTGGGTCCAGCCGGTGGCGTCGACCACGCCCCGTTCCAGGGCCGAGTAGACGTCCGTGGTCGGCAGGTCGATCACCTGGGCGCCGAGATAGTTGGTGAAGAAGGCGTTGTAGACGGAGTTGCCGCGCAGCCGGATGCCGGAGACGTCCAGGTTGCCGTCGGCATCGAGCGCAGGCTCGTTGACCGTCCACAGATTGTAGGTCACCCCGCTGTCGAACCAGCCGAGATAGTAGAGCCCCATCTTCTCCTGATGGATCTGGTTGATCAGGTCGATCCCGCCGTTCTGCCGGGTCTCGATCGCGGTCAGGTTGGAGGCGACCAGGGCATCCCGCTCCGGGAAGGCACCGGCATAGAAGCTGCCGGGCTGATAGGCCATGTCGACCACGCCGGCCCGCACCGCGTCGACCTGCTGGAACATGCCGATCGCCTCGGGGCCGCCGCGGACGTCGATGCGAACGACCCCGTCCCCACGCTCGTTCACCCTGTCGACGAAGGACAGGAAGCTCTGGGTGTAGATCAGGCTCGCCGGGAAGGCGTGCACGGCCGTCAGCACCTCCTGCGCCGCCGCCGGGGTGGCGGTCAGGGCCGTCGCGGCCAGAAGCAGGCCCGCAAAACGCTTGGTCATCGATGTCATCCTCCCAAGTTCCCGGCCGCACATCCCCCACGGTGCCGGCGACCGGACAGGCCCCGGTGCGGGGCCGTTACAATGGCCGGGCGATCCTAGACGGCCCGACCCGTCATCGGCCATCCCCTGCACTCCCGGTGGAAACCGTGCACCGCTTAGCACCAAGCCGTGTCTGTTCGATAGGACATTTTGTTGTTCGTAATCGCAGACAGCATGCTACGAATCCGCGGTCCCGTCACGGCTCTCAGCCGGGCGACGGCGGCCTCACGATTCGACCTCAGCGAGGTAGGCTGGCGATGCCGGTAATCCAGGTCACCCTGATCGAGGGCTACGACGACGCGACCAAGCGAAAACTCTGCCGGCGGCTGAGCGGGGCCGCCCGCACGGTGATCCCGGCCAAACCGGAAGCGACGACGGTGTTGGTGCAGGAGGTCCCGGCCGCGGGCTATCTGCGCGGCGTCGGTCCGGCCACCCCGGCACCGGCGGGGGAGGATCCCGAGGATCTGGTCGTACGCTTCCTGCGCACCCTGGAAGCCCGCGACCTGGCCGCGGGCCAGGCGATGCTGGCACCCGGGGCGCGGATGACGTTCCCCGGCGGCACCCCGTTTCAGCGTCTCGAAGAGTTGGTGGCGTGGGCGCGCCCCCGCTACCGCTTCGTCAGAAAGGCGATCGATCGGATCGATACCGTCGGCGGCGAGGACGGCGCCATCGTCTACTGCTTCGGCACGCTCCAAGGCGAATGGCCGGACGGCACGGCGTTCGAGGGCATCCGCTACATCGACCGGTTCGTCGTCCGCGACGGGCTGATCCAGGACCAGGCCGTGTGGAACGATATGGGAGAAACCCGGCTCAAGGACCGATCATGAGCGTCCGACCGGCCACCGGCGCCGCTTTCGAGCTGGAGGCGCAGACGGTGATCATCGGCGCCGGCGCCTGCGGGCTGACGGCCGCCCTGGCCGCCCAAGCGGCCGGTCAGACCCCGCTGGTGATCGAACGCGACCCGGTCCCTCGTGGCAGCACCGCCCTGTCGGCCGGGTTGATCCCGGCCGCCGGCACCCGCTTCCAACGCGCCGCCGGGATCGACGACGACGCGGCCCTGTTCGCCGCCGACATCCAAGCCAAGGCCAAGGGTGAGGCCGACCCCGCGATCGTCACGATCGTCACCCGTGAGGCCGGGCCGACGGTGGAGTGGCTGGCCGACCGCTACGGCCTGCCGTTCTCCGTGGTCGACGACTTCGACTATCCGGGCCACCGCCGCCGACGTCTGCACGGGCTGCCCTCCCGCACGGGGGAGGAACTGCTCGACCGCTTGCGGGCCGCGGCGGAGGACCAGGGTATCGACATCGTCTACGACCGCGCGGTGACCACGCTTTACGCCGATCCCGACGGCCGGGTCCGCGGCCTCGCCGCCCGGGCACCGGACGGCAGCGACGACCGCATCGCCTGCGACCGGCTGGTACTGGCCTGCAACGGGTTCGGCGGCAACCGGGCGATGGTGCGCGACCGGATGCCGGCGATCGGCGAAGCGCTCTATTTCGGCCATGACGGCAACCGGGGGGATGCCCTCATCTGGGGCGAGGCGCTGGGGGCGGCGACGCGGCACCTCGGCGCCTTCCAAGGCCATGGTTCGGTCGCCCATCCCGACGGCATCCTGATCACCTGGGGCGTGATCACCGAGGGCGGTGTACAGGTGAACACCCGAGGGCAGCGCTTCTGGGACGAAAGCCAGGGCTACTCCGAGGCCGCCGGCGCCGTCCTGGCCCAGCCCGACGGCCTCGCCTGGGACATCTTCGACGGCCGCATCGCCGGCATCGCCCGGCAGTTCGGCGACTTCCGCCAGGCCGAGACGGCGGACATCTTCCGCAAGGCCGGGACGGTCGATGCGCTGGCAGCGGCCATCGGCGTGCCCGTGGACGCTCTGGCGACCACCCTGGACGCGGTGGCGGCGGCGAAGGCGGGACGGCTGGCCGACCCGTTCGGGCGTCCCTTCGCCGGCATCCCTCAACTGACCCCGCCCTATTGGGCGGTGCGGGTGACAGGGGCGCTGTTCCACACCCAGGGCGGGCTGGCGATCGACGCGCAAGCGCGGGTGCTGCGGGCGGACGGCAGCGGACCCTTGCCGAACCTGTTCGCTGCGGGAGGCGCGGCGTGCGGGGTCTCGGGCTCCGGCGACAGCGGCTATCTGTCCGGCAACGGGCTGTTGACCGCGGTGATGCTGGGCCGGATCGCCGGCCACGGATAACCATCCCGGCCGGTTGCGCTAGATCAACCTGCGTTCAGATGGACTCATCTGAACGCAGATAAGCTGATCTAGAGCGTTTTCAGGGAATGCCGGGCCGATCTGCCAAGGTGGATGGGCCCTGATGCCAGGAGGGAGGAGGAAGGACATGCCGGGGCATATTCGACGACGAGCGACGCCGCAGCGGGGCCCATCCGCCCGGCCCTTCGGGTTGGCGTGTGCCGGCCGCCCGCTGCGTTGCGCCGCTGGCCCGATGGCACCGCATCGCGCCGTGCTACGCGCCTTGCGGATCGATCCGGCACACACCAACAGATCGACCCGGCATTCCCTGAAAACGCTCTAG
>JANQKE010000048.1 GCA_028281265.1 Alphaproteobacteria bacterium | reverse complement strand
TCACCAAGTTTTTGATTCACCACGAAGAGCACGAAGAGGCACGAAGGGGTTTGCGCGAGCCGGTATCGTCCGGCCAAACATCCGCGACCGTTCGGTTTGATTTCTGACGCGCTACGCGCGTCGATCAAATCCAGAGCCTCGGCTTGGGGCTGACGCCGAAGCACTGAAGGTCGGGCCAGGCCCCTATTCATGACAGTCAGGTAGTGTCGCAAGCTCGACGTCTTCCCCATCGTCGATTGCCAACTCCAAGCGATACTCTCCATTATTCGATACCTTTACGACGAGCCACGTGCAGAAGCGCCCGTTGTCTACATAGTAGCGCTCGCCCTCGTTGATCCGCTGCATCAGACTGGAGCGATCTACGCGATGTGGAACCCCATTCACCGTTCCGCAGAGTGCCGCTACCTGTCCGCGATTGCCATGCTCGTTGGCTCTGATCACGCAGGTTATCTTGACCGTTCGCATGTCGAACATCCTTATCTTACTAAGGTGCTTGCCGACGCTGACCATGATGGGGTACCTCACTATAGGCGAAGTGCGTACCCCCGGTCGGCTCTCAAGCGCCCGGGTGGTAGGAGCCGAAGGCCCCGGGTGTTGCCGCACCCGGGGCCTTCTTTTGAGGTCGGTAGTCATATGATGGGACGAGATCAACGAATAAGCAAGGTAAAAAAACACCTTGCTCCCACAACAGCGAACCCATACTATTGACGCGCTGCCCGGGTCACAATCCCCGGCAAGGCCGGGGCCTCATTGAAGCGCTGTTGTGGGAGCAAGGTGTGTCTTGAGCCATGACGCTCACCCGGGCAGCGCCCTCCGACTCCCAAGATCGGCTCTGACCTGTGATCTTTGAGCTGTTTCGCGTTGAGCTCCAGAGACTCGGTGACCTTGGTGGTGAACCTTCGACCGGCCGGACCGGTGCAGCGGGATCGGCATCCCACCGGCCATTTGGTTGATGTCTGACGCGTTCACGGTGCTGGCATTGCGCCCTGTTTTGTCGTTGTCGGTGTCCACTACCAAGCCTCTTCGTATTCACCACCAAGGCACCAAGCTCACCAAGTTTTTGATTCACCACGAAGAGCACGAAGAGGCACGAAGGGGTTTGCGCGAGCCGGTATCGTCCGGCCAAACATCCGCGACCGGTCGGTTTGATTTCTGACGCGCTACGCGCGTCGATCAAAGACAGGGCTTCGGCTTGGGGCTGACGCCGCAGCGCCGAGGACAGGGCCAGGCCCCTTGGTGCCTCTTCGTGCTCTTCGTGGTGAAAAACCCAGCGAAGACCGTCGCCCCCGGCACCGACCGCTTGGTGATCTTGGTGGCTTGGTGGTGAACCCCGCTACAATGACGGCGGGGGCAGCGGCCCGTGCATGGCAGGCGGTGATCCACGGAGGCGGCGTGCGGGATCGCCGACGCTTGAATTCCGCCGGCAACCCGCATAGACACGGTGGGCCGATGTGCCCGGCCCCCAGCGGGCTGCAAGGAGTGTAGCTCAATTGGTAGAGCACCGGTCTCCAAAACCGGGGGCTGGGGGTTCGAGTCCCTCCACTCCTGCCATGGCCTCCCCCTATTGAGGGATGATCCGCGCCGCCGGGCTGAGCCGGCGGCGGCGGTTTGATGGTCGGTTCCCGTTCCGACACCCAACAGCAAGTAACCCGATGGCCAAGACCAATCCCGCAGAATTCGTCCGTCAGGTCCGGCAGGAGGCCCGCAAGGTCACCTGGCCGACCCGGAAGGAGACGCTGATCACCACGGGCATGGTGTTCGTCTTCGTTATCATCATGGCGATTTTCTTCTTGATCGTTGACTGGATCGCCGGCTGGGCCGTGCGTTCGATTTTGGGTCTTGGGGGGTAAAGCCGGCGATGGCGAAGCATTGGTACATTGTCCAGGTTCATTCCGGCTACGAGAACAAGGTCGCCGAAGCGATCCAGGAAACCGCCGTCAAGAAGGGCCTGGACGAACTGATCGAGGACGTCTCCGTGCCGACCGAGAACGTCGTCGAGGTCCGTCGCGGCAAGCGGGTCGATGCCGAGCGCAAGATCTTCCCGGGCTATGTCCTGGTCCGCATGGATCTGACCGACGAGACCTGGTCGATGATCAAGAACACCGCCAAGGTCACGGATTTCCTAGGCGCCCGCAACAAGCCCATGCCGATCAGCGACGCCGAGGCCCGGCGGATCATCGAGCATGTCCAGGAGGCCCAGGAGCGGCCGAAACCTTCCTTGATCTTCGAGATCGGCGAGACCGTACGGGTATCGGACGGCCCGTTCGCCTCGTTCACCGGAACGGTCGAGGAGATCGACGAGGATCGCGCTCGGCTCAAGGTTTCCGTGTCGATCTTCGGCCGCGCGACGCCGGTCGAGCTGGAATACACGCAAGTCGAAAAGGCCTGACCGGCCCGTCAGGGCCGATCGAGCATCCCCGGCGGCGGCGGACGCCCCCGGGTCCACGGCGCGGCAGGGGTGCGCCAGCCCCACCATCGACCGCGCGTCCCGAAGACCGGATGCAGCCGCACCCGGTCTCCTCCTAGTCAGAAAGGGATCCACCGATGGCGAAGAAAGTGGTGGGCCAGATCAAGCTGCAGGTGCCGGCCGGGGCGGCCAATCCGTCCCCCCCGATCGGCCCCGCACTCGGTCAGCGCGGCCTCAACATTATGGAGTTCTGCAAGGCGTTCAACGCCCAGACCCAGAACCTGGAAAAGGGCATGCCGATCCCGGTGGTGATCACCGCCTATGCGGATCGGACCTTCACCTTCGTGACCAAGACCCCGCCGGCGAGCTACTTCCTCAAGAAAGCCGCCGCCGTGCAGAAGGGCAGCGCGACCACCGGCAAAGGCGGCTTCGTCGGCAAGGTGACCGAGAGCCAGTTGCGGGAGATCGCCGAGACCAAGATGGGCGACCTCAACGCCAACGATGTCGACGCGGCCGTGGAGATGATCCGCGGATCGGCCCGCTCGATGGGCCTCGACGTGGTGGAGGGCTGATCCGATGGCACGTGTGACCAAGCGCCAGAAGGCCGCCCTCGACGGGCTGACCCCGGACGCCAACTACCCGCTGCCCGAGGCGGTCAAGCTGATCAAGCAGCGGGCCACGGCCAAGTTCGACGAGACCATCGAGATCTCGATGAATCTCGGCGTCGATCCGCGTCACGCCGACCAGATGGTCCGCGGCGTGGTGCAACTGCCGCGCGGCACCGGCAAATCGGTCCGGGTGGCGGTGTTCGCCCGCGGGGACAAAGCCGAAGCCGCCAGACAGGCCGGGGCGGACATCGTCGGTGCCGAGGATCTCGCCGAGACCATTCAGGGCGGTACCATCGATTTCGACCGCTGCATCGCCACCCCGGACATGATGGCCGTGGTCGGCCGGCTGGGACGGGTGCTGGGGCCGAAGGGGCTGATGCCGAACCCCAAGCTGGGTACGGTGACGCCGGACGTCGTCGGCGCCGTCCAGGCGGCCAAGGCCGGGTCCGTCGAGTTCCGGGCCGAGAAGGCGGGGATCATCCATGCCGGGGTCGGCAAGGCCAGCTTCGACGATGACGCGATTGCCGAGAACATCCGCGCTTTCGTCGACGCGATCCTCAAGGCCAAGCCCTCCGGCGCCAAGGGCACCTATGTGAAGAAGGTATCCCTGACCTCCACCATGGGTCCCAGCATCAAGATCGACGTTTCCTCGTTGACAGGCGACGGGACGGCGGCGTAACAGCCTGCCCCGCGCCGTCGATGACGGTGTTGGTTGCCGTCTCCGACACGACGTTTCGGGGGCGGTGATGGTTCCGGGCCGGCCGCAAAGCGTTTGCGGCGGGTGCGGGATCCCTGTCCGAGACTGCAGGGGCCGGCCGACGGGGCCGCGCTTAATCGCCTGCATAGACGGGAGTACGAAACGCGGATCGCATCGACGATCGGCACCCGGCGGGTGAACCCGCGCCGGGGTCGGCACGCTGGGTTCGGTTTCACGCTTCTTGGACAGGATCGGGTGCGCGAGCCGCGCACGGGATCGGGCCTTCGGACCCGGCGACCTCCGGCGGGACCGCCGGTGGCCGGCGGCCGATGATCCCGGTTCCGCTGCAATGGTTCGCGCGAGTGTCAACCGGGGTCGGCGACCATGGCTTGGGCGATGGCCGGCGGTCCCCTATTGGAGGCGAACCTGTGCTCCGTGTTGAGAAGGAAGAGAAGGTCGCGCTCCTGCACGAGGCGTTTGCGGGCTCCGAGGTGGTGATCATCACCCACCAGCAGGGGCTGTCGGTCGGCGAGACGACCGCGCTCAGACGCAAGGTGCGGGAAGCGAACTGCAGCTTCCGCGTCACGAAGAACCGGCTCGCCCGCATCGCCCTGGAAGGCACGGCGTTCGAGCCGCTGTCCGACATGTTCACCGGTCCGACGGCCGTGGTCTTCTCGAACGACCCGGTGGCCGCGGCGAAGGTCGTCTTCGACTTCGCCAAGACCAATCAGAAGGTGAGCATCGTCGGCGGTGCGCTGGGCGCCCAGATCCTCGATCCCGCCGGGGTCGAGGCTCTGACCAAGCTGCCGTCGCTCGAAGAGCTGCGGGCCAGACTCGTCGGCGTGCTGCAGCAGCCCGCCGCCAAGGTCGTGGGTGTGCTCGAGGCGCCGGCCGGCAAGCTGGCCCGCGTCATCAACACGCCGCCGCAAAATCTGGTGGGTGTCTTCAAGGCCTATGCCGCGACGGGCGAAGCGGCGTGAGTCCGGCCGGCACGGGCTGCCCCGGGCTACCGGGGCAGCCATGGGCCGACCGCATGAACCGATTACCGAACCCCTGTCCGCCCCGAAGCGGGCGTTACCGAACTGGAGTGTACGATGGCTGATCTCGAAAAGCTGGCCGAAGAGCTGTCCAACCTGACCGTGTTGGAAGCGGCCGACCTGGCCAAGATGCTGGAAGACAAATGGGGCGTGACGGCCGCGGCGCCGATGGCGATGGGCGCGATGCCGATGATGCCGGGTGCGGGCGGTGGCGAAGCCGCACCGGTCGAAGAGGAAAAGACCGAGTTCGACGTCGTCCTGGTCTCCGCCGGAGACAAGAAGATCAACGTTATCAAGGAAGTCCGGGCGATCACCGGCCTGGGCCTTAAGGAGGCCAAGGAGCTGGTCGAGAGCGCGCCCAAGGCGGTGAAGGAAGCCGTGCCGAAGGCCGAGGCCGAAGAGCTGAAGAAGAAGCTCGAAGACGCCGGCGCCAAGGTCGAGGTCAAGTAACCCCGGGTGTCGGTCGCATCCGATCAGGCCCGCCCGGCCGGCGATTTAATTTTCCTGTCCGGCGGCCGGTCGGGTTGACCCGGACCCGTCCTGCATGGCAGTCGCCTTCGGCTCGGGGGCGGCTGCCATGTCGTTTGGGCAGGCAGAAATTCCCCCTTGCGGTTTGATCCGACCGTGCCATTTATATAGGTTCCGTGAATCCGGAACGCTCCTGACCCGACGAACGAATTGACCTCCCAGCATCGCGTCACGCCGATGCCATGGCGGAAGCCTTGGCGACGGTGTGGCGTTGTTTGGTTGAGCGCTGTGCTGGTCGGAACACGGCGGAGTTGAGCGAGCGGCCGCCCGTCCCGTGGGTGAGCCGGCGGTGACAGGCGGATGCCCCCGCCACCGGGGTGTCACACGGTGGACATGTTTTTCGGGCTGACCCTGTCCGGCCTCTTCGCCGGGGGTGCAGCGGGTCATGCCCGCACCGCGCATAGAAAGCAATCGAGGGGCTCAATGGCCAAGTCGTTCACCGGTCGCAAGCGTGTACGCAATTCCTTCGGCCGGATCGCCGAAGTCGCCCGGATGCCGAACCTGATCGAGGTGCAGCGCCTGTCCTACGATCAGTTCCTGCAGATGGATGTCGCCCCGCAGGACCGGCTGCTGCTCGGGCTGGAAGAGGTGTTCCGGTCGGTCTTCCCGATCCGGGATTTTTCGGAGAAGGCGGAGCTCGACTTCGTCCATTACGAGCTCGAGGAGCCGAAATACGATGTCGAGGAATGCCAGCAGCGGGGGCTGACCTTCGCCGCCCCGCTGAAGGTGACGCTGCGGCTCACCGTGTTCGACATCGAAGAGGACACCGGCCTGAAGTCCATCAAGGACATCAAGGAACAGGATGTCTATATGGGCGACATGCCGCTGATGACGGAGAACGGAACGTTCATCGTCAACGGCACCGAGCGGGTGATCGTCAGCCAGATGCACCGCTCCCCCGGCGTGTTCTTCGATCACGACAAGGGCAAGACCCATTCCTCGGGCAAGTATCTGTTCGCCGCCCGGGTGATCCCGTATCGCGGCTCCTGGCTCGACTTCGAGTTCGACGCCAAGGACCATGTCTACGTTCGGATCGACCGGCGCCGCAAACTGCCGGCGACGACGCTGCTGATGGCGCTGGACAGCGCCTACACCGAAAGCCTGCGCGGCCGGCGCGCCGCCGAAGGGAAATCCCTGGTGCCGTACGAGGCCCAGGGGATGAGCAAGGACGAGATCCTGGCCAATTTCTACGGCCGGACCGTCTACACCCGGATCGACGGCGGCTGGAAGACGCCGTTCGATCCGGACGCCATGAAGGGCGTCAAGCTGCCTTTGGACCTGGTCGACGCCGCCACCGGCGAGGTCGCCGTCAAGGCCGGCGACAAGCTGACCCCGCGCAAGGCCCGGAAGCTGGTCGAGGGCGGGCTCGAGGACCAGTTGGTCGGCTCCGAGGATCTGATCGGCCGGTTCCTGGCCGACGACATCATCAACGAGCAGACCGGTGAGGTGTATTACGAAGCCGGCGACGAGATCACCGCCGAGACGCTGGACCGGCTGAACGAGCTGGGTGTCGGCGTGATCGAGCTGCTGGCCATCGATCACGTCACCGTGGGTGCGTATCTGCGCAACACCCTGGCGATCGACAAGAACCACACCCGGGAAGACGCGCTGATCGACATCTACCGGGTCATGCGCCCGGGCGAGCCGCCGACGCTCGAATCGGCCGAAGGTCTGTTCAACGGCCTGTTCTTCGACAACGAGCGATACGACCTGTCCTCGGTCGGTCGGGTCAAGATGAACAGCCGCCTGGGCTTCGAGACCGACGACAGCCTGCGGGTGCTGCGCAAGCAGGATATCCTGGCGATCCTGAAGATCCTGCACGATCTGAAGGATGGCCGCGGCGAAGTCGACGATATCGACAATCTGGGCAACCGCCGGGTCCGCTCGGTGGGCGAGTTGATGGAAAACCAGTACCGGGTCGGTCTGCTGCGCATGGAGCGCGCGATCCGGGAGCGCATGAGCTCGGTCGAGATCGACGTCGTCATGCCCAACGATCTGATCAACGCCAAGCCGGCGGCCGCGGCCGTGCGGGAGTTCTTCGGGTCGTCCCAGCTCAGCCAGTTCATGGACCAGACCAACCCGCTGTCCGAAATCACCCATAAGCGGCGCCTGTCGGCGCTGGGTCCGGGCGGTCTGACCCGGGAGCGGGCGGGCTTCGAGGTGCGCGACGTGCACCCGACCCATTACGGCCGGATCTGTCCGATCGAAACGCCGGAAGGCCCGAATATCGGTCTGATCAACTCGCTGGCCACCTATGCCCAGGTCAACAAGTACGGCTTCATCGAAAGCCCGTACCGCAAGGTGGTCGAGGGCCAGGTCACCGACGAGGTGGTGTATCTCTCCGCCATGGAGGAAAGCAAATACACCATCGCCCAGGCCAATGCGGAGCTGGACGATGGGGGCCGGCTGGTCGACGAGTTGGTGAACAGCCGCTCGCACGGCGAGTACATCGTCGCCATGCCCGAGCAGATCGAGTATATCGACGTCAGCCCCAAGCAGATCGTCTCGGTGGCCGCGGCGCTGATCCCGTTTCTGGAGAACGACGACGCCAACCGGGCGTTGATGGGCTCCAACATGCAGCGCCAGGCGGTGCCGCTGATCAAGGCGCAAGCGCCGCTGGTCGGCACCGGGATGGAGGCGACCGTCGCCAAGGACAGCGGCGTGACCGTCAGCGCCAAGCGCGACGGGATCGTCGATCAGGTCGACGCGCAGCGGATCGTCATCCGGGCGACCGGCGATCTCGACCACACCGATACCGGGGTCGACATCTACAATCTGCTGAAGTTCCAGCGCTCCAACCAGAACACCTGCATCACCCAGCGGCCGCTGGTCAAAGTGGGCGACCGGGTGTCCGCTGGCGACATCATCGCCGACGGTCCGTCCACCGATCTGGGCGAGTTGGCGCTCGGCCGGAACGTGCTGTGCGCGTTCATGCCCTGGAACGGCTATAACTTCGAGGATTCGATCCTGATCTCCGAACGCATCGTCCGCGACGATGTGTTCACCTCGATCCATATCGAGGAGTTCGAGATCATGGCCCGGGACACCAAGCTGGGCCAGGAAGAGATCACCCGGGACATCCCCAATGTCGGCGAGGAGGCGCTGCGCCATCTCGACGAGGCGGGGATCGTCTATATCGGTGCGGAGGTGAACCCCGGCGACATCCTGGTCGGCAAGGTGACGCCCAAGGGCGAAAGCCCGATGACCCCGGAAGAGAAACTGCTGCGGGCGATCTTCGGGGAGAAGGCGGCCGATGTGCGCGATACCTCCTTGCGGCTGCCGCCGGGGGTGAGCGGCACGATCGTCGAGGTCCGCGTGTTCAACCGGCGCGGCGTCGACAAGGACGAGCGGGCCCTGGCGATCGAGCGCGCGGAGATCGAGCGTCTGGCCAAGGATCGGGATGACGAGCGCAAGATCCTCGAACGCTCCCTGTCCAACCGGATGCGCGAGATGCTGCTGGGCCAGCAGAGCGTATCGGGCCCGGCCGGGTTCGAGACCGGCCGCGCGATCACCGAAGCGGATCTGCAGGGCTACCGGCTGTCGGAATGGCGTAAGATCGTCGTCGCCGACGAGGAGCGGATGGCCCAGCTCGAAGCCATGGGCCGCAACTTCGACGAAAGCGTCGAAGCGCTGCAGCGCCGCTTCGAGAACAAGGTCGAGAAGCTGCAGCGCGGCGACGAGCTGCCGCCCGGCGTGATGAAGATGGTCAAGGTGTTCATCGCCGTGAAGCGCAAGCTGCAGCCGGGTGACAAGATGGCCGGCCGGCATGGCAACAAGGGGGTCATCTCCCGCATCACGCCGATGGAGGACATGCCCTATCTGGAGGACGGCACGCCGGTGGACATCGTGCTGAACCCGCTGGGCGTGCCGTCGCGGATGAATGTCGGCCAGATCCTGGAGACGCATCTCGGCTGGGCCGCTTCCGGCCTGGGCCGTCAGGTCGGCGAGATGCTCGACACGTGGGAGCAGGCCCGTCGCAACGGCGACGGTGCCGACGGTCCGGACCGGCTGAGAACCTATCTCCAGTCGGTCTATTCGCCCGAGCAGTTCGCCGAGGATGTCGCCGATCTGACCGATGCGGAGCTGGTCGAGATGGCGAACAACCTCCGGCCCGGCATCCCGATGGCCACACCGGTGTTCGACGGCGCGCGGGAGGACGATATCGTCCGCCTTCTGGAGCAGTCCGGCCTCGACCGGTCGGGCCAGATGACCCTGATCGACGGCCGTACCGGGGAAGCCTTCGACCGCAAGGTGACGGTGGGCTACATCTACATGCTCAAGCTGCACCATCTGGTGGACGACAAGATCCACGCCCGGTCGATCGGTCCGTACAGCCTGGTCACCCAGCAGCCGCTCGGTGGCAAGGCGCAGTTCGGCGGCCAGCGCTTCGGTGAGATGGAGGTCTGGGCCCTGCAGGCCTATGGCGCGTCCTACACCCTGCAGGAGATGCTGACGGTGAAGTCCGACGACGTCGCCGGCCGGACCAAGGTCTACGAGGCCATCGTCCGCGGCGACGACACGTTCGAAAGCGGCATCCCGGAGAGCTTCAACGTCCTGATCAAGGAATTGCGGTCCCTGGGTCTGAACGTCGATCTGGAAACCTCATCCTGACCCGCTAGAGCATCCTGCGTCCGAACGGACGCAGGATGCTCTAACTCTTTAAACTAGATCATCCTGCGTTCAGATGAGTCCATCTGAACGCAGGATGATCTAGCCGGGTCCGCGGCGGGGGCGGGCGGTCGATCCGCCCCGCCCGTCGCCGGGACCCGAGTTTTCGCCCCTGACACAGCGTCGGGGATGCTGCGGCCCGCATCCCCGCCAAGGAGCCGGCGTATGAACGAGCTGATGAACATTATGGGCGTCCCGGCGAAGCCGGACGATTTCGATCTGATCCGCATTCAGATCGCCTCGCCCGAGCAGATCAAGTCCTGGTCGTTCGGCGAGGTCAAGAAGCCCGAGACCATCAACTACCGGACCTTCAAGCCGGAAAAGGACGGGCTGTTCTGTGCCCGGATCTTCGGCCCGATCAAGGATTACGAGTGCTTGTGCGGCAAGTACAAGCGGATGAAGTACAAGGGCATCATCTGTGAGAAATGTGGCGTCGAGGTCACCCTGACCAAGGTCCGCCGGGAGCGGATGGGTCATATCGAGCTCGCCTCCCCGGTCGCCCATATCTGGTTCCTGAAGTCGTTGCCGTCGCGCATCGGATTGATGATCGACCTGACGCTCAAGGAGCTGGAGCGGGTGCTCTATTTCGAGAGCTTCATCGTCATCGAACCGGGGCTGACGTCGCTGAAGCGGATGCAGCTGCTGTCGGAGGAGGACTATCTCCGCTACCAGGAGGAGTTCGGGGAAGAGAACTTCACCGCCATGATCGGGGCGGAGGCGATCCAGCGCCTGCTGTCCGAAATCGATCTGGGGGAAGAGGCCCGCACCGTCCGGGACGAGCTGCGGGAGACCGGCTCTGAGGCCAAGCGCAAGAAGCTGGTCAAGCGGCTGAAGCTGATCGAGGCGTTCCAGCAGTCCGGCGGCCGGCCGGAATGGATGGTGATGTCGACGATCCCGGTCATCCCGCCGGAGCTGCGCCCGCTGGTGCCGCTCGATGGCGGCCGGTTCGCCACCTCCGACCTCAACGACCTGTACCGCCGGGTGATCAACCGGAACAACCGGCTCAAGCGCCTGATCGAGCTGCGCGCGCCCGACATCATCGTCCGCAACGAAAAGCGCATGCTGCAGGAATCGGTCGATGCGCTGTTCGACAACGGCCGCCGCGGCCGGGTCATCACCGGGGCGAACAAGCGGCCGCTGAAGTCGCTCAGCGACATGCTCAAGGGCAAGCAGGGCCGGTTCCGGCAGAACCTGCTCGGCAAGCGGGTCGACTATTCCGGCCGGTCGGTGATCGTGGTCGGACCGGAGCTCAAGCTGCACCAGTGCGGCCTGCCCAAGAAGATGGCGCTCGAGCTGTTCAAGCCGTTCATCTATCACAAGCTGGAGCTGTACGGCCTGGCTTCCACCATCAAGGCCGCCAAGCGGATGGTGGAAAAGGAGCGGCCGGAGGTCTGGGACATCCTCGAAGAGGTGATCCGGGAGCATCCGGTGATGCTCAACCGGGCGCCGACCCTGCACCGGCTGGGCATCCAGGCCTTCGAGCCGGTGCTGATCGAGGGCAAGGCGATCCGGCTGCACCCGCTGGTCTGCACCGCCTTCAACGCCGATTTCGACGGCGACCAGATGGCGGTGCACGTGCCGCTGTCGCTGGAAGCCCAGCTCGAAGCGCGCGTGCTGATGATGTCGACCAACAACATCCTCAGCCCGGCCAACGGCAAGCCGATCATCACGCCGTCCCAGGACATCGTACTGGGGCTGTACTATCTGTCGATGGAGCGGCTCGATCATCTCGGGGGCCGGGTCTCGATCGACAGTGAAGCGGCGCTGGCCGCGGCCGTGGCCGGCGGCGGCGTACAGCTCGTCGATACCGGGAACCCCGCGGCCGATGTCGACGTCACCGACGTCGCGGCGGTGTTCGCCTGGCTCAAGGACGGGTCCGTGACCGCCCATCGCGTGCCGGCCTTCGCCACCATCGGGGAGATCGAGCAGGCTCTGGCGACCGGTCAGATCGGCATGCACAGCCGTATCCGCGGCCGGTTTCACACCGTCGATGCCGACGGCACGCCGATCGTGCAGACGGTGATCACCACGGCGGGCCGGATGCTGATCTCCGAGATCCTGCCGAAGAACCCGAACCTGAAATTCGACGTCGTCAACCGGCTGCTGACCAAGAAGGATCTGCAGAACGTCATCGACACCGTCTACCGCCACTGCGGTCAGAAGGAGACGGTGATCTTCTGCGACCAGATGATGAAGCTGGGCTTCGGCCATGCCTGCCGGGCCGGGATCTCCTTCGGCAAGGACGATCTCGTCATTCCCCAGGCCAAGCACACGCTGATCGACGATTCCGCCCAGCTCATCAAGGAGTACGAGCAGCAGTACAATGACGGTCTGATCACCGCCGGGGAGAAGTACAACAAGGTCGTCGACGTCTGGTCCAACACCACCGACCGGGTGGCCGAGGAGATGATGAAGGTCATCTCCGCCACCTTGAAGGACCCGACCAAGACCGTGAACTCGGTCTACATGATGGCCCATTCCGGGGCGCGCGGATCGCCGGCCCAGATCCGCCAGCTCGCCGGGATGCGGGGGCTGATGGCCAAGCCGGACGGCTCGATCATCGAGACCCCCATCATCTCGAACTTCAAGGAAGGCCTGACCGTGCTGGAGTACTTCAACTCCACCCACGGCGCCCGGAAGGGGCTGGCCGATACCGCGCTGAAGACCGCCAATTCGGGCTACCTGACCCGCCGCCTGGTCGATGTCAGCCAGGACTGCGTGGTCATCGAGGAGGATTGCGGGACCGACCACGGCATCACCGTGACCGCCCTGGTGGACGGGGGGGAAGTGGTGGTGCCACTGGGTGAGCGCGTCCTGGGCCGGACGGCCAACGAAGACGTGCTCCATCCGGTGTCCGGGGCCGTGATCGTGCCGCGTGGCCATCTGATCGGGGAGGCCGATGTCGAGGCGATCGAGGCCGCGGGGGTCGACAAGATCCACGCCCGGTCGCCGTTGACCTGCGAGACCCGGGGCGGGGTGTGCGGGGCCTGCTACGGCCGTGACCTGGCCCGCGGCACACCGGTCAATGTCGGGGAGGCGGTCGGCGTGATCGCCGCCCAGTCGATCGGCGAGCCCGGCACCCAGTTGACCATGCGGACCTTCCACATCGGCGGTGCGGCCCAGCGGGGCGCGGAGCAGTCCTCCATCGAGGCGACGTCGGACGGCACCATCAAGCTGTCCAACGCCAATGTGGTGACCAACTCCGCCGGTCAACTGGTCATCATGGGCCGGAACACCGAACTCGTGCTGGCGGACGATCTGGGGCGGGAGAAGGCCCGCCACAAGCTCGGCTACGGCACCCGGCTGATGTATCCGGACGGCGCCACGGTGGAGAAGGGCGCGAAGCTCGCCGAGTGGGACCCCTACACCATCCCCATCATCACCGAGAAGGCCGGGACGGCGAACTATGTCGACCTGGTCGAGGGCGTGTCGATGCGGGAGGTGGTCGACGACACTACCGGCATCTCCTCCAAGGTGGTCATCGACTGGCGCCAGCAGCCGCGTGGAGAGCAGTTGCGGCCGCGGATCACGCTGCGGGACGACGACGGCGAGGTGGTCCGCTTGGCCAACGGCCTGGAAGCCCGCTACTTCATGTCGGTCGACGCGATCCTGTCGGTCGAAAGTGGCTCCCACGTGCAGGCGGGCGACGTGCTCGCCCGGATCCCGCGGGAGGGCTCGAAGACCCGCGACATCACCGGCGGCCTGCCGCGGGTGGCGGAGCTGTTCGAGGCCCGCAAGCCGAAGGAATACGCGATCATCTCCGAGGTCGAGGGCCGGGTCGAATTCGGCCGCGACTACAAGACCAAGCGCCGCATCGTCATCAACCCGCCGGAGGAGAGCGGGCTGGATCCGGTCGAATACATGATCCCCAAGGGCAAGCACATCTCCGTCCAGGAGGGGGACTATGTCGAGAAGGGCGATCTGTTGATGGACGGCAATCCCGTCCCGCACGACATCCTGGCGGTCAAGGGGGTCGAGGCGCTGGCCGATTACCTGGTCAACGAGATCCAGGACGTCTATCGGCTGCAGGGCGTGAAGATCAACGACAAGCATATCGAGGTGATCGTCCGCCAGATGCTGCAGAAAGTCGAAGTCATGGATCCGGGCGACACCACCATGCTGGTGGGCGAGATCCTGGATCGCGACGATTTCGAGGCCGAGAACCATCGGGCCGAAGCCGAGGATGGGCGGTTGGCGGTGTGCCGGCCGGTGCTGCAAGGCATCACCAAGGCCAGCCTGCAGACCAAATCGTTCATCTCCGCCGCCTCGTTCCAGGAGACCACCCGAGTGCTCACCGAGGCCGCGGTTTCCGGCAAGTCCGACAGCCTGATCGGGCTGAAGGAGAACGTGATCGTCGGCCGGCTGATCCCGGCCGGTACCGGCTCCGTCGTCCGTCGTCTGCGCCACGTCGCGGCCGAGCGCGACAAGGAGAAGGCGGCCCTGGCGGCCGCCGAGGCGGAAGCGGCGGCGGCGGCGGCGGCAGCGGTGCTGGCCGATGCCGCCGAGGGCGAGGCGACCGAGCTCGACCTCGGCAATGGCGACGCCGGCGAGCAGCCGGACGTGCCGGCGGCCGAGTGACGCCGCCGCCGTCGTCGGCAAGGTCTTGCGATGATGTGATGAGACGGTCCCGGAGCACCGCGCCGGGACCGTCTCCGTTTCTCGGGATACCGTCCGGGGTGGGTGCGGTGCCGACCGCGCCCACCCCGTCCGATCCGGTGGCGGTCACGGCCGCTCTCGCCGCTGGCGTTTCGCCGCCATCACCCCGCGGGCCATCTTGCCGAAGGCCTTGAACCGGGCGCGGCGTTCGGCCAGGGTTTCGCTGTTGAACCGGTCCTCGGCCACCAGCTTGCGATAGCGGCGGAGCCGGTCGGGATCGAGGCGACCATCCGCGATCGCCGCCTGTACGGCACAGCCGGGCTCCCCGTCATGGCCGCAGTCCCGGAACCGGCAGTCCCGGGCCAGATCCGCGATGTCGCCGAACACCGCCTCGATCCCGTCGGAGACGTCGACCAGTTGCAGCTCCCGCATGCCCGGTGTGTCGAGCAGCCAGCCGCCGGCCGGGAGCCGGTGCATCGCCCGGCCGGTGGTGGTGTGCCGGCCGCGGGCATCGTCTTCGCGGATGCCGGCGGTGGCGAGATCGGTGATCCCGGTCAGCGTGTTGACCAGGGTCGACTTGCCCACCCCCGATGAGCCGAGCAGGGCCACCGTCTGCCCGGGTCCACACCAGACCGACAGGGTGGCGACGGACCCCGGATCGCGGCCGTCGACGGGCTCGACCAGCACCCCGGCCCGCATCCGTTCGGCCTGTCGGCGGTACGTCTCCGCGTCCTCGGCGAGATCGCGCTTGGTCAACACGATCACCGGCGTGACCCGGGCTTCTTCGGCCAGGGCGAGATAGCGTTCGAGCCGGGCCGGGTTGAAGTCCCGGTTGCAGGACGTGACGACGAACAGGGTGTCGACATTGGCGGCGATCACCTGCTCCGCCCGGCCGGTACCGGCCGCCCGCCGCTTGAAGAGGCTCATCCGCTCCAGCCGACGGATCGGACGGCCGCCGATCCGGTCGACCAGCAGCCAGTCGCCCACGGCAACCGGTTCGTCGCGGAGCGGGCCGGTCGGCGGCAGCCGGGTCGTGCCCGCTATCCCGGCCACGTCGATGGCCCCGCGGTGGACCGCCATCACCCGGACGGGCAGGGCGGTTTCGATGTCTTCAAGGCTCAACTGGGATTGGAAGTCACCGCGCCAGCCCAGTTCGGCCAGCGCTGTCAGGGAGATGCTCACGGCTTTCCGTCGCCCTTGCAGGAATGCATGCGGTCGGCCGCGCCGACGCCACAGGTCGGACGCGGCCCGCGACAAGCGGGGCTGGCAAACAGGAAAGCCTGGGGGGCGGCTGCCGGTCCGGCGCGGCCGCCAGGGTCGTTGCCGGGGCGCGCACGCAAGGCGCGTCCCGACGGACACCGTCAGCGGTGTCGATCCCCGACCTGTCCAGCCGGGCGGCTCACAATCGCGTTCATAATCCCCTCCCGGTCTGTCGTGTGCGGGTGACGCTGTCGTATGTGGACGGTCGTCGGTCCGAGTGCAAGGCGGATCGGCGTCAATCCGGGAAAGGGCCGTGCCAATCGGGTCGTGCCGACGGTGCGCCACCCGTGTGCGGCCGGCGTTCCTGCGGTTGAGCCATCTCAAGGCCGCCCCCCGGTCTCGCCCTTAAAGTCCGCCGCGACCGTAAGCGGGGCCTTCTCAGTCCGGTCCCGCCCTTCCCCCGACCGTCCGTGCCGGGATTTCCTCCGCCCAGACCCATGGCCGGCCGCCCCGACCCGCTTGGGACGGCCCATCCCGGCGCCAACAGGAGGCTAGAGAGCGATGGACACCCTTTCCCCCAACGGCCTTACCATCGACCGACCGGCCGCAACCGGTGATGCCCCCGATCCCTGGCGCGGGTTCGAGCCCGGCCGCTGGCAGGACTCGATCGACGTCCGCGGCTTCATTCAGGCCAACTACACCCCCTATGAAGGCGGTGATGCGTTTCTGGCCGATGTCAGCGAGCGCACGAAGCTTCTGTGGCAGGCGGTCGCCGAGCTGCTGAAGGCCGAACGGGAAGCCGGCGGCGTGCTCGACGCGGACACCGAGATGCCCACCGGCATCACCGCGCATGGTCCCGGCTACATCGACCAGGACCTCGAGCGTATCGTCGGCCTGCAGACCGACAAGCCGCTGAAGCGCGCGATCATGCCCAATGGCGGCATCCGCGTCGTCAAGGCGGGGCTGGAGGCCTACGGCTTCAGCCTCGATCCGGTGACCGAGGCGACCTTCAGCCACATCCGCAAGACCCACAACGATACGGTCTTCGACGTCTACACCGAGGAGATGCTGCAATGTCGGCGTTCCGGGATCATTACCGGGCTGCCCGACGCTTATGGCCGAGGCCGGATCATCGGCGACTACCGCCGGGTGGCGCTGTACGGCGTCGACCGGCTGATTGCCGACAAGAACGACCAGCGCGCCTCGCTCGACATCGACGTGCTCGACGAAGACACCATGCGCTTGCGTGAGGAGATCGCCGAGCAGATCCGCGCGCTCGAAGAGCTCAAGGTGATGGGGGCCCTGTACGGCTTCGATCTCGGCCGCCCGGCCGCCGGCGGCCGGGAAGCGATCCAGTGGACCTATCTCGCCTATCTCGCCGCGGTGAAGGAGCAGAACGGGGCGGCGATGTCGTTCGGCCGGGTGTCGACCTTCCTGGACATCTATCTCGATCGCGATATCGCCGGCGGTGCGTTGACCGAGGCCCAGGCGCAGGAACTGATCGACGATCTGGTGATCAAGCTGCGGATCGTCCGCTTCCTGCGCACCCCGGACTACAATGCCCTGTTCTCCGGCGATCCGACCTGGGTGACCGAGTGCGTCGGCGGCATGGGCCTGGACGGGCGGACGCTGGTGACCAAATCGTCGTTCCGGTTCCTGCACACGCTGGTCAATCTGGGCCCCGCGCCGGAGCCCAACCTGACCGTCCTGTGGGCCGACCGGCTGCCCGAGGGCTTCAAGCGGTTCTGTGCCGACATCTCGATCCATTCGTCGTCGATCCAATACGAGAACGACGACCTGATGCGGCCCTATTGGGGCGACGATTACGGTATCGCCTGCTGCGTGTCGGCGATGCGCCTGGGCAAGCAGATGCAGTTCTTCGGCGCCCGGGTAAACCTGGCCAAGGCGTTGCTCTACGCCATCAACGGCGGTCGGGACGAAGTCTCCGGCGCGCAGGTGGGGCCCGCGATCGCGCCGGTCACCGGCGACGTGCTCGACTACGACGCGGTGATGGACCGGTACGACCTGATGCTCGACTGGTTGGCCCGGACCTATATCAACACGCTGAACGCCATCCACTACGCCCACGACAAGTACTGCTACGAGCGGATCGAGATGGCGCTGCACGACCGCGACGTCTTCCGCACCATGGCCTGCGGCATCGCCGGGCTGAGCGTGGTGGCGGACAGCCTGTCGGCGATCAAGAACGCCACCGTGCGGGTGGTGCGGGACGACCGCGGCCTGGCGGTCGACTACGAGGTCGACGGCGACTATCCGGCGTTCGGCAACAACGACGACCGGGCCGACGATATTGCCGTGGCCCTGGTCGAGGGCTTCATGGCGCGGCTGCGCAAGCACCCTTGCTACCGCGACGCGGAGCCGACCCAGTCGGTCCTGACGATCACCTCCAACGTGGTGTACGGCAAGAAGACCGGCGGCACACCCGACGGCCGCCACGCCGGGGAGCCGTTTGCCCCGGGGGCGAACCCGATGCACGGCCGCGATCACAAAGGCGCGGTCGCTTCCATGGCCTCGGTCGCCAAGCTGCCCTACGAGCATGCCCAGGACGGCATCTCCTACACCTTCTCGATCGTGCCGGGCGCCCTGGGCCACGGTGCTGCCGAGCGGGCGGAGAACCTGGTCGGCCTTCTGGACGGGTATTTCGGCCAGGGCGGCCATCACATCAACGTCAACGTGCTGGATCGGGAGACCCTGCTGCACGCCATGGATCATCCCGAGGAGTATCCGCAGTTGACGATCCGGGTGTCCGGCTACGCGGTCAACTTCATCAAGCTGACCCGTGACCAGCAACTGGATGTCATCAACCGGACCTTCCATACGGGCCACTGACCGGCCGACCGGCCGGGGCGCGCGGCCGACGCCCCGGCTTCCCCCACCGGACGGCCGGAAGGGCCCGCGCGCATGACTTTCGACGACATCGGCAGGAACGGCGGCGACACCGCCCCGGCGCCGGCCTTCGCCCGCCCCGAACACCGCCGGCGCAGCCTCGGCCACAGCGACCTGGTCGGTGCGGACGGCGAGGTCGGCTATCTCCACTCGGTGGAGACCGCCGGCACCGTCGACGGTCCCGGGGTGCGCTTCGTCGTCTTCCTGACCGGCTGCGCCCTGCGCTGCCAGTACTGCCACAATCCCGACTGCCTGCATTTGAAGGACGGCAACCTGGTGCGGGCCGACGATGTGGTCGCGGAGATCGGGCGGTACGCCAAGTTCCTCAAACGGGCCCGGGGTGGGGTCACCGTCACCGGCGGGGAGCCGCTTGTGCAGCCGGCCTTCACGACCCGCATTCTCGAAGGGGCCAAACGGCTGGGCTTGCACACCGCCCTGGACACGTCGGGCCATCTCGGGGCACTGGCCGACGATCGGCTGCTGGCGGCGACCGACCTCGTGCTTCTCGACATCAAGAGCGCCGACCCCGACATCTACCGGGAGACGACGGGGCGGGAGCTGGCCCCGACGCTCGCCTTTGCCGATCGGCTCGACCGCCTGGGCAAGCCGGTCTGGGCGCGGTTCGTGCTGGTCCCCGGTCTGACCGACGATCCGGCCAATGTGCGCGGCGTCGCGGCAATCTGCGCTGCCCACGGCACCGTCGAGCGGGTCGATGTGCTGCCCTTCCACCAGATGGGCGCGGAGAAGTGGGAGAAGCTCGGCCTGACCTACAGGCTGGCCGACACGCCCGAGCCGACCGAAGTGGAAACCGAACGCGCCCGCCAGGTCTTTCGGGATGCCGGTATCGCCGTTGTCTTCTGACGAGCCCGATCCGGTGCCACCGCGGCGTCGCACGGCCGATTGCAGCGCGCGGACAACCCATCCTCCTTGTATTTGCCGGCGATCGAGACAAACTGGCACGATTTTACAAGTACTGTTTTGTGAAGTGATTCTGTTTTATTGGCTATAATAATTTGTTATTAGCTTACTCAAGAGATAGATTTCGATCTAAATTCGTCCTTCGTTAAGCAGAAGCAAGCGATCCTTTGCGCTATTCTTTGTAGGATCCGTTGACATCCCTTTCCCACTGTTCTCCCATTTGTAGGGGGCGGTATGCCTCGCGAAGGTTGATGTGGGGCGCGGGTTTTCAATATTATGGATGTTGTTCGCGGTCCGAGCCGGGCGGCGGGTCGGGGCGTTGGCGTGTGTGTTCGCTCTGACGCTTGTCCTTACCGCCTGTCAGGATCGGGTCCCGATCGTCATTGGCGCACTGTTGCCATTGGCGGGACCCGCCTCGGGCGTGGGCATCGAAGTGCGAGACGGTCTCGCGCTCGCGATCGATCAGGTGAATCAACGGGGAGGCCTGGCCGGCCGGAGGCTGGTCATGCAAGTCGAGGATGCCAGCGGCTCGGATGAGGATATCGGTGCGGCAGTTGATCGTCTGGCTGAGCAGAACCCGCTGCTCATCGTCGCCGGCACCAGCCGGATGGCGACGGTTGCTCAATCGGTGGTGGATCGGCGTCAGCAACTTATGGTCGCGGTCGTCGCCTCGGCCATCGAGCTTTCCGATGGGAGCGATTGGGTCTACCGGTATTGGCCGGTCCCCGAAGACGAGGTACCCGCTATGCTCGCCTTGATCGATCAACGCCCTGGCAACGTCGTCGGAACCATCTACGTCAACGATCCTTACGGGCGATCGATCCATGCGGCCCTTCAATCGGCCTTCAGCGAGCGCGGGGTCGCCCTGGTCGGGCGGGCGTTCGAGCCCGCAACCCGCGACTTCAGGCAAATCCTCTGGCCGTTGCTGGTGACGGACTCGCTGGTGGCGATCGGGTTCGACGTGCACCTCCAAGCCATTCTGCGGGAACTCAGCGTGGCCGGCTATCCTGGTACCGTGATTTCCAACACCACGGCGGCCTTGCCGATCGTAACCCGAATGCCGGAGGCGGCCGGCATGTATGTGGCCGCCCCGGCGATCTACAACCGCGCCTTCCTGTTCGCCGCCGAGACGGCCGACCTGTTCGAGGAGCGGTTCGACCGACCGTTCAATCACTATGCCGGCAACGGGTTCGACCTGATCAAGATGGTGGCGGGCGTCGTCGACGATCGGCCGCCCACCCAGCAGACGCTGAGACGGTTCCTGGAAGACGGGTTCATCTATTCCGGTCTGTTCGGCACGGTCACCTTGGAGGCGGGTGACAGCGACATCGGCTTTCCCTTGTTCAGGGCGCAGATCCAGAACGGTGCCTTGGTGTATCAATGAGTGCTCGAGGACGCCCGGATGGCCCGCACGGGGCCGAGCCGATGCCGCCCCACCCGATGGTCGGCGGGGACGACGGGGCGCCGGCGGTTCGCTCCGCCCCCGGACCGTTGCCGCCGCCCGGACCGGCGGCGGGCGACGGAGCCCGGGGTCTCGGGGTGATCGCCCGTGCCTTGCGCGCCGGCAACAGCATCCAAGGCCGCCTCGCCCTGGTGTCGCTCAGCGTTCTGGCGCTGACCTCGCTGCTCGGCCTGTTCGCGGTGCATCTGGCCACCAACGCGCTGGTCGAATCCTACGGGCAGAAGACCCGGACGATCACCTCTATCGTGTTGCGGGAGATGGATGCACTGATCTCCGCTCGGATCGGGGAACTGACCTTGATGGCCAATCATCCCGATCTGGCCGAAGCGCTGACAAATGGGTTTCATCCGCCCGGAGAGATCCTGCCCCAACTCCGCGCGGCGCCGGTCCCGGTCGATCCCGGTGAGCGTCCCCATCACAATCTCGCCTTCCAGATGGCCGAACATCTTCTCGAACTCGAGCAAAGAGCCTTCGGACAGCCGGTCTACGGCGACATGGTCATCGCCAACGGCGCCGGCGTGGTGATCGCGACCACCAATCCGACCGCCATGCCGGTCCTGGCCGACCCCGCCTTTCTGGCCGAGGCGCTGGCCCGCGGCCACAGCTTCAGCACGACGGTCAAGCGGTCATCGATGGGCGTGCGCGGCTGGCCGCTGGCGGTTCGGCTGACCGATCGTCGGGGTCGGGTGATCGGGGTGATCAGCACCGTGGTGTCCTCGCAATGGGTGGCGCGCGAGGCAGCCGCCCGGGCCCGAACCGACGCCTCGGTCGAAGTGCGCCTGACCGATGCCGCCGGTCGTCTGATCTACAGTTCGCGCCCGTTTCGGTTCTTGGAAAGCATCGCCGACGGGCCGGTCTTCGCCATCGCGGACACGCCCCGGCGCTACGGCATCGTCCGCGAAGGCGGACGCGACCGCTTGTACGCTGTGGGCAGCTTGATCCCCGGCTCGGTCCTGGGCGACCTGGGCTGGAAGCTCTTCATCGGCGAGGAGGCGGAGATCGTCCTCGCGCCGGTCGATCAACTCCGCCAGACCCTGTTGATCCTGGTGCTGGCCCTGGCGGTGCTGGTCACCACCATCGTGGCTCTGGCCGGCCACAAGCTGACCCGGCCGGTATTGGCGTTGCGGGACGCGGCCGAGCAGTTGAAGGCGGGCGATCTGGGGGCGCGGGCCAAGGTCGACAGCCGTACCGAGATCGGCGATCTGGCAGCTTCGTTCAATGCCATGGTCGATCGGCTCGCGGCCAGCCAGACCCGGTTGGAGGACGAGATCGCGGTTCGGACCAAGGCTCAGCAGGCGCTCCGGGAACAGGCCGACTTTGTCAACAACGTGCTCGATTCCCTGACCCAGAGTGCGGCCGTGATCGATCCGTCCGGTCGGATCGTGGCGGTCAACCAGACCTGGTCCGCCTTCAGCGCCGCCAACGGGGCCACGGGCGCGGATCCGACCGTCACGGTCGGTGCGATCTATTTCCGACCCTGGGACGACCACTCCGGCACCGCCGACGGGGCGGGTGAGGCCTATGAGGGTATCCGACAGGTGCAGTCCGGTGCGCTGCCGCGGTTCGAGCTGGAGTACCCGTGCGACAGCCCCACGGAAAAGCGCTGGTATCTCATGGTCGTCGTGCCTCTGAACAACCGACCCGGACACGTGCTGATCACCCACAACGACATCTCCGAGATCAAGCGTGCCCAGGTCGACCTGGAGGCGAAGAATGCACGGCTCGGCGAAGAGATCCGGCTCCGCAAAACCTACGAAACGGCCCTGACGGCCGAGCGCGATCGATCGGAAACCGCCAACCAGGCCAAGTCGGAGTTCCTCGCCAATATGAGCCATGAGTTGCGCACGCCGCTCAACGCCATCATCGGCTTCTCCGAGATCATACGCGAGCAGGTGTTCGGCGGGGTCGGCAACCGTCGGTACCTCGACTATGCGGGCAACATCCACGACAGCGGCACGCATCTGTTGTCCCTCATCGACGACCTGCTGGATCTGTCGAAGATCGAAGCCGGAAAGATGGAGCTGGATGAGACGGTCGTCGATCTGGCGGCGCTGACGACCGAGGTGGCGTCGATGATGGCCGACCGGGTGGAGCACGCCGGCCTCCTGCTGGATCGCACGGCGACGGAAGACCTCACCGTCTGGGTCGACCGGCGCAAGATCAAGCAAGTCCTGCTCAACCTCGTGTCCAATGCGATCAAGTTCAGCCCGCGCGGGTCGACGGTGACCCTGTCGGTCTCGACGACGGCGGACGGCAATCCCCAGATATCGGTTCAGGACCGGGGGATCGGCATGAACCGGGACGATCTGGAGCGGGCGCTGTCGCTGTTTGGGCAAGCCAAGGAAGGCAGGGCGATCGGCGGCACCGGGCTCGGCCTGCCGCTCGCGCGCCAACTGGTCGAACTGCACGAGGGGCACCTGTCGATCGACAGCGTCGCCGGCCAGGGAACAACGGCCACCGTGATCCTGCCGGTGCACCGCCGGCGGCCACGGGCCGACGGCGTCGTCACCCGCCGCCTGTCGGCCTGACCGCCCGTCGGCCCGGCCGCTACCGGCCCCGAAACCCATTCACATCAATGTCATAATCGGCATCCGGCCGCGCCTGATCCGCATGGTGCGCACTGGTGTCGGCCGGGCGCTTGTGGCAGGGGACACGCCATCCACCCCGCCCCTGACAAGCCAGGCCGCGCACCATGATCCTGTGCCAGATCACCGACTGCCACATCGCGGACGGCCGTCATCTGTTCGGCGCCATCGACACCGCCGGCGGGCTGGCCCGCGCGGTCGAGCGGATCAACGGGCTCGATCCCGCACCGGACCTCGTCCTCGTCACGGGTGATCTGGTCAATGACGGGACGGCTGCGCAGTACCGGCACTTCCGGTCGCTGGTCGAAGCGCTGGGCCGGCCGATCCGCGTGCTCCCCGGCAATCACGACGACCGGGCCGAGATGCGCGCGGCCTTCGGCGGCACCGAGGCGCTGCCGGTGCCGGCCCACACTCCCTTCCTGCACTATGTGGAGCGGCACGGACCGGTCCGGCTGATCGCGCTCGATACGCTCGACCCCGGAAAGACGCCCGGGCTCCTATGCGACGACCGCCTGGCCTGGCTCGAGGCCCGGTTGCGGGAAGACCGGCAGAGCCCGACCCTGATCGCCATGCACCATCCCCCGTTTCAGACGGGGATGCCGATGATGGACCGGTACGGCCTGGAAGGTCGGGCCCGGTTCGAGGCCTTGATCGAGTCCGCCCCGAACGTACAGCGGATCGTCGCGGGTCACGTGCATCGCACCGTCGCGGCCCGGGTCGGCCATGCCACCGCCCAGATCGCGCCGAGCACCGCCCACACGCTGGCCTGGGAGGTCCGGTCCGATCGGCCGCCCCATTGGACCGACGAGCCGGCGGGCCTGCTGCTGCACGTCTGGGGGCCGGAGGAGCGTTTCGTAACGCATCATCTGCTGACACAGCCGCCGCATCTGCGCCGGCTGGGCTGACCGGCGCCAGGCCTGGCGCACTCACCCGGCCTGAAGGTGATGCAGCAGCCACTCCGTGGCCGGGCTGGTGGGGTCGGTCAGGGTGTCGACGACGGTGAAATGGTCGGTGTGGGGCGAGAACAGCCGGGTGATCGGCATGCCTTGCAGCCCCCAGGCCTGCATCAGCAGATCGTTCTGGCGGTGGAACTCGCCGGGCTCGTCCCCGCCGGCGATCAGGGCCAGGGGGGCGGGAACGGCCGGCAGGCGCAAGACCGGGCTGTTGGCCTCGGCCTCCGCCGTGTCGAGACGCAGCGCCTGGTTCATGCTGGTCGGGATCAGCGGCGCCAGATCGAACAGACCGCTGATCGCCAGGCCCGATCGGATGTAGCGGCGGGGCAGGCCGGGGTCGAGCGCCGGCCAGTCGGTCGCCAGCATCTCCGCCACCAGATGGCCGCCCGCGGAATGGCCCGCCAGGTGCACGTGATCGGGATCGCCGCCCAGGGTGGGCAGATGCTCGCCCAGCCAAACCAGGCAGGTGCGCATTTCCTCGGTGATCGCCCCCAGCCGGACCGCGGGGCAGAGATCGTAGTCGGGCACCACCACCATGGCGCCCGCCGCGACGAACGGATCGGTGAAGAAGCCGTACATCGCCTTCGAGCCGCCCTGCCAGTAGCCGCCCCGCAGATAGACCAGGACCGGACAGTCGGACGCCCCTTCCGGCCGGTAGACGTCCAGCGTCATGGCCGGGCCGTCGCCGTAGCGGATGTCGGTCAGCGCCTTGTGCCGGGCCCGGGCGGCGATGCTGGCCTGGCTCCACCGCTCGAAGATCGCCGGATGCTCGGGCACGGCCGCGCGGGCGTTGTAGTGCCGCTCCAGGTCGTCGGCGGCGTCCACCAGCGGGGTGCGATCGAGCATCGGCGGTCTCATCGGTCGGGGAATCGGAAGACGCGATCGAGACAATACCGTGGGGGACGGCCGGTTCGCGAGAGCGTCGGTCCGCCATTTCGCAATCGCTTCCCGACGGACGGCTAGACGGTTGATGTCGATCAGCTTACCTGCGTTCGGATGAGTCCATCTGCGTTCGGATGAGTCCATCTGAACGTAAGGTCGATCTGGTTTCGAGCCGATGCCCCGCAGATCTTGAACCGTTGGCTGCATGCGCGTGCTGCCGCGGTGGCCAAGCACGTCAATCCCATTGCGTTGCCTCGCTCCAAGGCTCGGGGGATGTGGCCGATCTCTCGTTCAGGACGAGCAGCAATCGCGTGCGGCCCGTATCCGCAATGGGCGGCGAGCGGTGGACGATCCCGCCGCCGCGGCCGGCGGCGCTTCCCTTGAAGACGGCGACATCATGCGGACCAAGACGCTCGAGCGGACCTTCGTAGGCCCTCTGCTCGCGCAAGGCCCGCGCGGCGTCACGCGGTCGGACCCACTCGGTCGCAGGACCCCGGTATGTCGTGAGCAGGCGCGCCTCCACGCAGTCGCGGTGGAACTTCCAGCAGGCATCGTGGCTGACGCGCTGCAGCCGAACATCGACCAGATCGGCCCGGGTGATGCTGGCGAACGCCGAGACAAGATCGTCGACATCCCCAAGCAGCAGATCCCGCATGGCGCCGGGTGGCAACCCACTGTCGTCCAGTTGCGGTTCCATCGCCCGACGAAGGTCGCTCGGTCGGACAAGGACACGCATGTCCGGGAGCTGCGACGCGTCCATCCGTTCGAGCCAGGTTCGCAGGCGCAAGGGCAACATGCGCCGCCAGATCACAAGCTCCACGTCAAGCTCGTTGATGGCGGTGAGACCGTCGACCACGTCGCACGTCTCGATGCCCGCGCCGAAGGCCGCCGGCGTGCCGGCGACCTCACCATCCAGGGATGCCAAAGGCTGCGTCATGACGGTTCGCCCCGCTTCCAGATCGGGAACGGATCCGTCAGCTTTCGCCAGGCTGCGGGCTGCATGGCCTTGGCATCGGCATCGCCGACGAGGCACGCGTCGAGACGGCGACGGATCGCGGCTTCGTCCATATCGGTGCCG
Source organism: Alphaproteobacteria bacterium (assembly GCA_028281265.1). Classification (GTDB taxonomy): domain Bacteria; phylum Pseudomonadota; class Alphaproteobacteria; order DSM-16000; family Inquilinaceae; genus JANQKE01. The sequence goes on along the minus strand of JANQKE010000048.1, from coordinate 1,359 downwards.
ATGAAGACGATCTCCTGCCGTCGGTCGCCATAGACGGGATCCCAGGCCTTGGCGATGTGCCGGCGCCATTCCGGGTGATCGGGCCACCGCTCTTTCGGTACGTTCGCCCACCAGAAGCCCATGGCCTCATGCCGCACAAGCGCGCCGGCCTGGCTCAGCTCGCCGACCCATTCCGGGCGCGTGGCCAGCCAGAAATGCCCCTTGGCCCTGATGACCCCCGGCCAGGAGGCGTTGATGAACGCGTGGAACGTCTCCGGGTGGAAGGGGCGGCGCGCGCGATAGACGAAGCTGCGCACGCCGTATTCTTCCGTCTCCGGGGTGTGTTCGGCGAAGCCATAGAGCTCCTTGAACCAGAGCGGATGCTCTTCCGCCTTTTCGTGGTCGAACCGCCCCGTGTTCAGCACCTTGTCGAGCGGCACGCGCGACATGCTGGTTTCGATGAGGTCCGCATCGGGATTGAGCGAGCGGATGATCTTGCGCGCGGCGTCGAGTTGTTCGGGTGTTGCCACGTCGATCTTGTTCAGAACGATGACATCGGCGAACTCGATCTGATCGACGAGCAGGTCGACCAAGGTGCGGGTGTCCGCCTCGCCCAGCGCCTCGCCACGATCCTTCAGGAAATCGGTGGAGGCGTAGTCATGCAGAAGGTTCGCCGCGTCGACCACGGTCACCATCGTATCGAGGCGCGAGACGTCCTCGAGGCTCTCGCCCTCTTCGGTCCGGAAGTTGAAGGTGGCCGCCACGGGCAGCGGCTCGGAAACGCCGGTCGATTCGATGAGAAGATAGTCGAACCGGCCATCCTCGGCGAGCCGTCGCACCTCCTTGAGCAGGTCGTCGCGCAACGTGCAGCAGATGCAGCCATTGGTCATCTCGACCAGCGTTTCTTCCGTCCGGCTCAGATCGGCCCCGCCGTCCCGAATGAGATCGGCGTCGATGTTCACCTCGCTCATGTCGTTGACGATCACCGCGACGCGCTTGCCTTCGCGGTTGTTGAGAATGTGGTTCATCAGCGTGGTCTTTCCCGCACCGAGGAAACCGGAAAGCACGGTGACGGGGAGGGGATCGGAGGCTGTCATATAGGCACAAATCCTTGTCATGAGATCCGCTCGGGGCGCACTGCGGCACTCCGGGTCGCGCTCGTATGTTATAATATAACATAGTCAGGTCACAGGTCGGTCCGCAAGCCGGCAGTGGGCACGATCCCTTCCGTCACCTCTGCGAACGGCGCAAGGCTAGAGCGTTTTCAGGGACTATCGGGCCGATCTGCCGAGGGGGATGGGCCCTGATGCCAGGAGCGAGGAGGAAGGACATGCCGGGGCCTATTCGACGACGAGCGACGCCGCAGCGGGGCCCATCCGC
>JANQKE010000047.1 GCA_028281265.1 Alphaproteobacteria bacterium | reverse complement strand
TGGATGTCCATTCGGCTCTCCTTGGAAACGGATGTGTCAGCAACATCAGCTTCCTCGGTCCGGGCCGAATGGACAACCTATTGAGAGATCACATCTAGGCGACGTCCCGGCTTTCGCCGTCGCTCGCCGCGATGGCGCCGTGACAGTGCTTGTACTTCTTGCCCGAACCACAGGGGCATGCGGCGTTGCGCGGCACCTTGCCCCACGTCGCCGGATCGTTGGGGTCCAGCGCCACGCCCGGGGGCGGCGCGTTGCGGACCGGGCGCGGGCCGCCGGCCGCCTCTGCGCCCCCCGCCGGGGCCGGTTGCGGCATGTCGCCGACCAGCCCGGCGACGCCCGGATCCTGGGCGCGGCTTTCCCGCATCGCCGCCGGGGCCGGCGCGGCACCGAAGGGCAGACCCAGCCCGCCATCGGCCGGGGCCAGGCGCAGCTCCACATTGCTCAGCACTCGGGTGACGCTTTCCCGCAAGGTGGCGAGCAGGGCTTCGAACAGCCCGAACGCCTCGGTCTGATACTCCCGCAACGGGTCGCGCTGGCCATAGGCGCGCAGGCCGATGCCGTGGCGCAACTGGTCCAGCACCAGCAGATGGTCCTTCCACTGCTGGTCCAGGAGCTGCAGCAGGATGGTCCGCTCGGCCTCCCGCATCACCTCGGGGCCGACGGAGACCGCCTTTTCCGCCAGCCGCCTGTCCGACGCCTCGCGCACCCGCTCCTCGATCTCGGGTTCGGCGATCCCCTCCTCCTTGGCCCAGTCGGCCAGCGGCAGATCGAGGCCGAGGACGGTCCGCACCCGGGTCGTCAGCCCCTCGATGTCCCATTGCTCGGCGTAGGAGTTCTGCGGGATCGCCTGCGTGACCAGGGTGGTGATCACCTCGTGCCGCATGTCGGTGACCATGCCGTGCACGTCCGGCGCGGTCATGATCTCCCGGCGCTGCTCGTAGATCACCTTGCGCTGATCGTTCATGACGTTGTCGAACTTCAGCAGGTTCTTGCGGATGTCGAAGTTGCGTGCCTCGACCTTCTGCTGTGCCTTTTCCAACGCCTTGTTGATCCAGGGATGGGTGATCGCCTCACCCTCCTGCAGGCCCAGCCGCTTGAGCATGCCGTCGAGCTTGTCCGAGGCGAAGATCCGCATCAGATCGTCTTCCAGGGACAGGAAGAACAGCGACCGTCCGGGATCACCCTGCCGGCCGGAGCGGCCGCGGAGCTGATTGTCGATCCGCCGGCTCTCATGCCGTTCGGTGCCGATCACGAACAGCCCGCCGGCAGCGATCACCGCCTGCTTCTCCACCGCATGCTCGTCCCGGATCCCGGCTTCCTTCTGCGCCCGTTTGTCGGCGTCGACGATCTCCCCGGCCTCCTGGGCCAGGCGCATGTCCAGATTGCCGCCGAGCTGGATGTCGGTGCCGCGGCCGGCCATGTTGGTGGCGATGGTCACGGCACCCGGCCGGCCGGCCTGGGCGATGATCATCGCCTCCTGCTCGTGGAAGCGGGCGTTGAGCACCTGGTGGGGGATCTTGTCCTTCTTGAGCAGCCGGGCGAGGTATTCCGACTTCTCGATCGACACCGTGCCGACCAGCACCGGCTGCTTGCGGTCCTGGGCATCGCGGATGGCGCCGATGATGGCGTCGTACTTCTCGCCCGCGGTGCGGTAGACCTCGTCGTCGAAATCCTCCCGCGCGACAGGCATGTGTGTGGGGATCTCCACCACCTCGAGCCCATAGATCTCCCCGAACTCCTCGGCCTCGGTCTGGGCGGTGCCGGTCATCCCGGCGAGCTTGGGATACAAGCGGAAATAGTTCTGGAAGGTGACCGAAGCGAGCGTCTGGTTCTCCCGCTGGATCTCCACCCCTTCCCTGGCCTCGATCGCCTGGTGCAGGCCTTCGGAGTAGCGCCTTCCTTCCATCATCCGGCCGGTGAACTCGTCGATGATGACCACCCTGCCGTCCTTGACGATGTAGTCCCGGTCCTTCTGGAACAGCACATGGGCGCGCAGAGCCTGCTGGGCGTGGTGCACCAGGCTGACGTTGCGGATGTCGTAGAGCCCGCCCGGCGCCAGAGCGCCCCTGGCTTCCAGGAGCTGCTCGACCTTCTCCTGCCCTTCTTCGGTCAGGTTGACCGCGCGCTGCTTCTCGTCGAGCTCGTAGTCCTCGGCCGTGATGTCGGCCATGATGCCGTCGACCAGCTTGTAGAGTTCGGAGCTGTCCTGGGCGGGGCCGGAGATGATCAGCGGCGTCCGCGCCTCGTCGATCAGGATCGAATCGACCTCGTCGACGATGGCGTAGGCGTGCGGGCGCTGCACCATGTCGGCGAGCCGGAACTTCATGTTGTCCCGCAGATAGTCGAAGCCGAACTCGTTGTTGGTGCCGTAGGTGACATCCGCGGCGTAGGCCGCCCGGCGCTCGACATCGCTCAACCCGTGCACGATCACCCCGACCTTCAGGCCGAGAAACGTGTAGATCCTGCCCATCCAGGCGGCGTCCCGGCGGGCCAGATAGTCGTTGACGGTGACGACGTGTACCCCGTTCCCGGTCAGGGCGTTGAGATAGACCGGCATGGTGGCGACCAGGGTCTTGCCCTCCCCGGTCTTCATCTCGCTGATCTTGCCCTGGTGCAGAACCATCCCGCCGACGAGTTGCACGTCGAACGGGCGCATGCCCAAGGTGCGCTTGGACGCTTCCCGCACGGTGGCGAAGGCTTCCGGCAGCAGCGCGTCGAGGGACTCCCCTTGCGCATGCCGGCTCTTGAACTCCTCGGTCTTGGCGCGCAAGGCCGCGTCGTCTAGGTCCGCCAGGGTCGGCTCGAGCGCATTGATCCGCCCGACCGACTTCTGCAGCTGCTTGACGATGCGGTCGTTGGTCGAGCCGAACAATTTGCGGGCGAACACGCCGAACATGGGATACCCCGAGGGTGATGGAACGGATGGTGCGGGACCGGCGGGCGGCAGGCGGCCAACCCCAAGGCGCCGAAGCTCTTCAGTAGGTAGACTGCCGACAAGACCCCAAGATAGGTAATGACTCGAACCGTCGTCACAAGCACCGCCGCCCCGGCCAGACGCCCGCCGTTTAAACTAGCCCAGCCGTCGCGCCATTCCAACCGGCCCCGGGGGGATCGGCCGGGCCGGCCTCTGCCGTGCGGGAGCGCGCGCCGGCGGCGGTCGGCCGACCCGTCTTGCGGTCCGGTCGCAGCCGGACGGTGTGGCACGCCCGGCCAGATCCCGGCAACGGCCTCATGAACACTGCATCCAGTGCCACGTCGCGGCTCGTCCGTTGGGCGGAACGCGCGCATTTCGGCCTGGTCTTCCTGGCCCTCGCCCTGACCCCTCTGCTGATCCCGCTGGGACCCCGGCAGTCGATTGCCGTCCTGGGCATCCCGATCCTGCTGTTCTGGCTGTTGCGTCCGCAGTCGGCCGTCCAGGACCTGCGGGCTCGCCGTCCGGCCGCGTTGCTGATGTGCGGCGTGGCCGGCTGGGCCTTGGCGTCCTGGTTCTGGGCCGACGACCCCGTCGTGACCGGCTCCTGGGCATGGCGGGTCGCCGGCATGCTGCTGCTGGCTGTGCTGATCAATACCGGCCCGGCCGTCTACAGCGGGCACCAGGTGCGCCGCGCCTGCCGCCTGCTGTTCCTGGTCTGGCCGATCACGATAGCGATCGTCCTGGTGCTGGCCGCAGGCGAACGGGGCTGGATCGACCTGTCCGGCACGTTCGTTGCCGAACGCAGCATCGGGGTCCTCAACAACAGTATGCAGGCGATGGCGCTGCTGGTGCTGATCACCCCCGTCCTGGCACGGGTCGGTGGCCTGAAAGGGTCCCCGGTCATCGCGGGTGCGCTGATCGCCGTGGGGCTCACGCTGACGGTCGTCTACGCCTACAGCGAGGCCGCTACGCTGGCGCTGGGGGCAGGTGCGGCCGTGCTGGTGCTGACCCTGGTGCGGCCGGTCTGGGGCTTCGCCGCGCTGCTCGTCCTCATGGCCGGCGCGGTCGCCCTGCCGGCGGGGTTGGCGGTGGGGCTGTACCCCGATCAACTCGCCGCTCTGCGCGAGGTCTGGCCGGGTTCCTATCTGCTGCGCCTGGAGATCTGGTCGTTCGCCCTGGAGGCGATCGCCCAGCGCCCGCTCCTGGGCTGGGGAGTGGAGGCCAGCCGGACCCTGGTTCTGGAGGGGCGGGACCCGCTGTTGCTGCCGACGGCGGCGATCCCGCTGCACCCGCACAGCGGGCCGCTGCAGATCCTGCTCGATCTCGGTGCGGTCGGCGGCCTGCTCATGGCCGGGTTCGTCGCGCTGTCCATCCGGTTTCTGTGGCGGGCGCCGCCGGTCACCCGGGCGTGCGGCTTTGCCGTGATGGCGGCGGCGGTGAGTGTCTATGCCGTTTCGCTGGGGGCGTGGCAGGAATGGTGGCTGGCATATCTGGGGGTGACCGCGGCGGTCTTGCGGGGCTGCGCGCGGTGGGAGGCCGATCTCTCCGCACCGGGGACTGATACGACGTCACGATGAGCCAGGCTCATCGTGACGTGGCAGCCATGCCCGCGCGTCCAAGCTAGAGCGTTCTCAGGGAATATCGGGTCGATCTGTTGGCGTGTGCCGGATCGATCCGGTATTCCCTGAAAACGCTCTAGCCATCTAGCCGACGCCATGACCGATCGACTGACCATCGCCCTTGCCCAGCCCAACCCGACCGTGGGCAAGCTCGGCCACAATGTCGACCTGCTGCTGCGGTTGCGGGCCGAGGCGGCGGCCGGCGGCGCCGATCTGGTCGTGTTCTCGGAGTTGTGCGTCAGCGGCTACCCGCCGGAGGACCTGGTCCTGAAGCCGGACTTCGTCGCCCAATGCGCGGCCGCGGTCGACCGATTGGCCCTTGCCACCGGCGACGGCGGGCCGGCGATGCTGATCGGGGCGCCCTGGCGGGGGGACGACGGCCGGGTCTACAACGCGGCCCTGCTGTTGGACGGGGGACGGGTCGCCCAGGTCCGGACCAAGGTGGATCTGCCGAACTACGCCGTGTTCGACGAAAAGCGGGTGTTCACGGCCGGGCCGATGCCGGGGCCGATGCCGTTCCGCGGCGTGCGTCTGGGCGTCATGGTCTGCGAGGATATGTGGACCCCCGATGTCGCCGAATGCCTGGAGGAATCCGGGGCCGACCTGCTGATCGTGCCCAACGGCAGCCCGTTCACCCGGAGCAAGCTGGACCACCGCCACCAGTTGGCCATCGCCCGGATCACCGAAAGCGGTCTGCCGCTGATCTATGTGAACCAGGTCGGCGGCCAGGACGAGTTGGTGTTCGACGGCGCCTCGTTCGCCATGGATGCGGACTGCCGGCTTCAGGTCCAGCTTCCGGCGTTCCGGGAACATGTGGGGCTGACCCGTTGGTGCCGCCGTGCCGATGGCGGGCTGACGCTGTCGGCGGGCGAGCGCCACCCGCCGCCCGACGGGTTGGAGGAGATCTATGGGGCGATGGTGCTCGGCTTGCGCGACTATGTCGGCAAGAACGGTTTTCCGGGCGTGATCCTGGGGCTCAGCGGCGGCATCGACAGTGCCCTGTCGGCCGCGGTGGCGGTCGATGCCCTAGGGTCCGATCGGGTCCGCTGCGTGATGATGCCGTCGCCCTATACGTCGGAGGACAGCCTGGAGGACGCCGCCGGCACGGCCGCATTGCTGGGCGTCGCCTACGAGACCGTCGGCATCGAACCGGCCATGACGGCGTTCGAGGCGATGCTCGCCCCCCTGTTCAAGGACCGAGGCCCCGACATCACCGAGGAGAACCTGCAGTCCCGGACCCGCGGCATGACCTTGATGGCCCTGTCCAACAAGCTCGGCCCGATGGTGCTGTCGACCGGCAACAAGTCCGAGATGTCGGTCGGCTACGCCACCCTGTACGGCGACATGTGCGGCGGCTACTCGGTCCTCAAGGACGTCTACAAGACCACCGTCGTCGCCCTGTCCCACTGGCGCAACCAGCACCGGCCCGACGGCGTGCTGGGACCGGTCGGCCGCGTCATGCCGGAGCGGGTGATCACCAAGCCCCCCTCGGCCGAGCTGAAGCCCGATCAGCGGGACGCGGACTCGCTACCCCCGTACGATGTCCTGGACCCGATCCTGGAAGGCCTGATCGAGGAGGAGCTCGGGGCCGACGACCTGGTCGACCGCGGCCACGACCGCACCACCATCAACCGCGTCTGGCGGATGCTCGACCGCGCCGAGTACAAGCGCCGCCAGGCCCCACCCGGGGTCAAGATCTCGTCGAAGGCCTTCGGCCGGGATCGCCGCTACCCGATCACCAACGGCTTCCTGTCGCTGCTCGGATCCACCGACCCCGGCGACCCCGGAGCCGGGCCCGCATCATGACCGGCGCGGAGGCGCAGGACCGGTCAGCCGGGGCCAGCGGCAATAGGCGATCCACCAGATCACCGCCACATTGGCCACCGGGACCAGCAAAGCCAGCGCCCAGATCGGACTGCGTCCGGCGCGGGCGAAGACGAACCCGCCGAACCCGATCAGGGCGGTGACGTAGACGCTGACGATCAGCATCGCCGCCCAGGGCGGCAACGGCAGCGCATCGATCCAGGGTATGCCGTCCATGGTCAGACCCCGCGTTCGGCACGTCGGCGCTGTTCGGCGATATGCTCGACCATCGCCGGGTGCATCGCCGGCCAAGGGCCCACCGCCGCATAGGCCAGGACCAGCGCCGGGCCGAACAGCGGGACGAACACCACAAGGGCCATCGCCGGCCGTTTGCCGATCCGCCGCAGCAGGACCCAAAGGGGCCACACGATCAGCAGGTGAAAGACGAATTCGCTCGCCCAAGGCGAACTCTGCAGGACTGTGATCAGGGGTTCCATCGCACCGATACCGTCGCACCGCCACCATCCGGGGCCCGGCCGGGACCGATCGCCCCGATACCGGGAAGACCGGCCGTCCCCGACACCGAGAACCGGGCAAGGCCGGGTTCCGACGGCCGCCCGCCGGACCGCCGCAGCCCGTAGCCGGCCGCCCCGGCGCGGGCTAGATCTAGCGGACGAACAGCCGCACTTCGGTTGCCGGGGCGTCGGCCACCTGTTGGCTCGAGACCGCGACCCGGGATGCCGGCAGCCCGAAATCCACCAGCGTCCGCAGCACCTGCTCGGCCCGGTCGCGCGCCTGGCTGGCGGCGACGGCGGTTGCGGCGGGGTTTCCGGCCTGGGGGTTCACCGCGACCAGATCGAACCGGGCATTGGGATCGATCTCCAGCACGCTGGCGACCGCCTGGTAGAGCGGTTGCCGATACCGGACATCACCGGAGGTGAAGCGGATGATCACCAGTGCGTCGTCCACCGGCGCATCGAACCGGCCCGCCGCGGTCTGGGAGTACGGGCTCAAGGACGGGGCGTCGGCACCTCTCAGACTGACCCGGTTGGTCAGGCTGGAACCGTACAGCTCCCCATTGGCGATGGCGGTCTGCAGAACCCGCAGATTGGCCCGCTCGGACGACAGATAGGTGGATTGGCGGGTGATGTCCTCGCTGATCTCGGTCAGCAGCCGGTCGATCAGCACGGCCGTCTGCTGGACCTCATCCTCCAGTTGGGCGAGGTTCCGGTGGTCTTCTTCCACCGCGCCGCTCAGCCCATAGGTCGCCCGCACCGATTCGACCAGGAAGGCGGCCATCGCGCTGTCGCCGGCGACGTCGCCGGCCAGGGCGTTCAAGCCGACCAAGTCCTGGCTCAGGCTGTCGAGCGCGACCTGCGCCTCGGCCCACTGCGATTGCAGGATCGGGTTGCCCGGAGTCGTTCCGACCTGCAGCCGGGCGTTGATGGCGGCGATGATGCCGTAATACTCCTGCGCCGCGGCGATGGACTGCGCGCGGATCTGCTGGAGGCGGCTGTTGCTGCCGTTGGTCGAGCTCTCCAGGGCGACGAGGTCCGACTGCAATTCCCCGACCCGCCGACCGACCGCCGTCCCGGTGTCCGTGAACCGCGGGCTGCCGGCGGTCTCGAAACTGCTGTCCCCCAGGGTGAGGGTCTGTTGCCCGGGGGCGGAGAAGGTCGAGGACGGGACCGACGGGTCTTCGGCGGCGGTCGCCAGATCATCCTCGTCATCGAACGGGGACCACAACTGGGTGGACGGCGCACTGCAGGCGGACAGTGCGAGCGCCACACCGGCGGTGATCACCGGCAGCACTGTTCGAAGCGGTTTTCCGAGCATCCGTGCCGCCAATCCTCTGTCGCCGCATCCCTAACGAGCCCCGCGCGCACGCTGTTTGCGGGTGTTGCCGGCCGCCGTCAACGGGGCAATGCCCCTGGAGCGTGTGCGCATTTGGCCAAATGTTCCCGAAGCGGCACCATAGTCACACTCGTGAGTCGGCACAAGCGACTCCAGCCCCGATTCGACCGATTATCCTGAGACTACAGGACAATGGCGCCCGATTTTCATGTATCGTCACGCCCATGCGGAGAATAGAGGGCAGACACCATCGGGACGGCCGCCGTCGGGGCGGAATCGGGCCTTGGAGGCGCTGGTGGGGATGTCGGGGCGGCGGTGGGGGAGCGGCATCCGGGCCGGCCGCCGCCGGCCTATCGTCCGAGGGTGTTCGGCCGGCACATCAGCCCTTCCCAGCGGTCCGGCCTGGACCCTTGTCAGTCACCGGGGCCTCTGCTAACCACCCCCGTCTCCGCCGCCGGTTCCGACCCGTCCCGGCGGGGAGATGCACGCGCCCGTAGCTCAATTGGATAGAGCATCTGACTACGGATCAGAAGGTTGGGAGTTCGAATCTTCCCGGGCGCGCCATTGCCGGATCTCCGCCTGAAATCGTATCTAAGATATTGAACGGTAAGGATTTTTTCGGGGTTCGAAAGCCCTCCGAACGGCAATAGGGCAGAGGGTCGGCGAACACCAGTTTGAGCAGCCGCCGCCGGGCCTTGAGAGAGCCATTTTGCCAGATATTCCAGGGGGTTGAAAGGAAGCGGATCGCGAGTTCGAACGAATGCTCGAAGGTCGACTGCCGCACGCCTTCACCGGAGAGTTGTTCATCCAGAACCATCTTGTGTTTTTCGAGGTCCGCGATCCTGCGTTCGAAGGCACCCAGCGCGCTCGGCACGGTGATATCGACCATCCGCTCAAGGAGCTTGTCGATCTCCACATCCAGTCTGCGGATGCCGGCCTGAACCGCTTTCCGGCTGTCCCTCGCCTGCTCTTCCCGGCGTGCCCAGACATGGGCCAGCACGTCCCGAAGCAGGGCGGCGATCTCCGGGCCGGGCTGCAGGCGTCTGAGGATCGCTTCGAACGCCGTCTCCATCTTCGGCGCCGAGATAGCTTTGCGGCGGCGCTCGCAGGTCTTGGTGTAGCATTCATAATAGGCGTAGCGCTTGCCGGTCTTGCCCTTGGCGAAATACGCCGTCATCGGCTTCGCGCAGGATGAACACGTCACAAAGCCCCTCAGCGGAAAATCGGCGCTGAGATCGGCGCGATTCGGCAGGCGGTTGCCTTCCTTCAGGCGTTCCTGGATGCGCTCGAAGGTCTCCAGGCTGATGAGCCCCTCATGCTGCACCTTGCGGAAGCTGACGCCCCGGTCGGGGTGGTCCAGATAGCCCGCATAGAGGGGCTGGCTCAGCATGTTGCTGACGCGCTGCTGCGGCACGCCGCCGGTGGCCTTGTCCTTGGGATAGGCGGGCTGGCTTTCGAGATAGCGCGCGATCACGCCGTGCACGCCGTCGCGGACGGCTACCAGGTCAGCTATGCCGGCAAGCGGCATCCGGGTAAGGGCAATAGGCCGCTTCACCGACCGGGATGCGGGCGACAGCACGGCCCTTTACTCAGCATGGTGCCAAGAGCGCGGGCTGGTGGACGGCTGGACCTCTAACGATCCGCGCGTGCGCACGCAGCGGACACTGCCCATGCCGACACCAGTCGCGCTGCCGCTCGCTATGCCGGCTGAGACCACCAATGACGCTTACATCGCCGACATCGCCATCGACCAGTTGCGCACCCGCGACCGGTCGCGCCCCTTCTTTCAGGTCTGCTCTTTCAACGGCCCGCATCCACCCTTCATGGTCCCTGAACCGTACTTTTCATAATCGATCGTTCGGTCGTGCAGGAGCCGGCCAATTCCGGTCCGCAAGCCGGCAAGCCTGAGGTCAACAGGACAAGCTATTATCGCCTGCTCTTCCTCGATCATGGCGCCGTTTTTTTTGAAGCCTGGTCGAAGCGCAGGGCCTGATGGACGACACTCTCATCGTCTACCTTTCCGACCATGGCAAGAACCTTGGCGCGCGCGGCCTGTGGCTCAAGATGGTGGCCCATGAAGAATCCATCCGCGTGCCGCTTATCGTACGCGTGCCCGACGGAGCCGAAGCACCCATCCGCAGCGAGTTGCCCGTCAACCTGAACGATGTCGCGCCGACCTTGGCCGCGCTATGCGATCTGCCCAGCCATGACGACTTGCGCGGGTTAGACCCGAGGGCCGTTTTGCACAGGCAGGAACAAGGCGCGATGGATCGCCCGCTCTTTGCGCTCCACCGCCCGCTTCGAGGCTGGATGCAAACCGAGCCGTGGCGGATGATTCAAGTCAACGGGATGGGATACATCTGGTATCTGGGTGGCGCCCGCGAGCTCTACGACCTTAAGGCCGATCCGTTTGAGACGACCAACCTGGTGGCGGAAATCGGCCCTTTCGGCGGAATCTGCCGAGATGCATGCGCGGCTGACGGCCTTGATGAGCGAGGTGGGCCGCGACCTCTACCGGCCAACCGCATCGGCGTCATCCCAAGCGGTCACGCCGATGCGGTTGGCGGGGGTTTTGGAGAGCAGGGACGGCGGTCGGTGTCCTTACGGGCTGCGCCTGGGTGCGCGCCAATTCATCGCGCGCACAGATATAAGGCCTTCTCGAGGATTGCCCCCGTCGTGATGCCGAAATGGTCGTACAAAGCCTCGGCTTTGTCCGAGGCGCCGTAGCCGGTCATGCCGATAAACGCGTCGGTCGGCCTTAACCAGCGTTCCCAGCCGAACATCAGCGCGGCTTCAATGGCAATGCGCGGTGCAGAACCGAGGATCTGCGCCTGATAATCGGCGTCCTGTACCTCGAACAGTTCCCAGCAGGGCATGGAGACGACAGCCGCGTTGAGACCCTGCTCGGCGAGACGCTTGCCGGCTTCGACCGCCAGCGCCACCTCAGTGCCTGTCGCAAGCAGGGTCACATCGCGGTCACCGTGCAGTTCGACGAGCAAGTAGGCGCCGCAGCGGGAGAGGTTCTCGCCGCCCCCACGGCGCGCCGGGATCGCAGGCTGTCTGGAGAGAGCCAGCATGGTGGGACCATCGGTGCGCTCCAATCCAAGCGCCCAAGCTTCCGCCGTCTCCACCGCGTCCGCGGGGCGAAAGACGTGCATGTTCGGCATGGACCGGAAACTCGCCAGAATCTCCACCGGCTGGTGGGTCGGGCCGTTGCTGCCCACGCCGATAGAATCGTGACTGAAGACAAAGAGGCCGGGCAGGCCCATCAGCGCGGCCATCCGCATGGCGGGCCGCTGATAGTCGGTGAAGGCGAGATAGGTGACATTGACGGGCTTGAGTCCACCATGGGCGGCGATGCCGGAGACCATCGCGCCCATCAGATGTTCGCGCACGCCGCAATGGACATAGGTCCCCTCACGGGCCTCGGCGGTGAAGGCTTGGCGGCTTCGCTTGTGGTTGGTCGGCGCTTCGAGATCGGCGCACAGCACCTGAAGCTCGGGCAATGCGCCGGTCAGCGCGTCACAAACATCCCCCGAGCTTGCGATGGTGGGCTGCGGCTCGGATGCGGCATCTGATGTCAGCTTTGAGACCAGGTCTTGCCAATCGCCCGGAAGCGCACCGGATTGCCAGCGATCGAAGGTAGCGCGTTTGGGATGCTGGTCGCGCCGATTTGCCCAGCCTTTCTGCGCCGCGCGGCCGCGATCCATCGCCCTCGACCAATGGCCGCGAACGGCAGCAGGCACCTCGAACATCGCATGGGTCCAGCCCATCGCGGCGCGCGCTTCCTCGGCGTCCCGCGGCGTCAGCGGCGCCGAATGCCCTCCACGCTGGCCCTGAAGACGCGGCACGCCGCGCGCAATGGTGGTCCGGCAGGCGATGAGCGAGGGCCGGTCATCGGCCTTAGCTGCATCAATAGCGGTTGAGACCGCCTCGATGTCATGGCCATCGACCTCCTCGACGTGCCAATGGGCGGCGCGGAACCGGGCCGGCATATCCTCGCTCATGGCAAGGCTGAGCTCGCCATCATCGGTAATGTGATTGTCGTCCCAAAGGAAGGTCAGTTTGCCGAGACACAGATGCCCGGCCAAGGAGATGGCTTCCTGGCCCATGCCTTCCTGAAAGCACCCATCGCCGACAAAGGCCCAGGTGCGATGATCCACAAGGCCGGGTCCGAACTCCGCCGAGAGCCTTGCTTCGGCGACCGCCATCCCGACGGCGCAGGCAATGCCCTGACCGAGAAGCCCCGTTGTGATCTCGACCCCGGCATGCTGTTCGATCTCCGGGTGCCCGGCGCATACCGAACCAAGCCGGCGAAAGCTCTTCAGTTCGCCGATCGACATCGCCTCGTAACCCGACAGATGCAGCAACGCATAGAGCAGCATCGAGCCATGGCCGTTTGACAGCACCACGCGGTCGCGGTCCGGCCAGAGCGGATTCTCCGGATCGATCTTGATGTGACGCGCATAAAGCGTGGCGGCGATTTCCGCCATACCGAGCGGCACGCCCTGGTGGCCTTCGCCAGCGCGCAGGATGGAGTCAATCGCCAGGAAGCGAATGGCGTTGGCCATCTCCTGGATAACCCGGGTGCCGATCTCGCCGGCGTGAAGGTCCGCCATCTCAAGCCTCGTTTGCGCATGCGGATGTGTGTTTCTAGCGCCATGTCCAAGCGATGCATTTTCAGTTTTTCTAACAAAGTCTTTCAAATTTCGGAGGCTACGCACGGCGGATCGGGTGCTAGAGCGTTTTCAGGGACTATCGGGCCGATCTGCCGAGGGGGATGGGCCCTGATGCCAGGAGGGAGGAGGAAGGACATGCCGGGGCATATGCGACGACGAGCGACGCCGCAGCAGGGCCCATCCGCCCGGCCCTTCGGGTTGGCGTGTGCCGGCCGCCCGCTGCGGTGCGCCGCTGGCCCGATGGCGCG
>JANQKE010000046.1 GCA_028281265.1 Alphaproteobacteria bacterium | reverse complement strand
CGCGTGCGCGACATGTTCGAGCAGGGCAAGAAGAACGCGCCGTGCATCATCTTCATCGATGAGATCGACGCCGTCGGCCGGCACCGCGGCGCGGGTCTGGGCGGCGGCAACGACGAGCGCGAGCAGACCCTCAACCAGCTCCTGGTGGAGATGGACGGCTTCGAGGCCAATGAAGGCGTGATCATCATCGCGGCCACCAACCGGCCGGACGTGCTCGACCCCGCCTTGCTGCGCCCGGGCCGCTTCGACCGGCAGATCGTGGTGCCGAACCCCGACGTGCTCGGCCGGGAGAAGATCCTCAAGGTCCATATGCGCAAGGTGCCGCTGGCCCCGAACGTCGATCCCAAGGTGATCGCGCGCGGCACGCCGGGCTTCTCCGGCGCGGACCTCGCCAACCTGGTCAACGAGGCGGCTCTGCTGGCCGCGCGCCGCGGCCTGCGGGTGGTCGATCATGACTGCTTCGAAGCCGCCAAGGACAAGGTCATGATGGGCTCCGAGCGGCGCTCGATGGTGATGTCGGACGAGGAGAAGCAGCTCACCGCCTACCACGAGGCCGGCCACGCCATCATCGCCCTGCACGAGCCGGCGTCCGACCCGATCCACAAGGCGACCATCATCCCACGCGGCCGCGCCCTGGGGATGGTGATGCGGCTGCCCGAAGGCGACCGGCTGTCCTTGCGGATCGACAAGTGCCGCGCCGACCTGGCCGTGGCCATGGGCGGCCGGATCGGCGAAGAGATCGCCTTCGGCAAGGACAAGATCTCCTCCGGTGCGTCCGGGGACATCAAGATGGCGACCGATCTGGCAACCCGGATGGTGACCGAGTGGGGCATGAGCGAGGATCTCGGCATGCTGCAATACGGCGCCCCGGAGCAGGAAGTCTTCCTGGGCCATTCGGTCACCCAGCACAAGGGGATGTCCGAGAGCACCCAGCAGCTTGTCGACCAGGAAATCCGCAAGATCGTCGACGGTGCCTATCGGCGCGCCTACGACATCATCACCGAGCACCGCGACGAGTGGGAGCGGATCGCCAAGGGTCTGCTGGAGTACGAGAGCCTCAACGGCGAGGAGATCAAGGCGATCGCCCGGGGAGAGGCCATCGTCCGCGACGAGCCGGAAGACACCGCTCCGCCGCCGCCGAAGAAGCCGGCCGGCAAGCGCTCCTCCGTGCCGACCGGCGGGGCCCGCGGCGGCCTGGGACCCGAACCCGCCTAGATGCGGAGCGTCAACAGGGTGTCGCTCGGCGCGGCGCCCGGACGGGCCGGTCTGACGTTCGTCTGCCCGGACTGTGTGGGCTGGGGGGAACGTGAGCGAAACCGGGCAGGACGCCCGGACCAGGCTGGGTTCGGCTCACGCTCCCTCCCGCCTGCCTGACTTCCGTGCCGACCGGATGGGACCCGCGACGGCGGCCTGGGACCCAAGGCCAGCCTGGAGCGGGAGGACGTCAGGCGCGGTCGCAAAAGCGATCGCACCGAACGCCATCCTGCTCCACGTGGCGCTTGAACGCGACGACGACGTGAGATGAGGTCATCTCAGCGCACGCCGGTGTTACCGCCGATCCCAAAGGCCAACGGCCAGCGGCACCACCAACAGGGCGACAACGCAGACGAACGTCGCCAGAAGGCTGACCTGCACAGGTGTGAAATCGATCATGCTGGGGCTCCTGTCCTCGAAGGCAAGACGTGGAACGAGACACCCCTCCCGCTCGGACCGGTATTGGGCAGGTCACACCGCCAAGACGCGGCCTGCCTGCCATCTGCCCGCCACGGCGGTCCGAGGGCCGTGGCAAGGCGCTGAACGCCCGCGACAAAAAAATCGGACGCTTCAGTCTGTTGGATGAAATGGTAAGACCAATTGCTGCAGTGCGCAATGGCTGGCAAGGACAACCCTCCCTTTCGTCACAAGGCCATCGCATGGCATGGGAAGGATCCACATCGAGCCGGGATACTCCGGTCATGCGGTTGTTTAACGTCAGATAAATACGCCCTTTGATTGTGCTTCCGTTACCGGGTTGTCATGATACTGTCATATATCCGACTCGATATCGTCGCCCCCTGTTGAAAGGAGACTGGGTCCCGTGGCAGCGCCCCGCGAGATCGAACTCAAGCTGGCCGGGGACCCGCGTGTCCTGCAGGCGGCCCTGAAATCACCGATGCTGACGCCCTGGGTGGTCAAGCTCGATCGGGCCCGCACCTTGGACAATCGGTACTTCGACAGCCCCGATCTCCGGCTCGCCCAGAACGGGGTCGCGTTGCGGATCCGCAGACTGTCGCCGCGCCGGTATCTTCAGACCCTGAAGGCCGCCGCGATCGACGAGGGACCGTTCACCCGCGGGGAATGGGAGATGCCGATCCCCGAACCGGTCCTGGATCTCGACCGGTTCACCGATCCCAACGCCCGGGCACGGCTGGCACTGATCAGGCCCGACGTTCTGACGGAACGGTTCGCCACCGTCTTCAAACGCAAGACGATCCAGCTCGCCGATCCCCAAGGCGGCGGCACGATCGAGATGGCACTCGATCTCGGAACCCTCCGGGCGACGCGGGCCGACGGCACGGCGGCGGAGGAACCGATCGCCGAGATCGAGCTGGAACTGACCTCCGGCAGCGCCCGCATCCTGTTCGGCCTGGCCGAGCAACTGGCGGCGGAGGCGGGGCTGACCATCGCGATCGCCAACAAGGCCGAACGCGGGCATCGGCTGGCCACGGGTGAGCCGCCGTCGCCGCAAAAGGCGATCAAGAGCCCGATCGCCGCCGGCATGACCGTCGAACAGGCGCTCGAGCATTTCGCCCGGCACGGCTACGCGCAATGGCTGGCCAATCAGCCGGTGGTCGAGGACGGCCGCGACCCCGAAGGCGCCCACCAGATGCGGGTCGCCCTGAGGCGGCTGCGCTCGGCGCTGACGCTGTTCCGCTCGGTCATCCCGAAGCCGCAACTGGATCGGTTCAAGGCCGACATGGCCTGGCTGGCCGCGGCGTTGGGCGTGGCACGGGACTGGGACGTGTTCGTGCACGACATCGTCGAACCGGCCGGGGCCGGGATTGCCGACGGCGATGCGGTGGCCGCCCTGGTGGCATGCGCCGACGCGCATCGCCAAGCGGGCTATCGGGCCGCGCAGGCGGTGCTCGGCGACCCCCGCTACACCCGGCTGGTGCTGGCGATGGGCGACTGGATCGAGGGCCGGCGGTGGCGGGAGCAGCCCTACTCCCCCGAAGCGGCGATGCTGGAGCACCCGGTCACCGAGTTCGCCGACCGGGCCCTGACCCGGCGCTACCGGCAGGTGCGCAAGCGCGGTCACGGGTTCCGCACGCTGGATACCGATGGCCGCCATGAGGTCCGCATCGCGCTGAAGAAACTGCGCTATGCGGCGGACTTCTTCCGCCCCCTCTATCCGAAGAAGAAGACGGCCGCCTTCATCCGGCATCTGCAGGACCTGCAGACCGATCTCGGCTACCTCAACGACGTCGCCACCGCCTCCCGCATCGTCACCGAGCTGACACGGGAAAATCGGTCCGATGACGGCATCGCGCTGGCGACCACGGCCGGCCAGGTGATCGGCTGGCACCATCACGGTCTGGCCACCGCCGAACCCAAGGTCTGCAAGGACTGGGAGACGTTCGCCGCCTCGCCCCCCTTCTGGTCCGTGACCAAAGCCAAGAAGACGACGGGCTAGAGCGGGATGGCATTAGGTGCGATCGCATTTGCGATCGCGCATGATGTCTGAGTCCCGCTCTGACACTTATCTTTGAGAGCAAGATGACATGAGGGTGACTCACCCTCATGTCATCTTGCTCTAGAGCATCCTGCGTCCGAACGGACGCAGATGAGATGCTCTAACTCTTTAAACTAGATCATCTTATCTGCGTTCAGATGAGTCCATCTGAACGCAGGATGATCTAACACCCCGCCGCGATGAACGAGGCTCGGTTGCGACGTCGGCGCGGAAGTCGACCGTGACGGCGGTGTCGAGCCGGCTCGTCACCATCGCGGCCCCGGCGTCACGCAGGGTGGAGGACGCCGATGATCCAGGCCGGCACGACGCCTTGGTCCCGGGGGGCCAGTCGGCCGCTGGCCTGCCTGCCACCACAGGGAACCTGCCCGCCCCTTCTGGCCGATCCGGCTTGCGTCTTGGCACCAGGGCTCCGGGCGCTTGCCGGGCTGCCGCTCGGCGACCCCCTTAACCTCGGCCGCCGCCGCCCTTCGCCAGGCCCATATCACTCAGCCTGGTACAAGACCGGGCGGTGCCGTTGCCTCAGGCTTCGGCGACGGTGTCCAGGATCGCCGCCGATACCGCCTCTTCGGCCGTATGGCCGGCCTGGATGACGAACTGGAACGCCGGGTAGAAGCGCTCGCACTCATTCAGTGCGATGTCCATCAGGTCTTCCATCTGCTCGACGCTGGCGCTCTGGGCACCGCGCAGCAGCGTGGTGTGCCGGAACATCGGCATGGCCTCGTCGGCGTCGACATCGAAGTGACCCAACCACAGCCGCTCGTTGATGATCGCCAGCAGCTCGGCGACCGCCGTCCGCCGCGCCGCCGGCACCTTGACGTCGAACTGGCAGGAGAACTGCATCGCGCTGATCTCTTCCTGCCAGAAGAAGAACATACGGTATTGGCACCACCGGCCCGCCACCTCGACCAGCATCTCTTCGGGGGCATGGCGATCGAAGGCCCAGTCGTTGGCCTCCACGATCTCTTCGATGATGTCGAGCGGGTTCTGCGTGTAAGGAGCGATTTCCACGGACGATAGCGTCATAGCGTCTGGCCCTAGGGTTGCCGGGTCGCTCTCGTGCCGAGCGGACCGGGGGGCCTCGGGGGACCGGGGCTGCGGACCGGGTAGCTGCGCCGACGCACAGCCCACCTTCGCTGTCGTCGCCACCGCAGATCGATACTGCCTATAGTCGGCCAGACAAGATCTGGTGGGACGCGACGCGAGACGACACAATCAAACGGTGTCACAGCCCTTGGCCTGCTGCAATAGCAATTCGGCCGCCGGCCGTGAAGGCTTGGTGACAAGCGCCCGCCCTGTGCTCGGAACATACGCGGACCGGTCGGCGGTACCGGGCGGGCCGGCGCTCAGGCCTGGCGGCTGGGCACGAAGACCAGGGCCTCGCCCTCGATCACCACGGTCTCCCCCACCGTGACCGCGGTCCGCACGCTGGCGCGGTTCTTGGCGGGGAAGAGCTCGACGACCGTCACCCGGGCCGTCACCGTGTCGCCGACTCGGACCGGCGCCCGGAATTTCAGGGTCTGCGACAGGTAGATCGCCCCGGGTCCCGGCAGACGGGTGCCGAGCACCGTCGAGATGTAGGCCGCGCCCAGCATGCCATGGGCGATCCGGCCCTTGAACAGGGTGGAACGGGCGTATTCCTCGTCGATATGCACCGGGTTGGTGTCGCCCGACACGCCGGCGAACATCACGATATCGGCATCGGTGACGGTCTTGGAGAAGGTCGCGGCCATGCCGACGGCGAGATCCTCGAACGCATAGCCGTGCGGGCGATCATCCACCAGCGGCGGCAGACGGCCGTCATCCATGGGGCGGGCTCTCGGTACGGGTGACGCCGGCGGCGGCCGACACGTCGGAGGTGAACGGACGGCGCAGGCTCGCAGCCCGAGCCAGCGCCGCGCAAGACAGGCTTTGGTCTATCGGCTTCGGGCCGGGTTCGGCAAGTCCGGCTCGGCGCCGGTGCCGGGCGCGGGGCCGCCGACTTCCGTCTTCAGCCAATCCCGGAAGGCGACGATCTTGGGATGCTGCGCCGAGCGAGGCGGGTAGACCACCCAATAGGCGCTCGGCGACGGCAGGCTGAGCGGGAACGGCCGCACCAGCCGGCCGCTGGCCAGATCGTCGGCGGCCAGCACCGTCCGGCCCAGCGCGACCCCCTGGCCGTCCAGGGCCGCCTGCAGAACCATGCTCGAATCGTTGAATGCCGGTCCGCGATGGGGGTTGACCCCGACCGCCCCCGCCGCGCCCAGCCAGTCCGACCAGCCGACCGACATGTCGTCCTGCAGCAGCGTGTAGCCGGCCAGATCGCCGGGGATCCTGAGCGGCGGGCCGGCCTGCAGCAGGGCCGGGCTCAGCATCGGGGTCAGCGCTTCGGTGAGGAACCGCTCCGCCGTCACGCCGGGATAGTTCCCGGATCCATATCGCAGGGCCAGGTCCACGTCGTCCCGGCCGAAATCCACCGGGTGGTCGTCTGCCGCCACCCGGACGTCGAACTCCGGATGCCGATCCCGGAACCGCCGCAGGCGCGGCACCAGCCATTTGGCGGCGAAGGACGGCAACACGCTGACCGTCAGCACTCCGCTCGACTCCGCGCGGCGCAGATGGGCCGTCGCCGCGGACAGCCGGTCGAACGCCGCCCGCACCTCGGGCAGGTAGAGCTGGCCCGCATCGGTCAGCAGGAGACGCCGGGGGGCCCGGCGGAACAGTTGCACGCCCAGTTGCTCCTCCAGCGCCTTGATCTGGTGGCTGACGGCGGCCTGGGTGACGTGCAGCTCCCCCGCCGCCTTGGTGAAGGACAGATGCCGGCCGGCCGCCTCGAACACCCGCAAGGCGGACAGGGACGGCAGGCGGGGTTCTCTCATGGTGGGGACTCCGCCGGTCCTGCGCATCGGCTCCGGGATCGCGACACCGGTTGGGAAGCGGTTGGAGATGGATAAGCCAGTCTAATCCATAACATGAAAATTCATCGTTTGAAAGCAACCCTCTATGCAACGACATTGAAAACCAAGGCTGGCGGAGTCCGGCCACCGAGTTGAGCCCAGTTAACGGATTCAATACAGGAGATCGCCATGGCCAGAACCGCTTCACTCCACCACGGCCCGCCCCTCCATCGCGGCTGGTTCGATCATCTGATCGGCATGGTCGGGTTGTGGCATCATCGGTCGCAAAGCCGCGCCAAGCTCGAAAACCTGGACGATCACCTGCTGGCGGACATCGGCCTGAACCGGTTCGATGCGGCCAATGAACGCAACAAGCCGTTCTGGCAGGCGTGATCGCCGGCCTGTCCGCACCCAAGACGGATCGGCAGTGACCTTGGGCCCGGGTCTCGGCCCGGGCCTTTTGCCGTGGTGGGAGTGTCGCCCGAGCCCGGCCGGCGCCGCGGCGACGACCATGGCCCCGCGCGGCCAGAGCTGGCGGTCGCGGCGCCGAAGCGTATCTCCGGGATCATGACCTACCCAGATTCTCTTCCGCGGCGTGCCCTGGTGACCGGGGCGGGCAGGCGGATCGGCCGCATCATCGCCTTGTCGCTGGCGAGATGGGGCTTCGACGTGGTCGTCCACTACAACCGCTCCGCGGCCGATGCCGAGTCGGTGTGCCAGGAGATTGCGGATCTCGGCCGCCGAGCGGTCGCCCTGCGCGCCGATCTGGCCGACGAGGCCGCGGTCGCCGACCTGGTTCCCCTGGCGATGGACGGGCTCGGCGGAGCGGTCGGCGTCCTGGTCAACAACGCCTCGGTGTTCGAGCGGGATGCCGCCGCCACGGTGACCCGGGCGAGCTGGGATCGGCACATGGAGACCAATCTTCGGGCCCCGTTCGTGTTGACCCAGGCGGTCGCCGCCGCCCTGCCGGCGGAGGCGACCGCCGTCGTGGTCAATCTCCTGGACCAGCGGGTGTGGAACCTGACACCGGACTTCCTGTCCTACACCCTCAGCAAGGCCGGGCTCTGGACGCTGACGCGGACCTTGGCTTTGGCGCTGGCTCCCCGCATCCGGGTCGCCGGGATCGGGCCCGGTCCGACGATGAAGAACAGCCGCCAGACCGATGCCCATTTCGAGGCGCAATGGCGATCGATCCCGCTGCAGCGGCCGACGGCCCCCGAAGAGGTGGCGCATGCGATCGACTTCATCCTGCGCACCCCGTCCTTGACCGGGCAAATGATCGCGCTGGACGGCGGCGAGCATCTGGCATGGGCACAACCCAAGGCAGGTGTCGTCCCCATCGAATAGTGCCGCGCGAGGCATGACGTGATGGTCGATCTCATCGGCCGGTCATCGTCACGACGCGGTCATGGCTTGGTAATTCTCGACCGTGTCTTCGCCACAATCCGCGGCCCGACCGGTGCCGGACCGGAGAAGTTATGCACAAGCCGGGCAGAAGAGGGTCTGGCTGGCAAGTCAAGCGAAATGTCAGGCAAGGCCGTCGGCACCGCTCCGACAGGACGGCCGGCAATCACATAAAAATCAACAGGTTATCGGTTGTGCCCAAGAACTGTGCAATGTGGTGAAAGCGCCAGGGATTCCGCGCCCGATCGTGCTCTGCACACGCGCCGTCCACACCGTTATCCACAGCGTCGGTGGATAGCCGGGGGCGGCGGGAGATTTCACTTCTGTTTCAAGGCGGTTAACCCGCCGGCCGCCGCATCGTCCGGCCGCCCCGACGTCAGGCCGCCGCTCCCCTGCCCGGGTGCGGCGGCTTGAAGTCGGGGCGGCCTTAGGCAACATCCTGCGCCATCATGTCCGACCCCCCGAGCGCTCCTCCCGATGCCGCCGAGATGCGGCCGGCCGACCCCTCGGCCTTCGACGACGGCGATCGCAGCCCGCGCATGAGCGCCGGCCGCCGGGTGTTGACGGCCGAGACCCTGGCCGACGGCGTCGCGGTGATCGCCGCCCAGGTGAAGACGTTGCCCAACGTACCCGGCGTCTATCGGATGCTCGATGGCGCCGGCGATGCGCTGTATGTCGGCAAGGCCAAGAACCTCAAGAAACGGGTCACCAGCTACACCCAGACCGGCAAGCACCCGGCCCGGCTGCTGCGCATGATCGCCGAAACCCAGGCGATGGAAGTGGTGGTCACCCGGTCCGAGGTCGAGGCCTTGCTGCTGGAGGCCAATCTGATCAAGCGGCTGCGGCCGCGCTACAATGTCCTGCTGCGGGACGACAAGACGTTCCCGCACATCGTGCTGACCGGTGACCACCCGTTTCCGCAGATCACCAAGCATCGCGGTGCGGCCCGGCGGCCCGGCAGGTATTTCGGGCCGTTCGCGTCCGCCGGGGCGGTGAACCGGACGATCACCGCGATTCACCGGGCGTTTCTGTTGCGCAACTGTTCGGATACGGTGTTCGCCAGCCGCTCCCGGCCGTGTCTGCAGTATCAGATCAAGCGCTGCACCGCCCCTTGCGTCGGCTACGTCACCGAGCAGGCCTATGCGGAGCAGGTCGACCAGGCGATCGCCTTTCTCGAGGGGCGCAGCCAGGCGATTCAGCAGCAGTTCGCCGACCGCATGGTCGCCGCGGCCGATGCGCTGGAGTTCGAGACCGCGGCCCGGTATCGCGACCGCATCCGCGCCTTGGCGGCCGTGTCGGCGCACCAGGACATCAACCTCGCCGGGCTGTCGGAAGCCGATGTGTTCGCCGCCCATCAGGATGGCGGGCAGATCGCCATTCAGGTCTATTTCATTCGCGGCGGGCGGAACTACGGCACCCGGGCGTATTTCCCGAGCCACGACAAGGACCAGACGGTGGCCGAGGTGTTGGCCGCCTTTCTCGGCCAGTTCTACGACGACAAGCCGCCACCGCCCCTGGTGCTGATCAGCGAGCCCGTGCCGGAGCAGGAGCTGATCGCCCAGGCCCTGTCGGTGACCGCGGATCGCCGCGTTGCGGTCTCGGCCCCGCAGCGGGGCGACAAACGCCGGTTGGTCGACCACGCGTTGACCAACGCCCGCGAAGCGCTGGCCCGTCGCCTGGCCGAGAGCGCGAGCCAAAGCCGTCTTCTGGACGGGGTCGCTCGGGTGTTCGGGCTGGACACGCCACCGGACCGGATCGAGGTGTACGACAACAGCCATACCGGCGGCACCAACGCCTTGGGTGGTATGATCGTCGCGGGGCCGGAGGGCTTCCGCAAGACCGCCTACCGCACGTTCACCATTCGGGGCGACCGGCCGCGGGGCGCCCCGGCGGCCGCCGGTCCGTCGGAACCGGACGCCGCCGCGGTCTCGGCCGGTGACGACTACGCGATGATGCGCGAGGTGCTGTCGCGCCGGTTCACCCGCGCCCTCAAGGAAGACCCCGATCGCGATCAGGGACAGTGGCCGGATCTCGTGCTGATCGATGGCGGGCAGGGCCAGTTGAACGCCGCCCTGGAGGTGCTCGACGACCTCGGCATCGCCGACGAGGTGGCGATCGCCGCCATCGCCAAGGGGCCGGACCGCAATGCCGGGCGCGAACGGTTCTTCCTGCCGGGGCGCGCGCCGTTCTCCCTGGAGCCGCGGGAACCCGTCCTGTACTACCTGCAGCGGCTGCGCGACGAGGCGCACCGCTTCGCCATCGGCAGTCACCGGGCGCGGCGCAACAAGACCATCGCCAGCAATCCGGTCGACGGCATTCCGGGCATCGGGCCCAAACGCAAGAAGGCGCTGATGCTGCATTTCGGTTCCGCCCGATCGATCGCCCGGGCGAGCGTTGCGGACCTTGCCCGGGTGGACGGCATCTCCCAGACCGTCGCCCAGACGATCTATGACCATTTTCACCCCGAGGGGTGATCCTGGCCGGGCCGGCGGTCTTCCCGGTTTCCGGTCGATGGCCTAACATCTCATGATGGCGGTCGGCCGAGCCGACGGTCATGTTGCGGCGCACAATCGCCGTTGACAGGATGACGCGTCGGCGCATACACCCGCGATGCGATATTTTGCGATGCAACATGACCGGGCGGGGCCGCGAGGGCCGCTGCGGTCACAGCGTGCCCTCACCGCCGACGGGCGACGCAGCACAGCGACGGGAGATCCGACGATGGCGACCAAAAGCAGCTCCACCATGTGGGACATGGACTACACCAAGATGATGTCGGAGATGCAGAAGGCCTGGACCGACATGAAGGTGCCGGGCATGGACATGGATGCGCTGACCGCCGCTCAGAAGCGCAACCTCGAGGCCATCACCGCGGCGAACAAGCTGGCGTTCGAAGGCATGCAGGCGGTCGGCAAGCGGCAGATCGAACTGATGCGCCAGGCCATGGACGAGATGACCACCGCCATGCAGGCGATGACGGCCGCCGGCGCGCCGGAAGAGAAGATCGCCCAGCAGGTCGAACTGACCAAGAAGGCGCTCGAGCAGATGGCCTCCAACATGAAGGAGCTCGGCGAGATGGTGTCCAAGTCGAACTCCGAGGCGGCCGAAGTCCTGCAAGACCGGATCGGTGAGATGCTGGATGAGGTCAGGGCTCTGACCGCGAAGAAGTGAGCGTCACCACGACGACCGGGTGCGGAGGCTCGGTGGCGCCGACGGCGCCACCGGCCGTTTTCCTGTCGGCCGGCCCGTGAACGGGCGGGGATGAGTCCCTGATTAGGGTCCCGTGCCGAAGGCCGGGACCGGTCCGGCATGCCGTCCAGGCTGCAAGGCAGACGCCGACCTGCCATGCCGGCGCACCCCCGGATGGATCTATTGACGGTTGGCGAACGGCCATGGCCCAAACAGGCGCCCGGCCCATAAGGCTTGTGCCGGGGTAGGTTCATTTCCTTAGCCGCCGGCTGTGGCGCGGATCGTGGCCGTAAGCAGGACGCTGCCGGGACGCGATGGCCGATCGGGTGATATGCCAAGCCGGCGTGCCGGCACATCTCACGCCCAAGTCAAGAGGATCCGTTTCGGAGCACTAGATGCTGTTCATCCACATCGGTACCCATAAGACAGGGACGTCGTCGATCCAAACTGCCCTGGCCCGTGCTTCTGCCGGGACGACCGTTCCCCCGCTGATCTACCCGGATATCGGACGGCTTGGCGATGGTCACCACGCCTGGCCCTGGGCGCTTCGGCAGGTCAACGAGCAGTCCGATTTCGCTTCTATCGCCAGCGGGTTCCTGGAGCAATACGACCCGGATCGGAAATACATCGTATCGAGCGAAGAGTTTTCTTTTCTTACCCCCAAATTCATAAGAGAGATTAAATATTGCTTCAAAGACATTGATGTACGCATCATCTGCTATTTAAGGCGCCGATCAGACTTTCTTATTTCAGAATACAAACAGCATGTTCTGATGATGAATACAAGATTCACCGGATCAGTTTTTTCATTCTATGCAAGAAAAGGCATGCATTCTAGGCTTCGATATTTCTCTCTCTTAGAGAATTGGGCGAGCATATTCGGTAGAGATAAAATCACTCCGGCTGTGTATGATCGAGATTTATTTCCCAACAAGGATATCATGACCGACCTGCTAGAGCTGTTGGGGGTAGAGGGAACATTGACGGAGCCGGCCCAAGACGTAAACCGGAGTCTCAGCGACGGGGCGACGGCCATCCTGCGAGGCCTGAACAATCTGGAACTCACACCCCCGGAACGTGGTCGGTTGATAGACAAGCTCAGGTCGCTGGGTCCCGTTCCCGCCGAGGCGCCGCTTCTTGGCGAAGCCGATCGCACCACCATCAATCAGTCTTTCCGCCATGACGACGGAGATCTCATCAAGGGCTTTCAGTTCCGACCAAAGGACCGACGGTACATTCAACTGCACTGGACCGTTGTTGCTCGCTAGATCAACCTGCGTTTAGATGGAGTCATCTGAACGTCGATAAGCTGATCTCCCTCAAAGAGTGAGAGCTTCTTATCTGCGCCCGTTCGGACGCAGGATGCTCTAATGGGGGAGTCTTGCCAGTCGGCGATCCGACTGAACTCAAGCATCCAGGCTCCACACGCGTTCACATCCAGAAGGCGACGAGGATGGCGAGGGCGACGGTGGAGAGGACGTTGCGGGCCAACTTGTAGGTAGCAGCGGGTGGCGACCCGTCGGAAGTCCTCGCTCCCGTCGGACGTGGAGGCCGACGGGGTCGAGCGGTACGGCTCCTGGGGTCGAAAAGGGGATGTACGACCAGACATGCATGGGTATCGGCTGGTCCGCCATCTCGGTCAAAAGCATCGTGGCACCGGATGGAGTGCTGACCGGGGCATCGTGGGGAGAGCCGGCGGTCCCGCCTGCGGTCATCCGTCGGTCCGGGACGGCAATCGGCTGCGGTCGTCACGGGGCCTCGGGGACCGGTCTGCCCACCAGGCCGAGCCACATCGCCACCTCGACCGGCCAGAACACGCCCAGGACGAGCGCCGGCCAGAAAGGCTGGTTCTCGACGAAGCCGACATATAGTCCGACCAGCACCGCCACGAAGGCATAGAGCTGCAGGAACCGCAGCAGCATCCGGCGCCCCTCCCCATGACCCGACCGGCCGCCATCCCTCTTTGGAGCACGCCAAAGGCCACCAAGGTGGACGAACCCGACCACGGCTCTTCTACACCAGCGGCTCGCCGATGTCCTTGCAAGACTGCTCGGGAGGGCGGCCGAAGACAGGCAGGGGCGGCGGGGAAGGTTGTGGAGTTGAGCCGGTTCCGGGTGGCGAATTCGAGTGCCCACACCGGACGGTTACGCAAGCACGAACGATATTGTTTCGGTCATCGTGCCGCCTATCTCGCCTGTAGCTCCATAAGCAGCTCGTCGATGATCTCGTAGCCTTTGCCCCAACCGCCGCTCATGCCGTCCTTCATCTTCGCAAAACAGGCAATCTCCATGTCGGTGGCGTCCAGTGGTATTTGAGAAAAGCGCACATTGGTTTGGTTGCCTTTATCCTCGAAGGTGACCGTCGTTAGCAGCTTGCGTGGCCAATCCGGCATCAGGGGATTGGCAACGACGTTCCAATCTTCATCGGCTGAACAGTGATGCCAAACCAGTTTTTCCGGTTTGATGACTTCCTTGAAAATGATCTTCTGGAAATCCGAACCACCGCTCATTCTCATTTCATTGAGCCACACTCCATCGGGTTCCAAATCGAATCTGTGAATAACCGTTTCGACGCCTGGGCCATACCAGCGGTGCAGCAATGTGGGTTCAGTCCAGGCACGCCAAACCAACTCCCGAGGCGCATCGAAGACTCGATCCAGTATAAATTCCGGTAAATCAGTCATGTTTGGTTTCCTTCCCATTGGCTTGTTTCATTTGCATAAGGAGGTCATCTAGCTGATCGAAACTTGTATCCCACATTGATCGAAAGTCGACGAGCCAATTAACTGCGGCCACCATTCTTTCGGCCTTCAACCTCGCAGGACGCCGTTGCTGATCCACGTCTCTTTCGATCAATCCCGCACGCTCAAGCACTTTCAGATGTCGTGATATGGCAGGCTGGCTTATCTCGAAGGGCGCGGCGATCTCATTGACGGACGCTTCCCCATCTGCGAGCCGCGACAAGATCGCCCGGCGCGTTCCATCCGCGAGCGCATGAAACACGGCATCCAGATCCGCTTCGGTTTCTATATGATCGATTCGTTCCATAATAAAATGCTTATATAAAGAATGATGTCATGTCAACCATGATCATTGCATCATGAGGAGCCCTCCTTGGCGACAAGCTGGCTATGGTGGTATTTCTGTCCATCCGTCCAACGGCCATCGCCGCATGCGCGTCCAGATCGACCTGCGTTCGGATGGACTCATCTGAACGCAGGTAAGAGGCTCTAGGATGGGAGCAAAATCAGCTTGAGCTCTCCCTTTTAAGCCCTTACAGATATTGTGAAATTCGGAACTCCCCGTAGCTCAGTCGGATAGAGCGTAGGATTCCTAATCCTAAGGCCGCTGGTTCGAATCCAGCCGGGGAGGCCATTCATATCAAGCCGTTATCACGTTGTTTCTGGAGCTTCACGACCCCTCGGCGGCCGTGAAGGCGATGGTCGCCCTGACCGCGCCTGAGGGTCGTTCGGCCCCCCTGATCCGGCCCCGCCGCTGCCATGCCTCGGAGAAAGGACGGCGCCCGATCCCGGGCCTACGGGCTCGACGATCGTCCGGCACACCGGATCCGATCCCACCCCATCCACCCCCGAGCCGGAGCGCGACGGCGTTTCCCGGCGCTTTCCGTTAGAGCGTTTTCAGGGACTATCGGGTCGATCTGTTGGCGTGTGCCGGATCGATCCGCAAGGCGCGTCGCGCCGCGCGATGTGGTGCCATCGGGCAAGCGGCGCAACGCAGCGGGCGGCCGGC
>JANQKE010000028.1 GCA_028281265.1 Alphaproteobacteria bacterium | reverse complement strand
TATTCGACGACGAGCGACGCCGCAGCGGGGCCCATCCGCCCGGCCCTTCGGGTTGGCGTGTGCCGGCCGCCCGCTGCGTTGCGCCGCTTGCCCGATGGCACCACATCGCGCGGCGCGGCGCGCCTCCACGGATCGATCCGGCACGCGCCAACAGATCGACCCGATAGTCCCTGAAAACGCTCTAGAGCAAGATGCGGACATGAGGGTGACTCACCCTCATGTCCGCATCTTGCTCTCAACCTTGAGAGTGAGAGCGGGATTCAGACGATACGCGCGATCGCGAGAGCGATCGCACCTATCGCCATCCCGCTCCATGCGGCGAGGACGGTGATGCGGCTGCAGATGATGACATGGGCGGAGGTCGAGGCCTCGGTCGCCCGGGACTCCGGCATCCTGATGCCGATCGGCTCGACCGAGCAGCATGGGCCGACCGGGCTGATCGGCACCGATGCGCTGACGGCCGAGGTGATCGCCTGGCGGGCGGGGGAACTGGCCGACGCCGTCGTCGGCCCGACGATCCCGGTCGGCATGGCCCATCACCATATGGCGTTCGCAGGCTCGATGACGCTCAAGCCGAGCACGCTGATCGCCGTGATCACCGAATACGTGCTGTCGCTGGCCCATCACGGCTATCGCCGGTTCGTCTTCGTCAACGGCCATGGCGGCAACATCCCGACCGTCAACGCCGCATTCTACGAGGTCTACGCGGCGCTGTACGGCCACGGCCCGGTGGAAGGGCCGGAGTTGCGCTGCCGCTGCATCAGTTGGTTCGAGCTGCCCGGCGTGCAGCGCCTGACCAAGGAGCTGTTCGGGTCCAAGGAAGGCGCGCACGCGACCGCCAGCGAGATTTCCGTCACCCGGGCGGCGTTTCCCGACACGGTCAAGTCGGCGCCGCTGGAACCGGCCCAGGCGCCGATCAGCCGGTTCTTCGACGCCCGCGACTATCGCCGCCGCCATCCCGACGGCCGCATGGGCTCGGACCCGTCGGTCGCCAGCGCCCCTGCCGGCCGGCAGGTGATCGACACGGCCGCCGCGGAGCTCGCGGCCGCCTACCGCCAGTTCGGCACGATGGGCTGACCGGTCCGGGATCGCCCGGAGTATCGGAGAAACCCCGGGCGACCTGTTGGCGTATGCCGCATCGGTCCGCGAGAGCCGGCCGTTTGGTCCGTCCGCCGGTCCCGGGCCGTTTCAGGTCCGGGGGTCGTGCCAGTGATGACACGCGGTCCACTGGCTCGGCCCGGTGGGCTCGAAGGCCGGGACGGTCTGGGCGCACAGGGACGTGGCCCGCGGGCAGCGGGTGCGGAAATGGCAGCCCGAAGGCGGGTCGAGCGGGCTCGGCAGGTCCCCCGGCAGCACGATCCGCTGCTTGTTGCGCTCGGCATCCGGATCGGGCAGCGGCACCGCGGAGATCAGCGCCCGGGTATAGGGATGGCGCGGGCTGGCATATAGCGCGTCCCGGTCGGCGAACTCGACCAGCCGGCCGAGATAGAGCACCAGGATGCGGTGGCTGATGTGCCGGACCACCGACAGGTCGTGGCTGATGAAGATCAGCGACAGCCCGAACTCCCGCTGGATGCGCATCAGCAGGTTGATGATCTGGGACTGGATCGACACGTCCAGGGCGGACACCGGCTCGTCGCAGATCACCAGCTTGGGCCGGAGGATCATCGCCCGGGCGATGCCGATCCGCTGCGCCTGGCCGCCGGAGAACTCATGCGGGTAGCGGTTGACCATCTCCGGCAGCAGGCCGACCACGCCCATCGCCTCCAGCACCCGCTCCCGCCGGGCCTGCCGGCTGAGATCCGGGGCGAAGGTGCGCAAGGGCTGGCCGATGATGTCCCCCACCGTCATGCGCGGGTCGAGCGAGGCCAGCGGGTCCTGGAAGATGATCTGCATGTCCCGTCGGCGGTCCCGCATCGCGCGGCCCGACAGCCCGGTCAGATCCTCCCCCTGCCACACGACCTGCCCGCCCGAGGCGGGGATCAACTGCAGGATCGCCCGGCCCAGGGTGGACTTGCCGCAGCCGGACTCCCCGACGACGCCCAGCGTCTCGCCGGGCCGAAGGTCGAAGCTGATGCCGTCGACGGCCTTCAGCACGTCCCGGTCGCGGGCCAGGATCGACTTCTTGGGCATCGGGAAATGGACCCGCAGGTCCCGCACCGTCAGGATCGGGGCCGCGTCCGCCGCGCTCCGGGCGTCGATGGCGCCGGGATCGTCGGCGTGGCCGGGGTCGAGAGAGGGGTCGAGAGCGGCTGCGGTCATGCGGATCGGATCCGTCGGCTGTCGGGACCGGGGGCGGGTCAGCGGTCCTTGGGATCGAGGGCGTCGCGCAGCCCGTCGCCGAGATAGTTGAAGCAGAACAGGGTGACGGCCAGGAACGCCGCCGGGAACGCCAGCATCCACCAGGCCTGCTGCATGCGTCGCGCCCCCTCGCTGATCAGCACCCCCCAGCTCGTCATCGGTTCCTGCACGCCCAGGCCGATGAAGCTCAGGAAGCTCTCGAACAGGATCACCTGCGGCACCGTCAGGGTGACGAACACCACGACCGGGCTCAACAGGTTGGGGATGATGTGGCGGACCAGGATCGCCCCGCCCGACAGGCCCAGCGACCGGGCCGCCTCGATGAACTCCTTGCCGCGCAGGGCGATCGCCTGGCCGCGGACGATCCGGGCCATGTCGAGCCAGACCACCGCCCCGATCGCCACGAACACCATCAGGAGATTGCGGTCGAAGAACACGAACAGCAGGATCACGAAGAAGATGAACGGCACCGCGTACAGGATGTCGACGATGCGCATCAGCACATTGTCGATCCGGCCGCCGAAATAGCCGGCCGTCGCACCGTACAGCACGCCGATCACCAGGCTCACCAGGGTGGCGGCCAGGCCGACCATCAGCGAGATCTGGCCGCCATACAGCGTCCGGACGAACAGGTCGCGGCCGTTGCCGTCGGTGCCGAACCAGTGGCCGCGCTCGAAATCCGGACCCTTGGCGACCCGGTCCCAATAGACCCGGTCCAACGGGTGATCGGTCAAGAGATGCGGGCCGGCGAAGCACAGGAAGGTGATGACGACCAGCATCACCAGGCTCGCCATGGCGGCGTGGTTGCGGCCGAGCCGGCGCAGCGCGTCCTGCCACAAGGACCGGCCCCGGGGCCGGCGCTCCTCGGCCGCACGGATCAGGTCGGGATGCAGGCCGGCGTCGCTCACGGCCTCTCGGTTCGCCTCCGTCACGACAGCCGGACCTTGGGGTCGAGCACCGCGTACAGCACGTCGACGAGCAGGTTCAGGGCCATGATGATGACGGCGTAGAAGATGACCACGCCCATCACCAGCGTGTAGTCGCGGTTCAGCGCCCCTTGGACGAAATAGCGGCCGATGCCGGGGATGCCGAAGATCTCCTCGATCACCACCGTGCCGGTGATGATCCCGGCGATCGCCGGGCCCAGATAGGAGATCACCGGCAACAGCGCGCCGCGCAGGGTGTGGCGGACCATCACCAGGCGGGCCGGCAATCCCTTGGCGCGGGCGGTGCGGATATAGTTGGACCGCAAGGTCTCGATCACGCTGCCCCGGGTGAGCCGGGCGATATAGGCGATCTGGGTCATCGCCAGCGTGGCGATCGGCAGCACCTTGTGGGTCCAGGCGCCCCCGCCCCAGCCGCCGGCCGGCAGCAGCCCCCAATAGACCCCGATGATCAGGATGGCGAGCGGGGCGAGCACGAAGTTCGGCACCGCGATCCCGGTCATGGTGACGGCCATCACCAGGTGATCCGACCAGGAGTTCTGGTTCAGGGCGGCGTGCATCCCGACCGCGATGCCGATCAGGGCGGCGATCCCGATCGCCAGCCCGCCGACCTGCAGGGAGGCCGGGAAGCCCAGCCAGATCAGCTCGGTCACCGTGTAGTCGGTGTATTGGAAGGACGGTCCGAAATCGCCCTGGGCGAGATTGCCCAGATAGATCAGGAACTGCACCCATAGCGGCTCGTTGAGGTGATAGGCCGCTTCCAGGTTCTGCCGGATGATCTCCGGCATGTTCTCCTCGGTCGCGAACGGTGAGCCCGGCGCCAGCCGCATCATGAAGAAGCTGATGCCGATGACGATCAACAGGGTCGGGATCAGCCAGGCGAGCCGCCGGACGGCGTAGCTGAGCATCGGCGGGGTGTGGTCTCTCGAAGGGGCGCGGGAAACGGCGGGCGAGGCCCGGCGGTCCGGCTGCCGGTCAGACGGAAGGGGCAAGCGGCGGCGCCGGTCGACGCCGCCGCTTGCCCGGATCAGGAGGGGTGCCGGTCACTCGGCGATGCTGATGAACCGGCTGGCGTGGACGTTGCGGACATTGTCGACCACGCCCTCGACATGGGTGCCGACCATGCGCCGGGTGGCGTAGTGGTAGATCGGGATGATCGGCAGGTCCTGCATCATGATGGCCTCGGCCTGTTCCATCATGTCGGTCCGGGCTTGCGGGTCGGCGGTCACCCTCGCTTGGTTGAGCAGCCGGCCGAACTCCGCATTGTCGTAGCGCGCGGAGTTGGCCTCCCCGGCGTCGGGGTGGAACTTCTCCAGGAAGTAGCTGGCGTCCCCGTAGGTCACGCCGACCCAGCCGGCGCGCGCGACCTCGTGCTCGGCGCGGGCGGTGGTGTCGAGATAGACCTGCCATTCGAGGTTGCGCAGCTCCACCTCGACCCCGAGCGGCTGCCACATGGACGCCAGGGCGATGGCGATGTTGCGGTGCAGGTCGGAGGTGTTGAAGACGTATTCGAGCTCCAGCGGGTTGTCCTCGCTGTAGCCGAGCTCCGCCATGATCGCCTGGGCTTCGGCCACCCGGTCTTCCATCGGCATGTCGACGAAGTCGACCGTCTGCATGTCGTAGTCGATGCTGCCGTCGTTGGCGCCCGGCGGGACCCAGCTATAGGCCGGCAGCTCGCCGGACTGGGTGATGTGGGTGACGATCGCGTTCCGGTCGATCGCCAGCGCCAGCGCCCGGCGCAGCCGCGGGTCGGACAGCGCTTCGAGCTGGGTGTTGACGGTGATGTAGTAGGTGCCGAACCAGGGCGGATTGCGCAGCTCGTCGGGCATGTTCTCCCGCAGCCACGGCATCTGGTCGGCCGGGGCGTTGTAGGTCATGTCGAGCTCGCCGGCCCGGAACCGCGACAGCTCCGCCGCCAGATCGGGGGTCGGATAGTAGTAGACCGCGTCCAGCGCCACCTCGTCGGCGGCATGGAAGGTCTCGCTCCGCTCGATCCGGACATGGCTCTGCGGCAGCCACTCGGTCAGCACGAACGGCCCGTTGCTGACCAGATTGCCCGGCCGGGTGAAGCGCTCGCCATGGGCTTCCACCGACGGGCGGTGCACCGGCGACAGCGAGCCGTGCTTGAGCAGCTCGATGAAGAACGGGGTCGGGTTGTCCAGGGTGATCTGCAGGGTGTGGTCGTCCAGGGCGACGACGGCCAGCTCCTCGGCCGGGACGTCGCCGGCCTGGATCTCCTCGCCGTTGACCACCGCGTTGAGCAGCCAGGCGAAGCGCGACGCCGTCTGGGGCGCCACCAGGCGCTGATAGGAGAACACGAAGTCGTGGGCGGTGACCGGGTCGCCGTTCGACCACACCGCGTCCGGGCGCATGGTGAAGGTGTAGGTCAGCCCGTCGTCGCTGATCGTCCAGCTCTCCGCGGCCCCGGGCATGATCCCACCATCGACCGTATGATACACCAGCGTCTCGTAGAGGTCGCGCATGATGTTGCTTTCCGGCACGCCGGTCGCCCGGGCCGGGTCGAGGGTCTGCGGCTCGGCCGCGTTGCCGCGGTGCAACGTGGCGGCGGCGGCATCGGCGCTCCAGCCGACCATGGCGGCAGCCGGGGCCAGACCGACGATGACGGCAAGGCTGGCGCCTCCCAAGGCGTGGCGAAGATTCGGCATGAACTCGGGTCCTCTCTGTCCATTGTGTTCTTGATGAGCGTGTCCGCTGCCCACCCGCGGTAGCGGATGGTAGGCCATGCGACTATCGAATGGCTGATCCGTCCCTAGCTAGTCAAAACGGCATGCCGACGCAATGGCGCGGTGTGATTTCCGATCGGGCGTCGAGTCGCCCCTTTCCGACCGCCCGAAACCGCGGACGGCGTGCCCGATGGGCCTGGCGACCGTTCGGGCGACGCGCCGTTTCCGCCGGCCCGCGCCGCCGGGCCCGGCCGGGCGGGACGCGGGCGACCGCGCCTGCCCGCCTGACGACGGACCGCCATTGAAACGCCATTGAACGGCGGGCGGGATCCACGCTATCCCCGGCGGCACGACGCGGAACGGCCGTTGCCGACAGGGGCATCGCATGTCACCCCAGGGGTTCGAACTCCCCGTCTTCGTCATCAACCTGCCCGCAAGCACGAACCGCCGGCGGAACATCGCCGGGCGGTTGCGGACGCTGGGCATCGAACCGCGGTTCGTGCCCGCGATCGACGGACGCCGGCTGACCGGGGACGAACTCGCGCGGATCAGCCGCCGGGGCCACCGCCCCAGGATCCACCGGGCCCTGCTGCCGACGGAGATCGGGTGCACCCTGTCGCACAAGGCCGCGATCGAGGCGTTCGCGGCAACCGGCGCGCCTTACGGCCTGATCCTGGAGGACGACGCCAATCCTTGCGTCGACGCGGTCGACCGCATGCGCGAGATCCTCGCCGCGGCGCCGGATTTCGATCTCTACAAGCTGGGCAACCAGCGGACCCGCGACTGGCCCGGCGTGGTCCGGTACCGGTCGGATCACCTGGTGCTGGCCGAAGTCTACGCGCTGTCGGTGCGTGCCCACGCCTACATCATAAGCCGGGACGGCGCCGCCAGGATCCTGCCCCGCATCGTGCCGATCGGGGCGCCTTTCGACGAGTTCCTGCGCGACGGCCATCTTCACAATCTGCGGGCGTGCGAGGTGTGGCCCGATCTGTTCGCCCTGTCGGCGGACAGCGGGGCGTCGACCATTGTCCCGGATCCCGACGCGACGTCGCGGGAACCGGCGCCGACGGTGGCCGATGCGATCCGGGATCTGGTCCACCGGCCCGTCCATCGCCTCCGCCGGCGCATGAGGCGCATCCGTCAGTTCGGGATCGGTGACGGCTTGGCCGGCAAGCGGCAGGTCGACCCCGAACTGATCAGGTCCGTCCCCGCGCGGTCGTTTCTGTGAGGGCGAAGCCGGGGGGCTCCGGCATCGGCGCGGTCCTGATCCTCGGCCATCGCGTTCCGGCCGGGCCGGGACGATGACCTGGGCGGGCGCATAAGAGGGCTTGGCGCCGCGCGGCCCCGCTGGATCACGGCGAATCCGGTCCGGGCGGGCCGGGGCGATCGCGCGACGCCGGCCGGCCTCAGCGGCGGCCGTCCGGGCTTCCGGTCCCGTGCGCCTGGGTCTGCAGGGTCCACAGCCGGGCGTAGAGGCCGCCTTGGGCGTGCAGCTCGGCATGGGTGCCGTGTTCGGCCAGGCGGCCCCGGTCCAGCACGGCGATCCGGTCGGCCCCGACGATGGTCGACAGCCGGTGGGCGATCACCAGGGTCGTCCGGCCGGCGCGCAGCCGCTCCAGACCGGCCTGGACCAGCCGCTCGCTGTCCGTATCGAGGGCCGAGGTGGCCTCGTCCAGCAGCAGGACCGGCGCGTCCTTGAGCATCGCCTGGGCGATCGACAGCCGCTGGCGCTGCCCGCCGGACAGCCGCACCCCGCGCTCCCCCACCAGGGTGTCGTAGCCCCGGGGCAGGGCCGTGATGAAGTCGTGCGCCCCGGCCGCCGCGGCCGCCGCGGCGATCTCCGCCGGGCTCGCCTGGGGCCGGCTGAAGGCGATGTTGGCCGCGATCGACTGGTCGAACAGCGTCACGTCCTGGCTGACCAGGGCGATGTGCCGGCGCAGATCCGCCAGATCGAGATCGCGCAGATCCGTCCCATCGAGCCGCACGGTGCCCTCGGTCGGGTCGTAGAACCGCGGCACCAGCGCGATCAGGGTCGACTTGCCCGCACCGGACGGGCCGACCAGGGCGACGGTCTCCCCCGGTGCGACGGTCAGCTCGATGCCGTCAAGGGCGGCCGCCGGCGCCCCGGCGTCGGATCCGCCCGGCCCGTCGCCGTAATGGAAGCCCACGCCCTCGAACCGGATCTCGCCCCGCACCGGGCCGAGCGGGCGCGGCGCGGCCGCGCTGCGGATCGCCGGGCGGTCGTCGATCACCTCGTGCACCCGATCGAGCCCGGCCAGGGCCTGCTGCAGCGTCACGTTGATCCGTCCGAGCCGCCGCAGCGGGTCGGCGGCCAGCAGGACGGCGCCGAGGAAGGAGGCGAGATCGGCCGCCGACCGGCTGCCGTCCAGCAATTGCTGGCCCCCCCACAAGACGACGAGCGCGATCACGCCCCCGCTCAGCACCTCCATGATCGGCACGGTCGCCCCTTCCAGCCGGCCCTGGCGCAGGCGCAACGCCGCCGCCCGGTCGATCTGCTCGGCCGTGGCGGCGGCGACCCGGTCTTCGGCCGTGTTGACCTTGATGTGCCGGACCCCTTGCAGGGCCTGCACCAGCCGGTCGTTCAGTGCGCCGATCGCCGCCTGGCGGGCCCTGGTCGATGTGCGCATGATCCGGCCCAGCCGCGCGATCGGCAGTACGACGATCGGTCCCATCAGCAGGGCCAGCAGGGTCATCGCCGGATCGCGGATCAGCATCACCGTCAGCAGGAACGCCAAGGTGGTCAGATCCCGGCCCAGATTGATCAGCAGATTGGAGGCCAGGCCGAACACCGTCTCGGCATCGGCGATGAACCGGGCGGCGAGCCGGCCGCTGGGCACCGCCTGGACCTTGGCGAGATCGTTGGCCAGGGTGGCGGCCATCATCCGCTTCTGCAGCGAGGCCACGACCCGCCGGCCGGAATCCTGCAAAAGCACCGTGTAGCCATAGGTCGCCACCCCACGGGCGACGAACACCGCACCCACTACCGCGGCGATCAGGCCCAGATTGGTGACCCGGTCGGGCGCCAGCACGCCTTCGACGATCGGCTTGAGCAGCCAGGCGATCGCCCCGGTCGTCGCCGAGGTCAGCACCATCAGGACCAGCGCCCCCGCCAGCAGCGGCGCGGTCTTGTGCAATTCTTGCCGGGCCAGCCGGCGGAGCGGCGCCAGGCTGGCGGAGCGGGTGGCCATCGGGCAGGCGGGTGTCGGCGGGATGGGGAACAGGCGGCGCGCGGCCGGCAGCGACGCCCCTGACGCAGGATCGAGGCATGAGGGTGGGGTTCACCCTCATGCCTCGATCCTGCTCTCCAAGGCGAGCGTCGGAGCGGGATCCGGCCGCCGCGCGCGATCGTGTCCGCGATCGCAACCGGCCGCCATCCCGCTCTAACTCTTGGGGTCGATCAGCTTACCGGCGTTCCGATAACGCCATCGGAACGCCGGTTGATCTAGCACCGCCATGGCGGCGAAGCAAAGCGCCGCCGGGTCCGCCCGGACCGGGTGAGCGAATTGCGCATGGGGAGCGCTTCCCCATCTCAGACTTTCGTGCAATGCATGCCTCCCACGCGGTCGTCGCGCGGGCCGGCGCAACGATCATCGAGCGAAGGGGGGAGACATCCATGGCCGACGGTTCGGTCGCCGCACGCATCCGCCACCCGTGGGAAGCGCACTACACCGAAGGCGTCGACTGGGACGCCGAGTTGCCGCGCGGGCCCTTGCCGGAGATCCTGGATGCGGCGGTGGCCCGGTATCCCGACAGTCTCGCCACCGATTTCCTCGACAAGACGACGACCTATCGGGAGATCGGAGAAGCCGCCGACCGCTTCGCCAAGGGGCTGCAGGCGCTCGGCGTCGACAAGGGCGACCGGGTGGGGCTGTTCCTGCCCAATTGCCCGACCTTCATCATCGCCTATTACGGGGCGCTCAAGGCGGGCGCGACGGTGGTCAACTTCAACCCGCTCTACGCGCTGCGCGAGGTCGAGCACCAGATCCTGGATTCGGGCGTCACCGTCATGGTCACGCTGGATCTCGCGGTTCTGATGGACAAGCTCCAGCCCATGCTGGCGGCGACCGGGCTGCAGAAGCTGGTGGTCGCCCGGATGGCGAGCCTGCTGCCGTTTCCCAAGAACCTCCTGTACCCGATCGTCAAGGCCAAGGACGTCGCCAGGATCACCTGGGACGACCGGCACGCGAGATACGAGGACGTCGTCGACAATGACGGCCGGTATGCGCCGGTCGATCTGACCGGCGACGATCTCGCCGTCCTGCAATACACCGGCGGTACCACCGGCACGCCCAAGGGGGCGATGCTGACCCACGGCAATCTGCGCGCCAACACCGAGCAATGCCGGGTCTGGTTCAACCGGGCCGAGGAGGGGCGGGAGAAGATGATGGGGGTTCTGCCCTTCTTCCACGTCTTCGCGATGACCGGGGTGATGAACCTGTCGATCCGGCTGGGCGCCCAGATCGTCATGATGCCGCGGTTCGAGCTCGACGGCTGCCTCAAGCTGATCGACGACAAGAAGCCGACGATCTTCCCGGCCGTGCCGACCATCTACACCGCCATCAACCACCACCCCAAGCTGTCGGCGTTCGATCTGACCAGCCTGAAGATGTGCGTGTCCGGCGGGGCCGCCCTGCCGCTGGAGGTCAAGTCGACGTTCGAGCAGTTGACCGGGTGCAGCCTGGTGGAGGGCTACGGGCTGTCCGAGACCGCTCCGGTGGCGTGCTGCAACCCGCTGTTCGCCCAGTCGAAACCGGGATCGATCGGGCTGCCGCTGCCGCATACGGAGGTCGCCGTCCTCGATCTGGAGGACCGCAAGACCCCGGTGGCACAGGGCGAGCGGGGGGAGATCTGCATCCGCGGCCCGCAGGTGATGACCGGCTACTGGAACAAGCCGGACGAAACCGCCACCGCGATGGAGAACGGCTGGTTCCACACCGGCGATGTCGGCATCCAGGACGCGGACGGCTATTTCTTCATCGTCGACCGGCTGAAGGACCTGATCCTGTGCGGCGGCTTCAACGTCTATCCCCGCAACGTCGAGGAGGCGGTCTATCTGCACGACGCGGTGGAGGAGGTGATCGTCGCCGGCGTGTCCGACAGCTATCGCGGCCAGACGGTCAAGGCCTATGTGAAGGTCAAGCAGGGCAAGACGCTGGACAAGGCCGACCTGGTGGCCTTCCTGGAGGACAAGCTGTCGCCGATCGAAATGCCCAAGAAGGTCGAGTTCCGGGACGCGCTGCCCAAGACGATGATCGGCAAGCTCGACCGCAAGGCCCTGCTGCAGGAACCTCAGGACCGGCAGCAGGCGGGATGACCGGACGGCTCGGACCGCGGCCCCGCCCCGCGGTGGCTGCCGGATAGGACGACCCTGGCCCCCCGGGGTCCGCCGTTTCGGATCGGCTGCGGTTGCGCGTGTCCTCGTTGCCGATGACGGGCGGTTTGACACCCTATGGTTACGCTGCCACGCTGTTCGCCGGTCCCGCTGATGCGGGGGCGCCGGCGGCCCCGCCGCAGACCCCGCCCCGTGCCGCCCCCCATTTGACCGGCCGGCGGCGGCACGGTCCTCGGGGTGCGGACGCCTGCCGCCGCTCCGGCCCGGGACCCCACGGACAGGCGGCCGTCCAGAGCCGCGAGGGGGGAAAGGACAGCATGTACTCGACCATCATGGTGCCGGTCGATCTCGGCCATCTCGACAGGCTCGACAAGGCCCTGACCAGCGCGGCCGACCTGGCCAAGCATTACGGCGCCGCGGTCACCCTGGTCGGGGTGACGGCCGCGGCCCCCGGCGCGGTCGCCCACAACCCGGCCGAATACGCCGGCAAGCTCCGCGGGTTTGCCGACGCGTTCGCCGCCAAGCACGGCGTGGCCGTCGCCGCGGCGGCCTATACCAGCCACGACCCGACCCGGGATCTCGACAAGACGCTGCTCGCCGCGGCCCAGGAACAGGGGGCGGATCTGATCGTCATGGCCTCGCACGTGCCGGGGTTGCCGGAGCACGTCTTCGCCTCCCATGGCGGCGGGGTGGCCGCGCACGCGCCTGTCTCCGTCTTCGTCGTGCGCTAGCGCAAGATGAGACTCGGAGCGGGATTCAGACGTCATGCCCGATCGCCAAGCGATCGCACCGGACGCCATCCCGCTCCAGCGCGGCGGGTCGCGTGCGCCCACCCGCCGTTTCCCAAGGACCCGAACCCCCGTCAGGAGGGGCCATGACCACCCAAGACAATCTCACCCCCGACGGGTCGGCCAACCCGATCGAGACCGACTACACCATCGGCCAGGACAACATTCAGCCCAGGATCGGCCCGTTCGGGCTCGACATCCACAACCCGGTCTTCGTGATCTCGGGCGGGCTGATCATCCTGTTCGTGGTCCTGACCCTCGCGCTGCCCGACCAGGCGGCCAGCTTCTTTCCGGCGCTGCGCGACAGCCTGACCGGCAGCTTCGACTGGTTCTTCCTGCTGTCGGGGAACATTTTCGTGCTGGTGTCGCTGGCGATCATGGTCTCACCGCTGGGCAAGGTCCGTCTGGGCGGTGTCGATGCCAAGCCCGACTACTCCTATGCGGGCTGGTTCGCGATGCTGTTCGCCGCCGGGATGGGCATCGGGCTGATGTTCTTCGGGGTGTCCGAGCCGATCTCCCACTTCTCCAGCGCGATCGCCGACGGGGCGGGCGGGCCGGAGAGCTGGGCACCGCTGGCCGGGGCCCCGGGCGATGCCGTCGAAGCCGAGCGCCTGGGCATGGCGGCGACGATCTTCCACTGGGGTCTGCATCCCTGGGCGATCTATGCGGTGGTCGGCCTGTCGCTCGCCCTGTTCGCCTACAACAAGGGCCTGCCGCTGAGCGTGCGGTCGATCTTCTACCCGATCTTCGGCGAACGGGTGTGGGGCTGGACCGGCCATGTGATCGACACGCTGGCCGTGTTCGCGACCCTGTTCGGCCTCGCCACCTCCCTGGGGATCGGGGCCGAGCAGGCCAATGCCGGCCTCGAAGCCCTGTTCGGCCTGCCGGTCAACGACGCCTCCAAGGTGCTGCTGATCCTCGGCATCACCGGGCTGGCGCTGATCTCGGTGATCGCAGGCCTGGATGCCGGGGTGAAGCGGCTGTCGGAGATCAACATCGTCCTGGCCGCCCTGTTGCTGCTGTTCGTGATCGTGTTCGGCGGCGCGGTGCAGATCCTGACCGGC
Organism: Alphaproteobacteria bacterium; assembly: GCA_028281265.1. Taxonomy (GTDB): domain Bacteria; phylum Pseudomonadota; class Alphaproteobacteria; order DSM-16000; family Inquilinaceae; genus JANQKE01. The sequence goes on along the minus strand of JANQKE010000028.1, from coordinate 9,621 downwards.
TTCTTCACCAATCTGGTGGCCTATGCGCAGTATCTGCCGGCCCTGTCCAACCCGTTCGGGCGGGAGGACGCCAATTTCAGCCAGGGCTGGACGGCGTTCTACTGGGCCTGGTGGATCTCCTGGTCGCCCTTCGTGGGCATGTTCATCGCCCGGGTCAGCCGCGGCCGCACGGTGCGGGAGTTCGTGTTCTGCGTGCTCCTGATCCCGTCGCTGGTGTCGGTGCTGTGGATGACCGCGTTCGGCGGGGCGGCGATCGATCTGGTCAACCAGGGCTATCAGGCGATCGTCGACGCGCCGCTGGAGCTCAAGCTGTTCAGCATGCTGGAGACGATGCCGCTGGCGGCCCTGACCTCGTTCGTCGGGATCGTGCTGGTGATCGTGTTCTTCGTCACCTCGTCGGATTCGGGCTCCCTGGTGATCGATACCATCACCGCCGGCGGCAAGGTCGACGCTCCGGTCTCCCAGCGGGTGTTCTGGGCGAGCTTCGAGGGGCTGGTGGCGATCGCCCTGCTCCTGGGCGGCGGCCTGGGCGCGCTGCAGGCGGCGGCGGTATCGACCGGCCTGCCGTTCGCGATCGTCCTGCTGCTGGGCTGCGTCGCCCTGGTCAAGGGCCTGATGTCCGAGCCGCGGAAGTGACCTGCTCCGCCCCCGTGCCGGCGCTGTCCGGCACGGGGGCGGGTCTGGCAGGAGGGTGCTCGACCGCTCGATCGCCCTTGCGTTCGGATCGCCTCGTCCGAACGCGGGGTGAGGTGATCTCCTTCAAGGAGGGGGACAAAGAGGGGGAGCCTCCTATCGGCGTCCGGTCGGAGACGACGGAGAGGACCTCGCCCCGGCGCGAATCGGTATGAGCCATCCGGATGCCGGACGGCCGTCCAGGTGGCGGGATGACGCCCGGCAGAACCGGCCGGCCGCGGCGCAGCCGGACGGGACGATGCCGACGGACCGGCGCGGTTCGGCAGGCCGGGGGGCGACTGCCTTGCCAACCATCTCCCGTTCCCGTATGAGAATGCTTCTCATATGCATTCTCAAACACCGGAACGAAACCGATGTCCGAGCCTCTCCGTCGGCGCGCCCTGACGGCGGTCGCCGCCTCCGCTGCGATCGCCTTGGCGGGTGCGGCCGGCCTGGCGCCGACCCCCGCACAGGCCGATCCCGTCACGATCGCCGACCAGAACGGCGCGACCGTGACGCTCGACGGGCCGGCGGAACGGATCGCCACCATCCCGATCCCTGCCGCCTCGATGGTGGTGGCGATCGACGGCGGCACCGACCGGCTCGCCGGCATGCACCCCTTGTCCAAGACCGCGCTGACCGAAGCGATCCTGGGCGAGTTCTTCCCCGCCTCCGTCGACATCCCGTCCGACGTGGTCGGCCAGGGCTTCATGCCGAATGTCGAGGCGCTGCTGGCGCTCGACCCGGATCTGGTGCTGCAATGGGCCCATCGCGGCGACGACATCCTCGCGCCCTTGCGCAATGCCGGCTTCACGGTCGCGGCCTTGCGCTACGGCACCGAGGAGCTGACCCGCGGCTGGATCGAGATGCTCGGCACCGCCACGGGCAATGCGGACAAGGCGGCCGAGCTGATCGCCTGGCGGGAGCAGGCCCAGGCCGAGATCACCGGGCTGATGGCCGATCTGTCGGCGGCGGACCGGCCGCGCACGGTCTACTTCCTGCGCTACCTGTCGGAGCTGCGGGTCGCGGGTGAAGGGACCTACAACGATTTCTATATCGATCTCGCCGGCGGCACCAACCCGGCGGCCGCCGACGGGTCGGGCTGGCTGACCGTCAACCCCGAGCAGGTGCTGGCCTGGGACCCCGAGGTGATCCTCCTCAACGGCTTCGAGGACGATCTGTCCCCAGCCGATGTGTACGCCAACCCGCTGTTCGCCGACGTCACCGCCATCCGCGACCGGCGCGTCTACAAGGTGCCGCTGGGCGGCTACCGCTGGGATCCGCCGAACCAGGAAAGCCCGCTGATGTGGCGGTGGCTCGCCATGCTGCTGCAGCCGGAGCTGGCCGACTGGCCGCTGCGCACCCAGATCGTCGAGGCCTATGGCTGGATCTACGGCCAGACCCCGACCGAGGCGCAGATCGATGGCATCCTGCGCCTCGCCATGAACGGCGACGCCGCCTACTACGACCGGTTCGCGGGTGATGCCGGGCGATGAGCCTGGCCGGCACCCTCGGCCGGTCGGCCGCCGGGCGGCGTGAGCCCGCCTGGCGGGCGCCGGCGCTGTGGGGTGGGATCGCCGCGTTCCCCCTGGTGGTCGGTCTGATGTCCTTGGGCATCGGCCGCTATCCGGTGCCGATCGACCAGGTGCTGCTGGCCCTGGCGGCCGGGTCGGGCTTCGCGGTCGACGTCCCCGGCACGGTCGAGCGGGTGGTCCTGCTGATCCGTCTGCCCCGGATCCTGGAGGGGCTGGTGATCGGCGGCGGCCTCGCCCTGGCCGGGGCCGCACTCCAGGGGGTTTTCCGCAACCCGCTGGTCGGCCCGCAGATCATCGGCGTCAGCTCGGGTGCCGCGTTCGGCGGGGCTTTGGCGCTGCTCCTGGGGCTCGGCCTTGCGGGATTGATGGCCGGGGCGTTCGTCTTCGGCATCACCGCCCTGGTGATCGTCTTCGCGCTCAGCCGGGTCGACGGCCGGTCGCCGGTGCTGATGCTGGTCCTGGCCGGGGTGGTGACGGGGGCGTTCTTCGCCGCGCTGGTCTCCCTGGTCACCTTCCTGGCCGATCCCAACGACACGCTGCCGGCGATCGTCTACTGGCTGATGGGCAGCTTCGCGACGGCGAGCTGGCCCAAGGTCGGTCTGGTCGCCGGCGTGACCGCGGTCGCCGCGACCGTGCTGATGGCGATGCGGTTCCGGATCAACATCCTGTCGCTGGGCGACGAGGACGCGCAGGCCCTGGGGATCGCGGTGGAGCCGACCCGCTGGGCGATCCTGGTCGCCGCCACCGCCCTGGTCGCAGGCAGCGTGGCGGTGGCCGGTATCATCGGCTGGGTCGGCCTGGTGGTGCCGCACATCGCCCGGATGCTGGTCGGCCCCGATCACAGGCGCCTGCTGCCGGCCGCAGCGCTGCTGGGCGCCGGCTACATGGTGCTGGTCGACAACGTCGCCCGCACCGCCACCGCGTCCGAGATCCCGCTGGGTGTCCTGACCGCGATCATCGGGGCGCCGATGTTCGCCTGGCTGCTGCGCCGCACCCAGGCCGGAGGCTGGACGTGATCACCGTCGAAGGCCTGTCCTACCACCTGCCGCGGGACCGCTGCGCGGTGTTCCGGGACCTGTCGTTCCGGGTGCCCGACGGGGCGGTGTTCGCGATCCTGGGCCCCAACGGCCGCGGCAAGACGACCTTGCTGAAGACCGTCCTGGGGCTGCTGCGGCCCAGTGCCGGCCGGGTGCGGATCGACGGCGCCACCGGCTACGTCCCCCAAGGCACCCATCTGCCGTTCCCCTATTCCGTCCTGGACATCGTGGTCATGGGCCGGGCCCGGGGGATCGCGGCCTTCCGCTCGCCGGGCAAGGCGGACTATGCCGCGGCCCGCAGGGCCCTCGACCGGCTCGGCTTTCTGGGTTTCGCGGACCGGCCGGTGACGGAGCTGTCGGGGGGCGAACGGCAGATGGTGCTGATCGCCCGGGCGATCGCGTCCGAGGCGCCGATCCTGGTCCTGGACGAGCCGACCTCGGCCCTGGACTTCAGGAACCAGGACCGGGTGCTCGGCGCCATCGCCCGGATCGCGCGGGAAGACCGGCTGACGGTGCTGTTCACCACCCATTATCCGCAGCACGCCCTGCATGTCGCCGACACCGCCCTGGCGATGCACGGGCCCGCCGACGCCCGCGCCGGGCCGGTCGCCGACATCCTGTCCGAGGCCGAACTGACCGACCTCTATGGACTGCCGATCCGGGTCGCCCGGCTCGACCATGCCGGCCGGCCGGTGCGCACCGTGGCCCCCGTGTTCGGCGCGGCGGAGCCCGCCGGCCTTCCGCTCGTCGCACCGTGAGAGGCGTTTCGCCATGCTCCCCCTCGCCCTGGTGCACCCGCGCGCCACGCGTCCCGGCTGGCTCGACCGGGTGCCCGACGATAGGACCGTGCAACCGGTCGTCGAGACCGCCCTGACCACGCATGCGCCCGACGCCTTCGCCGGCCTGCTGGTCGACATGCATATCGACCAGCGCCTGTTCGCCGGCCACCGGACCTGGATCGAGGCGTTTCTGGCCGCCGGCGGGACGATCGTGTTCTGCGGCCTGCTCGCCTATCCGTTCCTGCCCCCGCTCGGCCGGTTCGAGCCGCTGGCGCGCCGCAGCCGGGCCGCCCTGGAGGTGACGATCGCCGCGCCCGAGCACCCGCTGTTCGCCGGCGTCGCGGCCGCGGACCTGACCGCGCGCAAGGGGGTGGCCGGGTTCTACGGCCGGGGCCAGGTGCGCCCGCCACCGGGGGCCGAGGTGCTGACCCGGCTCGACGGGGGCCGGGTGCCGCTCGACTGGGTGTGGCACCCGCCGATGGGCGGCCGGCTGCTGATGCATCCGGGCAACAATCTGTGGATGTATGCCGGGGACGAGACCAGCGCCGCCCGGCTGACCCCGCAGCTCCTGCGCTGGGCGGACGGGATGGTGCCGGCATGACCGCCTCGACGATCGCGCTGCTCGACGGCGGCACTTCCTACCATCACTTCGCCCTGACCGACCCGATGGTGCGGGACCGGGCGGAGGCGATCGTACGCTTGCGCGGCCTGCGGGCGGCCGACCTCCGGGGTGTCGACACCGTGGTGGTGTCGTGCCGGTCGAACCCGGATCTGCTGGCCGACGCAGCACCGGTCCTGACCGGGATCCTGGAACGCGGCGACCGGCTGGTCGTGATGGGGGAAACCGAACCCGGGACCTGGCTGCCGGCCGTCCGCGAGACACCGCTGCCGACCAATTTCTGGTGGTGGCTGGAGCCGGGAGCGGATCTCGGCCTGACCGTGCGGGCGCCGGACCATCCGCTGTTCGGCCATATCGATCTGGCCGCGGCCACCTGGCACTACCACGGCATGTTCGCCGTCCCCGACGGCGCGGTCTCCCTGATCGACTGCGCCGAGGGCGGCTCGATCCTGTACGAGGACCGGGTGAGCTGGCCCGGCACCCTGATCGTCACCAGCCTCGACCCGATCTACCACCACGGCAGCTTCTTCATGCCCGCGGCCAGCCGTTTCCTGGACGGGTTCATGGCCTGGCTGGCCGACGGGTGAGGCGGTGTGGCGCGTCCCGGACGACCGCGAGCGGTGCCGGCCCGATCGGCCGGCCGCATGGCATAGGGGAGATCCCGTCCGATGGACGCACCCGGGCGATCCGGCCCGCCGGCCCTCACGCCGGACCATTTCTGCATCCTCGTGGACGATCTGCTCGCCGCGACCCGCCGGTGGGAGGCGCTGGGCTTCATCGTCACCCAGGCCGGCGCGTCGGCCGGCGGCGGCAACGTGGTCCGTTGGAATGCCGTCACCGCCGGGGACGCGGACCGCGGCCGAGATGGACGATCAGCACGCCGTCGCGCATGACCATCGATCCGTCCCGCGGCCAGATCGGCAGGGTGGCCGCGAAGGCGCGATTGCTCTGGTGAACAGGCTCCGATGCCGCTTGCAGCCGGTGAAAGCCATGCATCCGGAACAGCACGTTGAACCGGCCGCGACGGCCTCCGCCCCAGTCGAAGGCCGATACACCCGTGGTCGAGCTGCGCGGGATGGGAAAATGGTTCCGGTAGTTGGGGTGCCCCTGGATATCCACCACGATCCGGCCCTCGGGCGGGCCGGCCTCGATGATGTCGAGACCCAGACGGAGCACGAAATACTCATCGAACGTCCGGACGTTGATGTCGGAGGCGGCCAGCACCGAGATCGTGTAGGCGTTGCCGGTCAGCAGGATCACACCGACGATCGGCAGCATGGCCCGTTGCAGTCGCCGCCCATAGCCGCGCGCTGTCCCGGCGAGCAGGATCAGCATGATGAGGATGAAGTAGGGCAGCCCCACCATCATGCGATAGGAACCGATCCCCGCCACACCGAACAGGATGACGAAGGGAACGACCGACAGGGCCAGTACCGCCAGCGTCTGCAACACGACGATGCGTGGGCTTGTCAGCCGGCGCACCGCCCGAAGGCCGAGCCCGACCAGAACCGTCAACAGCACCACCGGAACGCCGATATGAAGATGGCCGTAGACCACCGGGTCGCCGGTCAGAAAGTCACGGTAGTGCGCCAGCACTCGCAGTGCGACCACAACCGGCGTGTCCCACAGCGTGTCCAGACGCACCAGTTCGTGCACGTATAACGGCTCGAGATCGAGCATCGCCCGTGTGGCCCGTGCCATGCCCCCGTACACCAGCACGGCCAGGACAAGCTGCCCGATCGCCAGCGCCAGCGCCGTCACCCCCGCCCGCAAATGCAACCGGCCGGACCGCAAGGCAATCGCAACGACGGCGAACCCGACGAGAACGACGTAGCCGGTCAAGAGTGCCTGGTACACCCCTGTGGCAAAGGCGACCAGGCCGACGACCACCAGTTGAAGCAGGACGAACCTGCGGCGATCGACGCCGCCCCGCCCTGGTAGGACCAGGGTCCGCCGGCAGGCCGAAGCGGCGATGGGCACGGCCGAAGCGGCAAAGACGACCGGCAGCAGGTTCGCCATGAACTCGGCGATGAACATCCATTGGGTGAAGGTGACGAAGCCGGCCGTGATCAGCACGGCCTGAACGGACCCGATCCACCGATGGGCCTGCCGCAGGTATACAAGGGTCGCAGCGGAAAGGCTGGCCGCAAACGCTACCAGGCCGAAGGCCGGCACCACCGGCTGCGTGAAGACGAAAGTCTCCACGAGATAGGCAGCCCACCTCCCCTGAGCCGCCCAGACCCGGGCACTGTCTCTGAAGGCTCCGTACTCGTTGTCGGTTGACAACCGGTACGTCATGATCTCCGGCAGCAGCAGCAGGACCGACAGCACCAGGCTTGCCAGAAAGACCTGTGGAAACGGCCAGGCCCGATCGCGAGGCGACGTCATGCGGGTTTCTCCGTTGAGGCGGGTCCACATCGTAGCCGCACCGCGGTCGGGGGGCTTGCCGGGCTTCGGACCGTCGTGCCGTTTCCCTGCCGTCCTTGGCAGGCCGCAGCACGCCGGTCAATCGCGGGGCCGGCCGGCACATGGCGGGATCCCGCCATGTGCCGTCACGCACGGGCGGCGGTGGTGAGGGCCGCCGCCTGGGGCCGATGCTCGGGACCCTGATTGCGGGACCGCCGGCAGACTCTGCCCCGCCGCCCGGCAAAGGCTGCCGGTGCCCGGTGCATGGCGGCCCCGGGCGTCCGGCCTGGCGGCGGGACGGGCTGGCATCGCGCTTGCTTCACGGCGGGTCAGAGGAGACAGGTGCCATGACCATCGCCGCCACCCCGACCCAGCCGTCCGGTCCCGCCCGGCCCGGCCCGGCCCCCGCCGAGCCGTCGGCCGGGGACGCAAGCGACCGGTTCGGCTTTTGGGATTTCGTCGACATCGTCAACCCGCTGCAGCACATCCCGGTCGTCAACGCGCTCTATCGCGCGGTGACCGGGGACACGATCAAGCCCGCCGCCCGGATCATCGGCGGCACCGTGTTCGGCGGCCCGCTCGGCCTCGCCGTCGCCGCGGCCGATGCGGTGATCGAGCAGTCGACCGGCCGGACGGTCGGCGGCCATGTCGCCGAGGCGGTCGGCCTGATCGAGGACGACAGCCCGACGACCGGGGACGGAGGCCCGTCGGCGCGTCGGCAAGCGATGGCCCTCGCCGACTCCTCGGCCGGCGCGGCCGGGCCGGTGCCGCCGCTCACGCTGTCGCTCGACCCCATCCCGCCGGAAGCGTCGGCGGTCCCGGCGACCGCGACCGCTCAGGCCACGGCCGACGGCCTCCGCTTCTACGATCTGCCGGACCGCCGCGGGCCGACCGGCATGCCGCTCGACCGCGTGGCTGTGGCCGATACGCCGCCGGTCGCCGGCCCGCTGCCGGTCGTCCCGTCTCCCCAGGCCGAGGCACCGGCCGAACCGGTCCTCCTCGCCGGCCCCGATGCCGAGCCCGAGCCCGGCTTCGCCGCCGCCGCCGACCCCCGGCGCGCCGCCCGGATCGACGCCGCCCTGCAGTCCCTCGCCGGGGATGCGGCCGGGACCGGCGGGCACCCGATGCTGGCCGACCGGCTCAACGTCTCCCAGGCGATGCTGGCGGCCCTCGACCGCTACGGCCGCGCGCAGACCCTGGCCGAGTAGGGCGGCCGACGGATCGATCTCGACAGCGGCGGCCGGCTGTGGTGGAGGGGATGGGAAGCCCGCCGCCCGCCGGAGCTCCTGCCCATGACCGATGTCCGCGTCCGCCCCGATCCGAACGGGACCACCGGCCGGGTGACCTGGGGCGGCCGGACGGTGCCGTGCTCGCTCGGCCGGTCCGGCGTGCGGGCCGACAAGCGGGAGGGGGACGGCGCCACGCCGGCGGGCCGCTTCGCCGTCCGCTCCGTCCTGTACCGGCCCGACCGGCTGGCGCGGCCGCGGACCGGCCTGCCGGTGGCGGCGCTGTCGGCGGTCGATGGCTGGTGCGACGATCCCGGGTCACCCGCCTACAACCGCCGGGTCGTGCTGCCGTTCGCCGCCGGTCATGAGGCGCTGTGGCGGGCGGACGGGCTGTACGACCTGATCGTCGTCATCGGCCACAACGACGATCCGCCGGTGCCGGGGCGGGGCAGTGCGGTGTTCGTGCATTGCCGAAGGGTCGATGGCGGCCCCACCGCGGGCTGCGTGGCCCTCGCCCCGTCGGATCTGCTCGATCTGCTCGCGGTGATGACGCCGGCATCGCGGATCGCCATCGCCGGCGGTGCCCCGCCGGCGTAGCGTCGGCCGGTGGGAGACTGACGCGGCTTTCCCCGGACCGGGACGCCGCCGCCACGCCGGCCCGCTCCCGGCCTTTGAGTCCGGTCGAAGGAACACCGGGTAAGAGCCTGATCCACATCCTCTTCGATCGATCGGATCAAGCTGTGGCATCTGTGTCACACTCCTTCGGTGCAATGACACAGTCGGGGTGCCGCAGCGCTTGCCGGGTGAAAACGGTGCGACTAAACACCGAATTCGTTCCCGGCACGCGCCGGGGGCTTCCATCCGAGCAGGCCAGGGTCCGGGGACCAACAAGAACCGTGGCGGTGCTCTTCACGATTGGAGGATGAAGGAATGAAAAAGGCTCTTCTGGGCACCTCGGCGCTGATCGCCGCGGCGATGATCGCCAGCCCGGCCGCCGCCCAGCTGGAACTGTCCACCTCGGCCAGCTACTACTGGGAAGTCGGTTTCACCGATAACGACTCTACGGGGGGTGGTGACGACTGGGATTTCCAGAACGAAGGCTGGGTGCAGTTCAATGCGCGGGGAACGTCGGACAACGGTCTGACCTACGGTTTCCGTCTTGATATTGACGACATCGAAACCGACGCGCCGGCTGCGGTTGACGAAACATACGTCTTCTTCCAAGGCAGTTTCGGTACCGTTACCCTGGGTGACGACGACCACGCCGCGGACGACGTCCGGGTCGGTGTGCCGACGTCCGGTACCGGGCTCTTCGACGGTGGTTTCGGCGACTACGCCCCGGCCGGT
>JANQKE010000020.1 GCA_028281265.1 Alphaproteobacteria bacterium | reverse complement strand
CGTCGAATATGCCCCGGCATGTCCTTCCTCCTCGCTCCTGGCATCAGGGCCCATCCACCTCGGCAGATCGGCCCGGTATTCCCTGAAAACGCTCTAGATCGACTTGTCTACGTTCAGATGACATCATCTCGGATGGACTCATCCGAACGTAGACAAGTCGATCTCCTTCAAAGAGTGAGACCATCTTATCTGCGTCCGTTCGGACGCAGAATGCTCTAATCGTCGCGCTGGGTCCGTTCCAGCCTTTCGTGGCGCTCTTGGGCCTCCACCGACATGGTGGCCGTCGGCCGGGCTTCCAGCCGGCGGACGGGGATCGGCTCCCCGGTCTCCTCGCAATAGCCGTAGGTGTCTTCCTCGATCCGGCGCAGCGCGCTCTCGATCTTGCTGAGCAGCTTGCGCTCCCGGTCCCGGGTGCGCAGCTCCAGCGCCTTGTCGGTTTCGGCCGAAGCACGATCGGCGATGTCGGGTTCCTGTAATCCGCCGTCCTGCAGGTGCCCCAGAGTGATGTCCGACTCCTTCAGAAGCTCCATCTTCCAGCTTAGAAGCTTCTGGCGGAAATACTCCTTCATGATCGGGTTCATGAAGGGCTCGCGATCGTTCGGGCGATACTCGGGGGGAACGAGATTGCTCGACATCGGTATGTCTCACCTACCAGGCTGACATTGTGCGGCGCACAATGCGGGACTACCCAGGGATCGCACATAGTCGACCTTGGTCGAAGGCCGCCGGAGTATAGGCAGCGCCCGCCAAAGCTCAACCGATCCTGGCGGTTGCGCATGGGGCCCTCGGCGTGTGGGCCGATACGCTCTGTAACCTTGAAAATCAAGCGCGCATCGGAGGTCCCGCCGGTGGTGGTGGCGGCGCCCGGTCGGGTCCTCCCGCCGGCCCGACCTCCCGGCCCATCCGTGCCCGCCGCTCCCGGCGTCAGGGCCGATCCGCCTCCGTAAGAGCGGGCCGTCCTGCCCCGCGCGCGTCTCAGAACCCCCGCTTGGCGAGTTCCACCTGAACCCTCAGGTCGATATCGTCGAGGATCGCATCCAGGCGGGGATCGGCCGTCGGCAGCCGGTGCGCGGAGTCGGCCGCCAGCGCCTCCAGCCGGGAGCGCGACACCCCGCCGACGAGCAGATCCCGGCGCAACGCCTCCAGCCGGTCCAACTGGTCTTCACCTTGCCGCGCCGCGGCCCGATCGGCGGCGTGGCCGGCGGAATCGCCATCCTCCTGGACCGCCAGCAGGCCGGCCAGCGTCGCCGTGCCCGAGACCGGAGCGCCCCCGGCACCCGCGGCGGCCGTGTCGCCGCCCCCGCCGAGCAGATCGGCAAACCCGCCGACGCCGTCCGGGGAGCGTTTGCTCTTGCCGGCACCGGCCGGCCGAAGCGGGTTCGAACCCTCGATCTTCATGCGTGAAACGATGCCTATGCGGATGCGCGGACCGCGCGGACGGGGACCGTGCCCGTCGCCCATCACCGGCCTGTCCACGGCCAAGCATGTGCGCTCAGGGTTAATACCACGTTGCGATGAGCGAGCCTCATCGCGACCTGACCAACACGCCCGCCCGCCCGCCCGCGCGTGTGCGAGGCGTGCCTCGCGGGGCGCTTGACCGCAAGGACGGTTCGAGATGAGGTCGCCTCGGCGCAAGCCGGCATCAGGGCCGCGTGGAACGGCCCGCCGACCCGGCAGGATCTGCCGAGCCGAGGCCGGCAGATCCTGCCGCCCGGTCGGCCTTGCCGGTCGGCGAGGCGCGGCGAAGCGGCGGTGCGGCCGGCCGGCACGCCCGCCGCCGGCCGAACGCGGACGCCGTTCTCCGTCAACGCCTTAGCATCTCTCCGCCGGTCCCGGCGGGCGCGTGCGAGGGGGCTCGCGGCCGGGTCGCCCGGCACCGGTTCGGGGAGGGACGCCGCTTGGCACGCCGCTCGCAGACCGGACGATCCCGGCGGTGCCCGGCCGGCACAAGGCAGGTCCGGCGCCGTCACGGATCGATCCAGCGTGAGGGGTGACATGACCCGCCTGTCCCTACCCTATCCGTCCCGTTCGGCCTTGCCGCCGGTGTGGCTCGTCGCCGTGCTGGCCCTGTCGCTGCTGGTGCTGTCGGCTCCGGCGCAGGCCACCAGCCGGATCAAGGACATCGTCGATATCGAGGGGGTGCGGGACAACATGCTGGTCGGCTACGGGCTGGTGGTCGGTCTCAACGGCACCGGCGACAGCCTGGGCGGCTCGCCGTTCACCCGGGAAAGCCTGATCGGGATGCTGGAACGGCTCGGGGTCAACATCCGCGACACCGGGCTGGATACCGACAACGTCGCCGCGGTGATGGTGACGGCGACCCTGCCGCCGTTCGCCCGGCAGGGGACGCGCATCGATGTCCAGACATCTTCCCTGGGCGACGCCGGCAGCCTGCTCGGCGGCCAGTTGCTGGTCACCCCGCTGATCGGCGCGGACGGCGAGGTCTATGCCGTCGCGCAAGGACCGGTCACCGTGGGCGGTTTCAGCGCCGGCGGCCAGGCGGCCCAGGTAACCCAGGGCGTGCCGACGGCCGGCCGCATCCCCGGCGGGGCGATCGTCGAGCGGGAGATCGAGTTCGCCCTGGCCGATCGGGACCGGTTGCATCTGGCCTTGCGCAACCCCGACTTCACCACCGCCACGCGTATCACCCGGAGCATCAACGACGCGATGGGGACGCGGCTGGCCCGGGCTAGCGATCCCGCGACCATCGAGCTGCGCATCCCGCCGGATCGCGACGTGGTCGGTCTGATCACGGCGATCGAGCAGTTGACGGTCGATCCCGACCAGCCGGCCCGGGTGGTGATCGACGAGAGCACCGGCGTGATCGTGATGGGCGAGAACGTGCGGGTCAGCACGGTCGCGATCGCCCAAGGCAACCTGACCGTGCGGGTCACCGAAACACCCCAGGTGGTCCAGCCCAACCCGCTGGCCGAGGGCGACACGGCCGTGGTCCCCCGCACCGACATTGCGGTCGACACCGGCGAGGGGCGGCAGCTCGGCATCCTGGGCCAGTCGGTCAGCCTGCAGGACCTGGTGCAGGGTCTGAACGCCCTGGGGGTCAGTCCGCGCGACATGATCTCGATCCTGCAGTCGATCAAGGCGGCCGGCGCGCTGCAGGCCGAGATCGCGGTGATGTAGGCGCAAGCCGCGCAACGGGAACGAAAGCATCCGCCATGGTCGATGCCACCGCCGGACTCGCCAACGCCACCCTCGCCCACCAGGCCGGCCACGCCCAGCAAGCCGCCGACCGGACCGGCCAGGCCCGCACGCCCGAGCAGGCCGCCGCCGCCGCGCGGGAGTTCGAAGCCGTCTTCCTGGCCCAGATGCTCAACCACATGTTCGCCGGCGTCGATCTCTCCAGCGGTCCGTTCGGCGGCGGACCCGGCGAGCGGGCGTTCAAGGCCCTGATGGTGGACGAATATGCCAAGCTGGTGACCCGGGCGGGCGGGGTCGGGATCGCGGACAATGTGATGCGGACCATTCTCGACGCCCAGGAAGGACGATAGCGCCATGGACCCTTCGACGACCCACATCGCGACCGACGAACGGACGGCCCCGCTGACCGTCGACGCGTTCGAGGACCTGGTCGACACGGCCTTCGACCTCCTGGCGGTCCTGGAGGAGGAGACGGCCCTGCTCCGCGCCACGCGGGTGCGGGACGCGGTGGCGCTGGCGGGCCGCAAGTCCGGCCTGGCCGCGACCTACGACACGCTCGCCCGGCGGCTCAAAGCCCACGGCATCCCCGACGATGCGTCGGAGGAGGCGCTCGACGATCTCGCCGATGTCGCCGGCCGGCTGGAGGGGATCACGGCCGAGAACGTCGCGGCGATGCAGGCGGTCATGACCGCCAACCAGCGGCTGATCGATCTCGTCGTCAACGCGACCCGCCGGGCCCAGGCCGACAGCGGCCCCGCCACCTATACGGACAAGGGCCGCTCCGCCAGCCGGGTCCAGCCCGGCGCGCCGGCCGCCCTCAACCAGGCACTGTAGAGAACGCCATAGAGTACCACCGGCTCCCCGCCCCCGTGCCGACGGGCACCGCAACCGCGCTTCAGCCGCATCATTCCGGCAGCTTACCAAGCGGACAGTCCTGCCATGCCGATAGCATCGAAGGCCGCCCGTTACTCATCATACACGACAGCGGAGATGCAGGGCATCAACTTCCATTCAGCGTGACCGACCCGCCCCACGGTCAACCTGCGCCAACACCCGTTCGCGTGCGTGCGTGCGCACCCGTTCGATCAGAAGTCTGGTTAGATTGGGCGGTAGCTGGCCGTAGGCGACGCGTTTGGGCTCTGTTTGATCGATCTGTCCAAGATCATGGCCGGGCCAGGTGAAAACGTTGATCTCATTGGTGATGAGCCAGGAGCGCGAGGAATCCAGACCGATCCGATCCTTGACATCCTGCGGCAACTCGATTGCCGTCGAGCCCCTTGGCGGTGGTGAATGCGTGATCGGCGACACGGCAACGAGTCCCCCTTTGGACACGATGACGACCGCTGAGGGCCGGTATTTCCGGCCCTCTTCCTGTCCTCGATCCGCCTCCCGTCGCCAGAGATAGGCATAGTTGATCACCAGACCCGGCCATGCCGACGGCAGAACCATCAGAATTCCGACTCGGGTATCCTGGCGGGTTTGACATCGGATGTGCGCTCAAGCTCGGTGTCGATCGCTTCAAGGATATCGTCGGGCAGTTCGTGCGCGTAGTAGGCACGCCGGGTATCCATGGCTTTCAGACGCTTGTACTCATCGACCGAGAGCACCACCAGGCTCTCCCGGCCATGACTGGTGATCGTCACCGGCCCGCGCATGGCCGCTTCCTTGTAAGTACCGAAATTCCTCTGAAACTCGGCGGACGTGACGGATGGCATCGGTGATCTCCCTACTTATATTTCAGAATATCCGAAAAATACGTATTCTGCAAGATGCCACTCGGCGCCGGATCACGCCCTGATACCGGTTTGCGCCGAGGTGACCTCATCTCACGTCGCGGGTGGCAACGACGATGATACAGGGTCGATCCTTGGTCGCCTCCCGCTGTCCAAGTTGAGCTCGATGGCTCCTACCCCATCCTCCGGCACGCTGACGAGCCGCTTCTCCCCCCGGGGTCGTCCGGTCCGGTGCGCCGGCCGCCCTCGATCGGGCACCTGGGTTCCGGCGTGTCGGGCCGGGCTGGGCAGACTCGGCTTGGGCAGGGACGGCCTATGGTGATACGGTGGCGCCGTTTCGAACCATAGGATGCGGTGTCGTGATCATTCCCAATCTGATGGTCACCGACATGGCCCGGTCGATCGCGTTCTACCGCGACCGGATCGGCCTGTCGGTCATGGTGATGATCGATGCCCATCAGGGCGTGCTGCAGCCCGGCCAGGAGGACCGCGCGGTGTTCGCGACCCTGGAGTGGGACGGCGCACAGCTGATGCTCCAGACCAACGAGAGCCTGGCATCCGAGCTGGACGGCTTCCGCCCCGACCAGGTGCCGACGCCGGCGGGCACGGTCTATCTCCGCGGTCTCGACCCGCTGGCGCTGGAGAACCGGGTCGCCCCCGAGGCCGTGATCAAGGGCCCGGTCAAGCAATGGTACGGCATGCTGGAGCTGTATGTCCGGGATCCCGACGGGCACATCCTGTGTGCCGGCGTGCCCGAGGGCGCGCCCCCGTCCGGACCATAGGCAGCCGGGCCGCGGGAGGACCGCCCCTCGGCCCGGCCGGATATCGCGGTCAGGACTGGAAGTCGAGCACCACGCGGCCTTCGATCTCCCCACGGTGCATGCGGGCGAAGATATCGTTGATGTTGTCGACCGTATCGAGGCTGATGGTGGCGTGCACCTTGCCGTCCCCGGCGAACTGCAGCGACTCCTGCAGGTCGAGCCGGGTGCCGACGATCGAGCCCCGCACGGTGACCCCGTTGAGCACCATGTCGAAGATCGGCAGCGGGAAGCTGCCCGGAGGCAGGCCGTTGAGGGCGATCGTCCCGCCCCTCCGGACCATGCCCAGCGCCTGCTCGAACGCGATCGAGGACACGGCCGTGACCAGAACCCCGTGGGCCCCGCCGATCTCCTTCTTGATGAAGGCGGCCGGGTCCTCCTTCTTGGCGTTGACCACCGCGGTGGCCCCCAGCCGTGTGGCCAGATCGAGCTTGGCGTCGTCGATGTCGACCGCCGCCACGTTGAGCCCCATCGCCTTGGCATACTGCACCGCCATGTGGCCGAGCCCGCCGATGCCGGAGATGACCACCCAGTCGCCGGGCTTGGTGTCGGTGACCTTGAGGCCCTTGTAGACCGTCACCCCGGCGCAGAGCACCGGTGCGAGCTCGGTGAAGGACACGGTGCTCGGCAGATGACCGACATAGTCGGGATCGGCGACCACATATTCGGCGAAGCCACCATTGACCGAGTAGCCGGTGTTCTGCTGGCCCTCGCACAGCGTCTCCCAGCCGCCCATGCAGTGCTCGCAATGGCCGCAGGTGGAGTACAGCCACGGCACGCCGACCCGGTCGCCTTCCTTGACATGGGTGACGCCGGCACCGACGCCGGAGACGAACCCCACCCCCTCATGGCCCGGGATGAAGGGCGGCTGCGGCTTGACCGGCCAGTCGCCTTCCGCGGCATGCAGATCGGTGTGGCAGACGCCGGAGGCCTGGATCGCCACCTGGATCTGCCCGGGTCCGGGCTCCGGCACCGGCGCCTCGTCGATCACCAGGGGCTGGCCCAGTTCCTTGACGATCGCAGCCTTCATCATTTTGGCCATGGAGGGTTTCCTCACCTGTATGAGGCCGGCTTGCGGGCGTCCCTGCTGGATCGGCCGGCCGGGTGGTGTCATGCTGCCGCCAGTTCAGGCACGCCCCGCCATCGGCATGATCGACGACGCACGCACACGGTGGTCGACATCGCCATACATCTAGGAAGATGCACGCTCAGCCCATATTGACCGGGATCAATTCGGTTGTTTCGTTTGACACCGATCGGCCATCGCGACGCCCCCCCCGGCGACTGGATGCCGGGCCCGGATCCGGCCGCGCGGCGGTGTCGGCTCGATCGACCTGCGTTCGGATGGTCTCATCCGAACGCAGGTAAGGGGCTCGCCTTCAAAGAGGGAGAGCCCCTTACCTGCGTCCGTTCGGCCGCAGGATGCTCTGGAGCAAGATGCGTGTCAGAGCGAGATGCGGACGTCAGGTGCGATCGTAAACGCGATCGCACCTGATGCCATCCTGCTCTAGATCAACCTGCGTTCAGATGGACTCATCTGAACGCAGATAAGTTGATCTA
>JANQKE010000201.1 GCA_028281265.1 Alphaproteobacteria bacterium | reverse complement strand
CACGCGGATCGGGACCGGGCCTTCATGGTCTTCCCGGATGGATCCGCCGCCCCGATCGGGTGGAGCGGGCGTCGGCACGTCATGCCGGCCGTGCCTCCGGGGACCACGATCATCGTCCCCTGGCGGGCGGGGGAGCGCGGCCTGCTGGGGATCCTGAACGAGGTCACCACGATCCTGGCCCGCACGGCCGTCACCGCCGCCGCGATCGACGGGCTTCGGGACGGGGAATGAGCCGGTTCGGCATCGCCGCCGCCGCGATGGCGCCCCGAGGACCCGCGCCGGTCCGGACCGAGCCGTGGCTGAGCGTCATCACCGTCAGCGACGGCGACCCGGGCCGGTTGGCGGCGACGGCCGCATCGCTGGGGGACCCGCTGCCCGGCGATGTGGAGTGGATCGTCCAGATCCTGGCGGGCCCGCGGGCGGACCGGGCGGCGACGGCCTGTACGGTCCGGCCGACGGTCCTGCGCGTCGAGGCGGATACGGGCCCCTATGACGCGATGAACCGCGCGACCGCCGTCGCGCGCGGCCGCTATCTGCTCTTCCTCAACGCCGGAGACCGGTTGACCTCGGCCGATGTGATCGCCCGGCCCTGGCCCGAATGTCGCCCGGACCCGAACACCGGCCGATCCCCCGGCGTGATCCTGGGCGCGTGCTGGGAGAGGACCGGAAACCGCTGGTGCCGCAAACCGGCGCGCGATCGGAAATCGCTGTTCTGGGGGATGCCGACTCACCATCAGGCGATGCTGTTTCGTCGCACCGCGATAGGAGATAAGCCCTATTCAACCCGATTCCGGATCGCAGCCGACTACGCTCTGGTCTGCCGGCTTGCGGCTGAAGATCATCATTTTCTTGTAACAAACAAGGATGTATGTATTTTTACGGGTGCTGGTCTGTCAGAACAACTATCATCGATAGGTCGCCGGGAGCAGATCCGGATACGGCGGCACGCGCTTAGGCATTCTCGCCTAAGGTCAGCCATGATCGCCGGCCTGCAATGGTGTTCCCGTCGCTTCAGACACCTGGCACCCGGGATCTACCGGCGTTTCAGGTACCGCTAGAGAGCATCCTGCGTCCGAACGGACGCAGATAAGATGCTCTAAATCTTTGAACTAGATCAACTTATCTGCGTTCAGATGAATCCATCTGAACGCCGGCTGATCCAGATAGGGGCTTTCAGGACGGTGTCGCGCCAGGCGACGGCCCGGTCCGATGGTTCGCCGATCAGGTAGTCCGTAGGCTGGATAGGGCGCAGCCTGCCTGAACGCTCTTGGGGGGCGCGTCTTTTCCAGGCGTTGGCGGCATCACCGGCGGCAGCCGCTTCGCCCTTGGCGTCTCGAACGTCTGGAAACACCCGATCCGGGACAACTTGGGGCGACCCTGCATCTGAGCCCGCCTCTGGGCGACGGCCGCCCCGGCCTTGCGGGGCAGTTCGGTCGCGATCGGGGCGATGAGGGACCCGGCGCGCGGCGGAACGGTCTCGACCCTTTTTTGTCCCCGCCGCGGTGAGAGCGCTGTCGAGCCCGGGCCGGACGGGGGAGGTCGGCGTGGCCGCGGACATGGCCGACCCCGTCACGGCCAATCCGTGCCGATCGACGGCTCAGGACGACGCCGTCTCGCAAGGGTCTCCGCGTTGATGGTGGCTCCTCACCGGCGGGGTGGACGGCGCCGATGAGGAGGCCGTTATCGGGTTACACGACGTCTTCAGGCTGCAGACGGTCAACCCGCTTCGGCTCGTCGGCGACGAAGCAGGTGACGGCTTCGAGGTCGGTCTTGTCGGCGACGAAGCAGGTGACGGCTTCGAGGTCGGTCTTGTCGGCGACGAAGCAG
>JANQKE010000196.1 GCA_028281265.1 Alphaproteobacteria bacterium | reverse complement strand
TCCCGGGCGATGCCCGCCCGGGACCGGTCGGTGGCGGACGCATCGACGTAGAAATCCAGGGTACTGCGCGGTTCGCTGAAGAACGCGGCGACGCTGCGGAACCCCAGCAATCCGACCAAAAACCGATTGGCAAACAGGATGCGGTGATCGATCGCGGTTACGAACACGCCGACGCCGGCGTGCTGGACAATCGCCTCCAGCACCCCCGATTCTAACTCCGGTGGCGAACCGCCGTCCCCGTCATGCTGCATCCGCGTTCGACCCTTCCGAGGACCGTTTGCCCGGCAAACCTCGCCCTGCTAGATCAACCTGCGTCCGAACAGACGCAGATAAGATGCTCTAACTCTTTGAAGTAGATCAACTTATCCACGTTCAAATGAGTCCATCTGAACGTAGGTTGATTTAGCCCGCAAGCATACAACGCAGACTGGAGACCTCTACAGGCTTTCATCGTTCCGGCGCGCCTGCACCTCCGCCGGTCGGCACGATCTCCCGGCCGGCCGGTGCGGTGCGGTGCGGTGCGGTGCGGTGTCGATGCTCCCCCGCCCCCGGCCGGCGTCAAGGCACGCTTTCAAGCGGCACGCCGCTGAAGCGTCGCCTCAATCCTGGACATCGGCGGCAACCCGCAGGCTGACGATGCTGTCCGGGCTGCGCGGCGGCTGTCCGCGCGCGAGGCCGTCGACATACTGCATACCGTCGACGACGCGGCCCCACACGGTGTATTGCCGATCGAGGTGCGGGGTTCGGACGAAGTTGATGAAGAACTGGCTGTTGGCACTGTTAGGGTCTTGCGTTCTGGCCATGCCCAAGGTGCCGCGTTCGAACGGCAGGGCGGAGAACTCCGCCGGCAGGTCGGGCAGAGACGATCCTCCGCGACCGGTCCCGGTCGGATCGCCGGTCTGCGCCATGAAGTCGTCGATCACCCGATGGAAGATGATCCCATCGTAGAAGCCCTGGCGCGCCAAGGTCTTGATGCGTTCGACATGCTGAGGGGCTACCTCCGGCAGCAGTTCGATGACCACGCGACCCGCTTCGAGGTCGAGGAAGAGGGTGTTTTCCGGATCGATCGGGTCGGCTCCGGCTTGGCTGGCGGCGGTCATGGCGAACAGGGCACTCCAGAACAGGGTGATCAGGCGCTTCACGGTCGTCCTCCTCGACGATCGACAATGCTGGAAGCAGCGTTCGGACCGGTATCCAGCATGGCCGGGCGCCAAACGTCCAGCCCCGCCGGACACGGCCGGGCGGTGCGGCGCCCAACCGCGTCCGAATGCGCCGTCCCCCGCTGCCGGTCTCCCGCCGGTGCGCGGGACGGGTCGCCGCTCAGCTCAGATCGTCGAGGGTTTCGCGGACGGCCTGGACGATCTCGTTTTCGTAGGTGGTGCCGCCTTCGCCCTTCACACCGAGCACCACCCGCAGTTCGAGCGTCGTCGTCGGCGCATAGCGCGCCACCTCCTGCAGGTCGGGATCCGACAGGATGTCGTCCTCCGGCACGGCGAGGTTTCGGCCCATGTCGCGGCGCCACAGTTTGAGCGAGCTTGCCAGGGCGGAGGCGATCTGGGCCGATTCCTCGGCCGCCTTGGTGTCGTTGTAGAACACCAGCAGGCGCCAGCCGTCGGGCAGGTGCGCCGTCTCGATCCGCTCCACCTGCACCCGTCCGAGAAAACCGGCAAGGTTCTCTTCGTCGTTCGCCGCCTCTTCACCATCGCGGATCTGAAACGTCCTGGCCCTCAAGGTCATCCGAAGTCTCCGGCTCGTCACCCATGAATGCGGTAATTATCGCACCATCGGGTTAACGAGGGGTTGTCCGGAAGGGCGCCGGTCCACAGCAAGACGACCTGAGGGGACGCACCCTCATGTCTGAAGCTTGCCCCCAAAGGGGGGAGTCGAAGCGGGACGACCTCACGCGCGATCCCGCTCTACGGGAACAGGCGGTGGGACTGCCAGCCGTCACCGACCGGTTCGAATACGAGCCGTTCGTGCAGGCGGAACTCCCCCTCGCGCCAGAACTCGATCCGCTCGGGCACGATCCGATAGCCCGACCAGTGGGGCGGTCGCGGTATCTCCCCATCCCCGAACCGGGCGGTCGCCTGCTCGACCCGCTGGGCCAGAAGCGCGCGATCGGCCAGCGGGCGCGACTGGTCGGACGCCCACGCACCAATGCGGGAGCCGCGCGGCCGGCTGCGGAAATAGGCATCGGCTTCAGCCGTCGAGACGGGCACGGCCGCGCCCTCGATCCGGATCTGCCGGCGCAGGCTCTTCCAATAGAACAGCAGGGATGCGTGTGGGTTCTCCGCCAGGTCGCGGCCCTTGCGGCTCTCGAGATTGGTGTAGAATACGAAGCCGCGCGGGCACACCTCAGGCCCGTCGATTCCCTTGAGGAGGATCGTCCGGGCGGACGGACGGCCGTCCGCGCTGGCCGTCGACACCGTCATGGCATTGGGGTCGTCGGTCTCGCTGGCCTCGGCATCGGCCATCCAGGCTGCGAACAGGTCGAACGGATCGTCCGACGCGGCCAGATCGGCTGCTCCGCGCTCGGCGGATGGGAGAACTGTGTCAATCATCACGGCTCCATGCACAAAGATGACGTATTGATGCCCTACATCATCGGCATGCACGGGTCGATGCGGCAAGGTCCGGCCATGGGGATCCGTATCGGGTCGGGCCACCGGCCGTTTGAGCCCGAGTTGGGAAGTGACAGAGCATGAACAGACCAAAACTCGCGATCGTCCTGGTCGCCGGTGCCCTCGCCTTGGCGGGATGCCAAACCGCGGGCCCGAAAGAGAATGTCGGAACACTCGGCGGCGCCGTGGTCGGCGGCCTGATCGGCTCTCAGATCGGCGACGGGACCGGCCAGTTGCTGGCCACCGGTATCGGCGTGGCCGCCGGCGCCATGATCGGTCGGGAGATCGGCGCGTCGCTGGACCGGGCCGACCGGGCCGCCATGGCCCAGGCCAACCAGCAGGCCTTGTCCGCGCCCGTCGGTCAGGAGATCACTTGGAACAATCCGGACAGCGGCAATTACGGCACGGTCAAGACGGTCCGGGACGGTCGGTCTTCCGCTGGCGCCTATTGCCGCGAGTATCAGCAAGACGTATGGGTCAATGGCGAGTTGCAGCGGGCCTATGGCACCGCCTGCCAACAACCCGACGGCAGTTGGCAGATCGTCGGCAGCTAATCCCGATCGGCTCCGGCACGCGGCCCCCCGGGATTGCAGCGGGTGCGGTGCCGGGCGACGCGGTCAGACCGAAAGTGCCCCATGGTGACATCCCCCGCCAGCCCAGGCGTGCTCGCCCTCGTCCTGTTGCTGCTCGGCGGCTGCCAGCTTGCCGACGTGTCGTCGCGATCCGGCCCCTCTTCCGAGCGGACCGACACGAGTTGGTCGGCCCTGGTCCCGGCAGCGGTGCAGCAAGGCTTGTCGCCCCAGGGCACGGCGACCGTCGCCAACGCCGTGGAGGTGGCGCTCGTCGAACGCGACAGCGTCATCACGCCGGTGCTGTGGCGGGATCGGGTGGCCGGCGTCACCGGTACGGTCGGGGTCAGCGATGCCCCACCCGGCGCGGGAACCGAAGCCTGTGCACGCCTGACCTTTACGGTGAGCACACGGGATGATCCGGCCACCGTCACCGCGTGCCGGGCACCGGGATCGGATACCTGGCGTCCGGTCTAGATCAACCTGCGTTCAGATGGACTCATCTGAATGCAGGTAAGGTGATCGACTTCAGAGATTTAGAACGTCCTGCGTCCGTTCGGATGCAGGACGCTCTAAGGGTGGTCCGTCACCTCAGCGCAAGTCGATATCGGGATCGACCGTGCTTATCGTGTTTTGAGGGAGCTTCTCAAAACGCGGAAGGACGATCCGGGGCGGCCACGGCATCCGTCGGGGCTGCGGTGGGTTAACCGGCTCTTGATGCCTTGCCCTGCAAGGATCAGGTTAACACAAGCCCGATCGGTCTACGGCTCTTGCTCAGCATCGCCGTGTCGTCGGGTCCGGCCCCTTTTTCATGCGACGGCAATGCAGGACCCCTACAAGGTCTTGGGTGTGGCCCGCGCCGCCACCCAAGCCGAGATCAAGAAAGCGTATCGGTCTCTCGCCAAGAGTCTGCACCCCGATCGCAACCCCGGCGACCAGAAGACCGAGCAGCGCTTCAAGGACGTCTCGGCGGCCTACGCGATCCTCGGCGACGAGACCAAACGCAAGCGGTTCGACCGCGGAGAGATCGATGCCGGCGGCCATGAGCGGCCTGAGGCGGCGTTTCGGCGTGCCTATGGCCGCCGGGCCTATGGTCGAGCCGGATCGACCGGCGGGGCCGGCGGCTTCGGGGCCGACATCTTCGAGGACCTGTTCCGGCACCCCGGCAGCGGTGCGGACGGCGGACAGGCGGGCGGCGGTGCCCGTTCGGAAACCGCCGGCTTCCGCACCCCGGGCAAGGATGTGCGCTACCCGCTGACCGTCCCGTTCGAAACGGCCATCCGCGGCGGCAAGGCCCGTCTTCGCCTCAGCGACGGGACGGAAATCAGCGTATCCGTCCCCCCCGGCAGCGACACCGGCAACACGCTGCGGCTGAAGGGCAAGGGCACCGCCGGCTTCGGGGGAGCGCCGGCGGGCGATGCGCTCGTCGATCTGACGGTGCCGCCGCATCCGCTGTTCACGCGGGACAGGCTCGACCTGATCATCGAGGTGCCGGTCACCCTGAAGGAGGCGGTCGAAGGCACGTCGGTGGTCGTGCCGACCCTGGACGGCAAGGTCACCGTCAAGGTCCCCCCCGGCTCCAGTTCGGGGCGGAAGCTGCGCCTCAGGGGAAAAGGCATCTCCGGACCACCGGATGGTGATCTCTACGTCAAGCTGATGATCGTCCTGCCGGATCCGCCGGATCCGGCTCTTTCCGCCTTCGTGCAATCCTGGTCCGGCGGCCCGAGCACCCCCCGCAAGAAGCTCGACGGCTAGATCGACCTGCGTTCAGATGAGGCCATCTGAACGCAGGTCGATCGACTTCAAAGAGGGAGAGCGGGATTGAGACGTCATGCGCGATCGCGGAGCGATCGCACCCGACGCCATCCCGCTCTGGGGTCGAGCGTCACCGATGGCGCTACTGGCTGGTCGCCTGAGCCGTCTCGGCCTCGCCATAGGGTCCCGGGGCGGGACCCGACAGAGACGGGTAGTCGGCCAGCACATCCGCACCCCACAGCGGCTGATACACACCTTGGTGGCAGGTCGCACAGTTCGCCTTGGGCGCATCACCCAGCGGTCCGAGCCGGTGTGCCGGGTATTCCGGACCCAGCGGGATCAAATACGCATTGTTCAGTTCCCGCACCATCCGGATGCCATGCCACGCCGTGACCCGGGCGGGCGGGCTCTGCTCCCACGATTCGAAAGCCTGGGTGTTGTGACAATAGGTGCAGTTCACGCCCAGACTGTCGGACATGTGCATCATCAGGCTGTAGGTCCACTCGGCCTGCTTGATCGACGTCCGGTTCCCCGACGGCAGCGCCGTGGCCGAATAGACCCGGATCTCGTTGTCTTCCACCAGGAACGGCGTGAACGGGTCCATCGGCAGCGAGGCGTAGGCGGCCGCCACCGCCGGCTGGTTCTGCTGCGCGAGGTCCCCGATCATCCGGGTCGGCCGTTCGACCAGCGGGTTTTCGAACCAGATGTTCGCCGGCACGGCCTGGCCAGCGTGGCAGGTGTAGCACGTCACCCCCGACGGCGCGACATGCTCATCCCACGCGCTGTTGATGGTCATCGTCATCTGGATCATCCGGCGAGAGACGATCTTGGTGTAGAGGTCGTCGCCGGCGAACGGGTTGTCGGATTCCAGGTTGTGGCAATAGGCACACCCTTCCTCCGGGGACACCCATTCGGTGATCGCCGCCATCAGCCGGTCGAAATGCTCGGCCGGCAGATGACCGAGAACCTGAACGTTCTCGTAGACTTCGCCGGCGGTGGGCAGGCCTTCGTAGTCCTCCGACCGGGGCCAGGGCTCGGGGGGAATGTCGACGGCGGCGAGCTGGGCCCTCAGTTCGGCCTCGTTGAAGATCTGCGCCATTCCGGTGCCGCTGGGCCCGTTCTGGACATCCTCGGTGTTCCGGGGGATGGCCAGCACCGTGACCACCCCCAGGAACAGCACGAACAGCGTCCCGGAAACCTTGACGAACGGTGGTATCGAGTAGGTCAGCGTCGACATCACATCCCTCCTGCGCTCAGGGCGGGATCAACCACCTCGGGCCATAGCTGGGGATACACCGGCGCAAAGCTGTGCTTCACCGCCCAGAGATACCAGTTGTCGACCACCGTACCGGTGAGAAGGATCCCAATTCCGCCCGTCAGGGGGGTGAGGACGGCGAACCACCACGCCCAGCGGTGGATGGATTCCATGGTGGCGTTGAAACCCATGGTCCACCGCCAGAACAGCCCGGCCCGCTCCGACGCGGTCCCGCGGTCGATGATCTGGTCGATCTCTCGGTCGCCGCCCAGGCGGCTAACGGCCAGGATGGTCGCACCGTGCATCGCGAACAGCAGGGTCGAGCCGTACAGGAACACGATCGAAAGGGCGTGGAACGGGTTGTAGAACAGGTTCCCGTACCGAATGGAGAAAGCAGCCGTCCAATCCAGGTGCGGGAAGATGCCGAACGGCACCGCCTCGCCCCAGGACCCCATCAGGATCGGACGGATGAAGCCCAGCACCAGGTAGAGCCAGATGGCCGCCGCGAAGGCCCAGGCGACATGGGTGCCCATGCCCAGCGCGATCGCCCGGGTATAGGTCCGCCACCACCACAGCAGGATCGAGGCGGTGAGGAAGAACCCGGCGAGCAGCCACCAGCCGCCTTCGCCCAAGGGGGGCAGGGACAGGCCGTAGGACGGTGGCGGCGGTTCCAGCGCCAGCCAGAACAGCTGGCGGACGAACTGAACCGGGTCCCAGCCGACCGACGCCCACATGTTGAGACCGATGATCTCGATCGCGACCAACCCGCAGACGATGGAAGCCACCCCGTACCAGCCGAGATAGATCGGCCCGATCTGGGCGTTGCCGAGCCAACCGAACAGATGGCTGAAACCGCCGGCCTTGGAGCGACGATACATGCCCTCATCGATGGGCACGCCCTGTTCGGCGGGACCGCGGACTTGGATTTGCGTGAAGATGTTCTGGTATCCGGCCATGGATCGCTGCTCCCCTTAGCTCCACACCGGCAGATTGAGCCACCAGGTCCACCATTCGGGCCATCCGCGGCTCCAGAACGGGCCGCTGATGATGATGCAGATGGCACTCCAGAACCCGGCATTGAGCGCCAGGAACAGGCCGAGGCGGTGAATACCCAATGTCCCGACTGAATAGCCGATCAGGTCGCGGAAGAAGGTGTCCTCATGTTCCGGCGTCTTGACGGTGTCGCCTTTCTTGGCCGGATTGACGGCCGACAGGACCAGCGATCCGTGCAGCGACAGCGCCAGGGTCGTGGTGAAGAAGAAGGTCACCGCGAGCATATGCGCCGGATTGTAGTGGAAATGCAGGTACTGGTAGCCGACGTTGGACACCCAATCGAGATGGCTCCAGATACCGTAGGGAAAGCCGTGCCCCCAGGCACCCAGGAGGACCGGTCGGATCACCACCAGCGAGACATAGGCGAAGATGGCGAAGCTGAAGGCGATCGGCACATGCAGTCCGATGCCGAGCTTGCGGGCGATCTCGACCTGGCGCAGCGCCCAGGACACGAACGCGCCGATCGCGCAGATGGTGACGAGTTGCCAGATACCGCCTTCGCGCAGCGGCGCGAAGCTGAGCCCGTATTCCAGGGGCGGCGGATCGACACTGATGAGCCAGACGTTCCACGTCGGCCCCAAGGCAGCGTCCCACAGGATCAGAGCGGTGCCTAGGAAAGTGAAGAAGATCGTCGTTACGCCGAAGAACCCGACATAGAAAGGACCAAACCAGAAATCGAACAGATCCCCTCCAACGAGCGTTCCTCCGCGAACGCGGTACTTTCTCTCGAAGCTGAGCATGGCCATAGGCGAGTTCTCCGATCGACAGCCACGGTGAGCCTTTGCGCTCCGGTGCTTGGCGAGGCAGCGACGGACAGGGCGTGGGGGGCCACCCTATCCGCCGCGGGCGCGCGGGCCTTGCGGTACCGAAGCGGCTGCTTAGCCCGGCATGGGCGACATCTGCTCGACGGCCGAGGCCCCGCCCGACGGGCCTTCGAGCCAGTTGAACCGGTCGGTCGACAGCAGGATGAAGTGGATCAACAGCGCCAGGACGAACAGGAAGGTGGCCAGGGCCACCAGCGTCCGCCGCGGGTCGAAGATCATCCAGAGTCTCCACATGTCTCCGTCTCCTCAGGACAACAGGGTCAAGGCGTGCTGAGCGACCTGCGTGGTGGTGTCGATCAGCGCACCCGCATCGGCATACCCGCCCGGGCCCGGCAGCCACGGACGCCACATCCAGGCCAGGATGTGCGCCACGAAGGCGACGGTGGTGAAGATCAGGAAGCTGCGCATGAACAGCTCGTGGAAGGCCTTCGCCTCCTGCGCCGACAGCCCTGACAACGACGTATCTTCAGCCATACAGCTGACTCCTCTGCTTGGCCGCTCCGGCCGGTACCGCGCCCACCCGCGCGGCTGGGATCGTCCCGGCACGACCGCCAGGACAACTTCTGCACGCCGGCCGGGGGAAACCGGGTGAGACCTCGTGCGCTACGCCTTTCACCCGTCGCTGGGGGGCGAACGGCGCCAGCCCGCATGCTCCCGCGTGCTCAGCCCATAAAGGCGAACGGCACGATCATGCTGGTAGCCGCCAGGGCCTCACCCACGATCGATCGGCGCGTCGTGCCGCCCCCCGCGAAGGGCCGCCATCGGCGCGGCAACAGCCGGCAGACGGTGCAGACCACAAGCAGGACCGTGAAGGTGACGGCGAAGTAGACGTTGAACTCGGCGCGGCCGTCACGGGTCCGAGCCCGTCCGTTGTCCGCTCTTGCCAGACTCACCATGCAAGCCTCCGTTACGCCGCGTGCCGGCAGGATGGCCGGCATCGGTTGAGACCACCGCCCCGGGCCCGTTCGGGCCGTCCCGCCGGGCCGAAGACCGTCGAGATCGGGGCCAAGGCGGCGGATGCCGCCGCTTGGGCGGGAGAGCCGGGCCGTCCGGGGGCGGACGGACCGGTGAACAGACATCGCTCGAAACGCGGGCTCATGACGCGCGCTCCGGCGTCAGCGACGCGGCCGCCGCCAATACGCGGTCGGCGGCGATCCGCTCTTCGCCCGCATCGCGGGCCATGCGCTCCACCGCGTCGCGCAGGCGCTTGGCGGCGGAGATCCGGGTCAGCACGGGATAGGCCTCGACCAGATGGTCGAACTCGGTACGGGCATCGGGATCCCAGGGCAGCTCCGTGTGCAACCGCGACGGGGTCGGGTCGACGGCGTCGAGCTGAGTGCCCAGGGGCAGGATGTGGAACAGCGCGTCGAACAGCGCGTTGCACACTTCCTGGACGAGATAGGTAGCCCCGGCATAGCCCATGAAGGGGGTGCCGGTGTGCCGGCGGATGATCGCGCCGGGGAAGCTGGCGGGGATGTACTGCGCCTTGCCGCCGGCCTCGTTGAGGTACATCCGCTCGTTGTAGGAACCGAACAGGACCAGCGGGGTCTTGGTGTGGATCAGCTCCCGCACGCCGTCATTGTCGGTCTTCTTGCCGGCGTAGCGCGCGACCGCGAAGGTGCAGGGCAGGCCGAGCTCCTCCTCCAGGAAATGGCGCACGCCGCGGGTGTAGGTCTCGTTGGCGACGATGCCGAAGCTGGCGGTGCCGAAGAAGTCTTGCGTGACCGAGCGCCACAGATCCCAGATCGGCTTGATCGTGGTGTGCTTCTCCCGCTCGATGAACGGGGCCGGGTCGAGGCCGAGCAACTCGCCGAGCACGGTCAGGAACTTGGTCGTGCTGTGCAGGCCGATCGGCGCCTGCAGATAGGGCGTGTCGAGCGCCTCGCACAGCAGGCGCCCGAACTCGCGGTACAGGCAGATGTTGACATCCGCGTCGGCCAGCTTGGCGATATCCGCCAGGTGGCTGCCCAGCGGGAACACCATGTTGACCTCGGCACCGATGCCCTCGACCAGCCGGCGGATTTCCGCCAGGTCCGAGGGCATGTTGAAGGTGCCGTAGATCGGCCCGATGATGTTGACCTTGGGCTTCTCGCCCTCCTGGCGGGCTTTCTTGCGGACCTTCTTCGGGCCGTATTGGGTCCACAGCCATTTCAGCGCACGGTCGGCACTCTGCCACTGGTCCTCGTCGATCGTGCGCGGCAGGAAGCGTTCGATGCTGGTGCCTTCCGGCGTCACCCCGCCGCCGATCATCTCGGCGATCGAACCGGTGACCACCACCGCCGGCAGGTCGGGGTCGAGCGCGCCATGGGCCCGCTTCATCGCCTCCTCGGTGCCTTTCTGACCGAGCTCCTCTTCGGCCAGGCCGGTGACCACGATCGGCAGTTCGTGCGGCGGCAGCGCGTCGGTGTAGTGCAGGACCGAGGTGACCGGCAGGTTCTCGCAGCCCACGGGTCCGTCGATGATCACCTGCAACCCCTTGATCGCGGTGAACACGTAGACCGAACCCCAGTAGCCGCCGGCGCGGTCGTGGTCGAGGACGAGCATCAGCCGAAATCCTTCATCTTCGGCTGCTTGGCAGCTTTGAGCTTGGCGGCGTATTTCTTGCGGAATGCGGGCCGGTCGACCGGGGTATCTTCCCAGACCCCCGCGGCATGGCCTTCACCCACGCCGGCGAAGAACGCCTTCATGGTGTCGAAGCGCGCCTTACTGGCCAGCGAGGCGTTGATCACATCCGCCAGCGACCCGGCCCCGGCCGGCCCCATCAGCGGCCGGGCGGAAATCAGGTTGGTGAAGTACAGCCCCGGGATCGCCAGCTCCTTGGCTTTCTGGACGACCGGCGTCGTGCCGATCGCCAGATCCGGCCGGAACTCCTGCATCGCCGCGACGTCCTGCTCCAGCGACGCGCGGTACTGGACCTGGACCCCCCTGGCCTCCAGCCACTCCCGATCCGGGTCGGACCAGCGGGTGCGGGGACAGGCGGTACCGACATAGCGGACATCGGCACCGCTTTCGATCAGCAGGCGCGCCACCAGCAGTTCCGAGCCTTCATAGCCCGACAGGGTGATCCGGGCGGTGATCGGCCGGCTGGCCAGGGCGGCGTCGATCGCCGGGATCAGCCGCGCCTTGGCGGCGTCGATCCTGGCGGTCTCGACGTTGCAGGTCTTGCCGACCGCCTCCAGCCAGGCGGCGGTCCCGTCCCGGCCGACCGGAGCGGAGCCGACGATCGGCCGTCCGCTCGCTTCGAACTCCCGGAAGCTTGCGGTGTAGAACGGGTGGATGGCGGCGACGGCCGCACAGTCGAGCGCGGCGTACAGCTCCCGCCACTCCCGGGTCGGCACCACCGGGCCGGCGGCGAGGCCCAACGGCTCCAGCATCATGCCGATGCCGACCGGGTCGGCCGGGAACATCTCGCCGACCAGGGTGACGGTCGGCTTCTCCGACGGCCCGCCCCGGGGGGCGGCCACCGGACCCTGCTCGGCTTCATGGCGGGCGTAGTTGAGCATCGCCCCGGCCAGGACGTCCTTGGCCTCGGCATGGGTCGGCACGCCGAAGCCGGGCACGTCGATGCCGATGATGCGCACCCCGTTGATCTCGTCGGGCAAGAGCCGCAGCGGCACGCCCGAGGCCGTCGGCACGCACAGATTGGTGACGACGACGGTGTCGACCTTGTCCGGATCGGCGAGCTTGAAGACGGCCTCGCGGATATCCTCGAACAGCTTGCCGGTCACCAGGGTCTCGGAGTTGAACGGCACGTAGCCGACCGTGCGCTTGGCGCCGTAGAAATGCGACGTGAAGGTCAGCCCGTACACGCAGCAGGCCGAGCCCGACAGCACCGTCGCCGTCCGCCGCATGCGCAGACCCACCCGCAGGCTGCCGAAGGCCGGGCACATGCTTTGCGGCTGGTCGTGCGGGCCGAGCGGATAGTCCTCGGCATAGCGGTCGAGGATCTCGGACTTGCCGGCCGCCTGGGCGGCGGCGCGCAGTTGGTCCTTGCCGGCGTGACAGCCCAGGCCGTCGACACCGGCGGCCTGGCTGGCCTTGGCAGCGGCATCGGCGGCCGGCGCGGCACCGCCGGCGGTGTGGCCGTCCGGGGCCGCAGCCGGGCGCCGGTCGGCGGAAAGGGAGGGGTGAGGCGACATCGTCTGGGCGTCTTTCGTCCGGGGGCCGTCGCCGGTCAGACCGTGTCGTAGACGACTTCGAGGGACGGCTTGTTGACCGCCTCGCTGCCGCACATGTCTTCGAGCGTCGCGGGCTCCAGCACCACGTCGCGACCGACCACATCGCTCTTGAACAGGCCGAGCAGATCGTCCTGAGACAGCGGCGTCGGCTGCAGCGGCGGGGCCTCGACGACGTTCCTGGCCAGCTCCTCGAACACCGGCGCCCACCGGCCGCCGGGCTTGCCGACGATCTGGTAGTTGGCGGATTTGCGCCGGATGTCCTCATCGGCCGGGATCGCCGACAGGACCGGGATGTCGACGGCTCGGGCGAACGCCTGGGCTTCGCCGGTGCCGTCATCCTTGTTGATGACCAGACCGGCCACGCCGACATTGCCGCCGAGCTTGCGGAAATACTCGACCGCCGAGCAGACATTGTTGGCGACATAGAGCGACTGCAGGTCGTTCGAGCCGACCACGATCACCTTCTGGCACATGTCCCGGGCGATCGGCAGGCCGAACCCGCCGCACACCACGTCGCCGAGGAAGTCGAGCAGGACGTAGTCGAAGCCCCAATCGTGGAAGCCGAGCTTCTCCAGGGTTTCGAAGCCGTGGATGATGCCGCGGCCGCCGCAGCCGCGGCCGACCTCCGGCCCGCCGAGCTCCATGGCGAAGACGCCGTCGCGCTTGAAACAGACATCGCCGACCTGGACCTCGTCGCCGGCCAGCTTCTTCTTCGAAGACGTGTCGATGATGGTCGGGCAGGCCTTGCCGCCGAACAGCAAGGAGGTGGTGTCGCTCTTCGGGTCGCAACCGATCAGCAGCACCTTCTTGCCCTGCTGGGCCATCATGTAGCTGAGATTGGCGAGGGTGAAGCTCTTGCCGATGCCACCCTTGCCGTAGATCGCGATGATCTGGGTCTCCTTGGTGACCGGGCCGGTGGCCACGGGATCGGGCTCGATCGCCGCCTCGCGCCTGAGACGATCGACCATGCTCGTCTCGGGCTGGGCCGGGGCATCCAACGGCGCGGTCATGAGCAGGTCCTCCAGTCGATGATCATCTTCAGGCACGCCGGATCGGTGAAGGCGGTGCGGTACGCCTCCGGCGCGTCGCTTGCTTCTCGGGCATGGGTGATCAGACCGGCCAGCGACAGCCGGCTGCGGTCGATCAGGTCCATCACCCCGGCAAGATCGGGATGCTTCCATTCGGCCGCGATGCGCAGCCGGGCCTCGCGCATGAACGCGGGCGGAAAGGTGAAGCTCAACGGCTCGGTGTAGAAGCCGGCGAGCACGACCTCCCCGCCGAAGGCGAGGCGGCCGATCAGGGTGTCGAGCAGGCCCTTGGCACCGCTGACGTCGCAGATCCGCTGGTAGTCCCGGCGCGGATCGGCCTCGGGATCGACGACCGTATAGCCGTCTGCCCCCGACCGGCGCTCGGGATCGACCTCCCACACCGTGGGGGCCGGCGCGCCGACCGCAAGCGCGATGCGGGCGATCAGTCGACCCAGGACGCCATGGCCGACGACCAGGTCGGGCTGGATTGCCGGATCGCCTCGGGTCACGTGATAGGCGGTGGCCGCCAGGGCCAGCAGCACCGCTTCCCGATCCAGGGTGCCGTCGATCTTGGCCACCCGATCGGCCGGCACCACCACACGGCTGGCCGAGCCGCCGAACAGCCCGCGGATGTCGCCGTAGCAGCGGGCGCCCGGCACGAACACCCGATCGCCCACCGCGAGACCGCCGCCGGCCTGCGCGCCGACCCGGGTCACCCGCCCGACCGACTCGTATCCCGGGACCAGCGGATAGCCCATGCCGGGGAACGTCGGCATGGTGCCGGACCACAGCAGCCGTTCGGTGCCGGTGCTGATCCCCGACCATTCCATGTCGACGACGACGTCCCGGTCGGTCGGCGGGCTCAGCGGGATCCGGGACAGGGTCAGGGTTTCCGGCTGTTGCAGCACGACGGCCACCGTTTCCATGCCTGGTCCCCTCCCCTTACGTCCGTGCCCTTCTCAGGGCGGTCGCTCAACAGAGGGTCAGTCTATGTGGACAGCCAAGTCTGTCAACTATTGTTGACACTGATGCGCGTCAATTCAACCACCCGCTCCGGCACGGGGACCGGGGCGGGCCGTGATCACGCGGGCCAGCATGGGTTGGCGCGTCGCGTGCCGCCGGACCCGATCGAACCCGGCCACCGCCAGCATCGACTTCAGTTCGCCGAACCGCCGTGGCCGGCCGCTGCCCATGGCCAGCAGATAGAAGCCGAAATAGGCGTCGCCGATCGGCTCGGCATCGGCCGTACCGGCCATCGGCTCGGCGATCAGCACGGTGCCGTCCGCCGGCATCGCGCGGCGGACGGCCTTCAGGATGGCCAACGCGCGGACATCGTCATGGTCGTGCAGGATCCGCACCAGCGTGATCAGATCCGCGCCGCCGGGCAGCGGGTCGTCGAAGAAGCTGCCGCCGGCGAACTCGGTCCGTTCGGTCAGGCCCGCCTTGGCGAGCCGCGCCCGCGCCCGCGCGGTGACGCTTGGCAGATCGAACAGCCGCAGCCGCAGATGCGCATGGGCCGTGCCGATGGCCGCCAGGAAGGCCCCTTCCCCGCCACCGACATCCATCACCAGACGGTGCCGGCCGAAGCGCGGATAGGCGGCCAGCACCTCCTGCGCGATCATCGGCTGGGTGCCGGCCATCAGGGCGGAATAGTCGGCCACCGCGCCGTCTTCGGCATGCGCGGGGCGGGGCGTCCGGGCATAGGCCCAGTAGCGCTGCAACTCGGTCGTCCGCGCTGCCCGGTCGATCAGCAGCGGCAGCGGATCGCTGAGGTCGCGGTAGAGGATCGCGTGATGCTCGATCATGGCGTCCAGACCGGGCGTCCCCAAGGCCGCCGCCCCCAGGTCGCCGAGCGCATACCGGTCTCCGGACACGGCCTCAAGTAGCCCGAGCGAGGCCGCGGCCGCCAGGAGACGCCGGGCCGACTCCTCGGACAGGTCGGTGTGGCGGGCGATGTCGGCGACCGACCGCGGGCCCTCGGCCAGCAGAGGAAACAGTCTCAGCCGCACGCAGGCGAGCAGCACCTGGCTGTAGACGAACCCCGCGCACAGATCGAACAGCGCCCGGGCCTTCCTGCGGGCCAGGGGCCGGGTCAACGGAAAGGCCGCCGACAGATGCTGGAACCGGGGGTCCGCCAGCAGCCGGTTGCGCCAGCGGAGCCATCGCTCCCGCCAGCCGGGTCGGGAAACCGCGCCGGGCGCGGTTATCCCGACCGCCGGACGGGACGGGGTGAGATCGCTGGCCATCGCGCCCGGTCCTAGAGCGTTTTCAGGGAGTATCGGGTCGATCTGTTGGCGTGTGCCGGATCGATCCGCAAGGCGCGTAGCACGGCGCGATGCGGTGCCATCGGGCAAGCGGCGCAACGCAGCGGGCGGCCGGCACACGCC
>JANQKE010000193.1 GCA_028281265.1 Alphaproteobacteria bacterium | reverse complement strand
GGCCAGCCGGTCCGCCGTCGCCCGCAGATGCGGGTCGGGATGGCGGCGCATCCCGTCGGCCGTCTGGCCGATCACGGTGCCGGCATGGGCGTAGACCGCGCGGACCAGACCCAATAGCGCCGGTACGGCATCTGCGTCATCGACCTTGCGGACCTGGTCGAGAGCTGTGTCGGTGGCCTCCTTGAGCGCCCGGCCGAGCCCCGTGGCAATGGCGCGGGCCGTCGGGGGCAGATCGTCGAGATCCACCGTGGTGGTGCCGGTCGGTGCAGCGGTCTCGGCGGTCATGATCTATCCTCCCCGGCTGGTCTCAGAACACGATGTCGTCGTCATCGGGATCATCATCCCGATCATCCGTCAGGGCCGGCTGCGGGGTCTGCGGCAGGGCGAGACGCACCGCCGGCGGCAGGCTGTAGCGATCGGTCGCCAGGACCTTCCGGGCGACCGCCTCCTCACACGGGGTGACGCAATAGAGGGCGGCGGCGGCATAGAACTGGCTTACGACCACCTCGGCACCGTCCGGTCGGGGTGTGTCGACCCGCAGCATCTTGGCGCCGCCCGGGACGGCCTCGGTGGTTTCGATGGTCATGCGGCAGTTCCCTCATCAGGTGCGTCGATGCCCCTACCCGGCGATCAGGGCGAGGGCGCCCAGGGCGATGGCGGCGGCCCACAGGATGGCAACCCGGATCGGCCGGATGCTTCGCGACCGGCCCGGCGGCCCCTCGACCCATAACGGCAGCACATCCAGCGGCGCATCCGGCCCCGTGCGGGTGATGATCAGACGCGGCGGCGGACAGGCCCCCGCTACTGGCGGTATGAGAGTCCTATCGCCGGTTTGGATGTCGTGAGTGGCGCGCATCTCATATCACCTTCACCTAGCGACCCTAGCCGTCGCCTTGGAGCCTCACACTAATGACTAACATCAGTGTCAAATGATTATACTATTGACCATATTTTAGTTCAAATCAATAAGAACCCTTCCGCTTTCGTCGGCCCAACCCCGGCGCGCCCGTCAGCGCAAACAAGCGGATCAAGCTCAATCAGGTGGCGGCGGTGCCGATGGCAATCCCCAAAATAAATGCAACAACAACCCAAAGGCGAAACGATCGACCAGAATAGTCATGCGAGCACTGCCTTCGCCGGCGGCGGGGCATAGCGGACAAGATCGCCGCCAGTTCGCACAGCGTCGCCCGTTCATTTTCCGGTATATTGCTCATGGACCAGTACCCACCCGATGGTATGCCCGCACCGACGCGCGCGGTGAAGGGAGCCGAAGGACGCTTTGGGGCATGGTACTGGCCATGTCGTCAGCCGGGTGGCGCCGGCCTGCCTCCCGCCCTGCCGATCAGGGTCGGAAGCGAGTGGCGGACCGAACGATATTCGCTACACTGCGAGGGGTAAAGGGAAGACGGTTACCATTGCGTGTGCAATGAATAGAGTTCACCACCAAGACGCTAGAGCGTTTTCAGGGAATGCCGGGTCGATCTGTTGGCGTGTGCCGGATCGATCCGCGAAGGCGCGTAGCACGGCGCGATGCGGTGCCATCGGGCAAGCGGCGCAACGCAGCGGCCGGCCGGCACACGCCAACCCGAAGGGCCGGGTGGATGGGCCCCGCTGCGGCGTCGCTCGTCGTCGAATAGGCCCCGGCATTCCCTGAAAACGCTCTAGCGTCTTGGTGGTGAACTCTATTCATTGCACACGCAATGGTAACCGTCTTC
>JANQKE010000224.1 GCA_028281265.1 Alphaproteobacteria bacterium | reverse complement strand
CTGCGTTCAGATGGACTCATCTGAACGCAGATAAGTTGATCTATTTCAAAGATTTAGAGCATCTTATCTGCGTCCGTTCGGACGCAGGATGCTCTAGATCAACCTGCGTTCAGATGGGCCTCATCCGAGCGCAGGTAAGGTGATCGACTTCAAAGATTTAGAGCATCTTATCTGCGTCCGTTCGGACGCAGATAAGAGGCTCTAGCCGTCCCGCTCCGCCACGGCGAAGACGCGGTACAGCTTGGCGAAGCTGTCGACCCCTTCATGGTCGCAGCCCTCGGCAGCATGGGCCTGCGCGATCTGCCGAGCGACGGCGTCGGTCCGCCGGTCGACCAGACCTGCCCGCTCCTCGTCCGACAGATCGGGCAGCCCATCGGCCATCATCGCCGCCAGTTCGGCCTGCAGACGGTCGTACTGCGCCCCGAACATCGCCTGCAGGACCGTGTCGTCATCGCCGCACAGGGCATACGACGCGCGCGCCGCGTTGAAGGCGTCGAACATCTGGAACAGGGCCTGGGGCGAGGTGGACTGGTCCGTCGGCGCATCGGACTGGGCGGCGGCCGGACCGCCCAGCCCGGCAACGCTCACCATCCAACCAATCGCCGCGACGGCACCGATCCACGTCGCCGCGATCACAGCTCCCGGGCGACCTCCTCGATTTCGAAGCATTCGATGACGTCCCCTTCCCGGATGTCGTCGTAATTCTCGAAGGCCATGCCGCATTCGTAGCCCTCGCGCGCCTCGCGGACCTCGTCCTTGAAGCGCTTGAGCGTCTTGAGCTTGCCCTCGTGGATGACGACGTTGTCGCGCAGCAGACGCACGCCGGCGCCGCGGCGGACGATCCCTTCGGTGATGTAGCACCCGGCGACCTTGCCCACCTTGGTGATGTTGAACACCTGGCGGATCTCGGCGTAGCCGATGAAGGTTTCCTTGGTGGTCGGCGCCAACAGGCCGCTGAGGGCCTGCTTCACGTCGTCGATCACGTTGTAGATGATCGAATAGTAGCGGATCTCGACATCGTCGCGCTTGGCGGTGTCGCGGGCCTGCGGGTTGGCGCGGACGTTGAAGCCGATGATCATCGCCCCGGTGGAGGCGGCCAAGGTGACGTCGCTTTCGTTGATCGCGCCGACGCCGCTGTGCAGGATCCGGGTCTGGACTTCCGCATTGTCCTCGGTGAGCTTGAGCAGCGAGGCGGCGATCGCCTCGACGGAGCCCTGCACGTCCCCCTTGATGACGACGGGCAGTTCCTTGACCTCGCCCTTGGCGGCCTGCGCGAACATCTGCTCGAGCGTGCCGCGGCCGCGGGCCACCTGTTCCTTCTCCCGACGCTTGCGATCGCGGTACTCGGCGATGTCGCGGGCCCGTCCCTCATCCTCGACCACGACGAAGTCGTCGCCGGCCTGCGGCGTGCCGTTGAGGCCGAGCACCTCGACCGGGAAGGATGGCGGGGCTTCGTCGATCTGCTGGCCGCGATCATCGATCAGCGCCCGCACCCGGCCCCAATGGGCGCCGGTGACGAAGACGTCACCGACCTTCAGCGTGCCTTTCTGGATCAGCACCGTAGCGACCGCGCCGCGGCCCCGCTCCAGCTTGGCCTCGACCACCGAACCGGCGGCCGCGCGGCCGGGATTGGCCTTGAGCTCGAGGATCTCGGCCTGCAGCAGGATCGACTCCTCCAGCTTGTCGAGCCCGATCCCCTGCTTGGCCGAGACTTCGACGCATTGCACCTCGCCGCCCATGTCCTCGACCTGAACATCGTAGCTCAGGAGCTCGGACTTCACCTTCATCGGGTTGGCGTCGGGCAGGTCGACCTTGTTGACGGCCACGATCATCGGCACGCCGGCGGCCTTGGCATGGCTGATCGCCTCGATGGTCTGCGGCATCACACTGTCGTCGGCGGCGACCACCAGCACCACGACGTCGGTCGTGTTGGCGCCGCGGGCCCGCATCTCGGTGAAGGCGGCGTGGCCCGGCGTATCGATGAAGGTGATCCTGTCGCCCGCCGGCATGGTGATCTGGTAGGCACCGATATGCTGGGTGATCCCGCCGGCCTCCCGGCTGACGACATCGGTTTCCCGCAGCGCGTCCAGCAAGGACGTCTTGCCGTGGTCGACATGGCCCATGATCGTGACCACGGGCGGCCGCGGCAGCAGGTCGGCGTCGGTATCCGCCTCGCCCTCGATCCCGGCCTCGACATCGCTCTCGGAGACGCGCTGCACCTTGTGGCCGAACTCCTCGACCACGAGCTGGGCGGTGTCGGCATCGATCGACTGGTTGATCGTCGCCATCATGCCCATTCTCATCAGGGATTTGATGACGTCGGCCGACCGCTCGGCCATCCGGTTGGCGAGTTCGCCGACGGTGATCACGTCGGGAATGACGACGTCGCGGACGACCTTCTCCTGCGAGGCCTGCTCGGCCCGCATGCGCTCGCGCTCCCGGGCGCGGCGCATGGCGCTGAGAGAGCGGCCGCGCGTCCCCTCCTCGCCATCATCCGACAACACCTGGGAGACGTTCAGCTTGCCGGACTGGCGGCGACGGGGCTCCCCCTTGCCGCGGCTGGCCGGCCGGGCCCGGTCCGCCCCGGGACCGCCCCGGCCCTTCTTGCCGCGACTGGCCGGCGTCTCCTCGGTCTCGGTCAAGCCCGCAGCCCCGGCCTTGGCCATGGCGGCCTGGGCCGATCGATCGGCGGCGGCCTTGCGGCGTTCCTCCTCGGCCTTGGCCACCTCCTCCTCGGCCTTGCGCTTGCGATCCTCGGCCTCGCGCTGCTTGGCCTCCTCGGCCTTGCGCTTGGATTCGGCTTCCTCGATCGCGCGCAGTTCGGCCAGTTCGCGCTGCCGCAAGGTCTCCGCGTCGAGGATCTCGGGCTCGGCGCTCGCGGCCGCTTCGGCCAGGGTGTCGGCCTCCTGCCGCGCCGCCTCTTCGGCCGCCTTGCGGGCGGCTTCGGCGTCCCGCCGCTTGGCCTCTTCGGCCTCTCGCTTGAAGGCCTCTTCCCGCATCGCTCTGAGCGCGCGTTCGCGGTGCTCCCGCTCGGCCTGGGACAGCCCGCGGCCACCACCGGCGGCCGGCTTGCCGCTGCGGGCCGAGCGGCCGGGCAGGCCTTCGGCGGCACGGCGGGCGGCGGCGCCGCCATCGGCAAGCGCCGGATTACCGCCCTCGGCCACCCGCTTGCGTTGCTTGTGTTCGACCTGCACCGCCTTGGACCGACCGTGGGAGAAGCTCTGTCGCACCTGCTCTCCGGCCGGGCGGTTGGCGCGTAGCGTGGACTTGCCCTTACCGAGGGTAAGAGTCTTGGTCTTGCGGTCCTGATCCTTGGTGTCGCTCATCTGGCCTTAGGCGTTCCGTCGGTCGTCGCGTGAAAGGAGGTCTGGCTCTGCGGCGCGGGCGCCGGGGCCAGGGGTCTGCGGCGTGGCAGACGCCGGGGTTGTGAGGCCGGACAGCTTGCAGGCGGTCCGAGTGATCCGTTCGGCCAGGCCACCGGCGCCGATCGCGGCGTGCACGACATGGTCGCGGCCGAACGCATGGCCCAACTGGGCGCCGATCAGATGGTCGACCACCACGGGCGGCTCCCCGCCCGTCTGCTCGGCGATCGCCCGCGCCATCCCGACGATCTTGCGCTTGCCGTCGGGGGCGCCGTCACAGGCCGACAACAGGACAACCGCCTTGCCGTCCCGTACCCAGCCCCGCACCGTTTCGAACCCGCACACAGCCTCCCCGGCCCGACGGGCCAGACCGACGAGATTGGCCAGGCGGTGTGTCAGACCACGGATGATCCGGTCGATCAGATCGGCCGGCACCTCGACCGGACCCGTCACCGCCCCGCCACGGCTCAGAGCACGTAATATCATCCCCTTCGCCAGCGCTTTGTCCAGCGCGGAACGCGAAGCGGTGACATACGCGCCACGCCCGGGCAACCGCTCGTCGAGATCGGGGACAAGCGTGCCGCCGGGATCGACAACGAAGCGGATCAGTCCGGCACGGCCACCGTTGGCCCGGGTGACAACGCAACGCCGTTGCGGGCCGTCGGCGGCGAGCCGGCGCGGCGACGGCCCGGAGGCGCGGGGAGAGGAGGGGCGGAGACGCGGTTCGATGGTGCCCCCCTCATTGCTCGATCGCGCCTTGGCGCGGGCTGTCGATATCACTCAGGGCCGGATCGAACACCGCTTCGGCGGCCGCCCGGACCTCGTCGACGGGGCTGTCGGCGGGGGCCTGCTCGTCCTCGGCCGCCTGGCTTTCGGCCAGGGCCGTGGCCCGCATCTCTTCGAACTCCTCTTGCGTGATCCAGCCCACGGTCAGGCGCGCCTGCATCACGATCAGATTGGCCTCGTCTTCATCGAGCACGTCTTCGCCGAGGATCTCGACCAGCTCGTCACCGGCCAGCCCGGCGAAATCCTCCAGCGTCCGGACCTCGGCCCGGCCGAGCTTGACCAGCATCATCGGTGTCAGATCGAACTGCCGGAGGGCCTCGCTGACCCCGAGCTCGGTGTACTCGCGCACCGCGATGCGGTCCTGCTCCTCCAGGAAGCTGCGGGCCCGCTGCTGCAGCTCGGCCGCGATGTCCTCGTCGAAGCCTTCCACCTCGGTCAGCTCGTCGAGATCGATGAACGCGATCTCCTCGACCTGGTTGAACCCCTCGACCACCAGGAGATTGGCGATCACGTCGTCGACGTCGAGCGCGTCCATGAACAACTGGCTGCGCTGGGCCATCTCGGCGGTGCGGCGATCGCTTTCCTCCTGCTCGGTCAGGATATCGATATCCCAGCCGGTCAGCATGGAGGCCAAGCGCACATTCTGGCCGCGCCGGCCGATCGCCAGCGACAACTGATCGTCGGGAACCACCACTTCGATCCGGTGGTCGTCGTCGTCCATCACCACCTTGGCCACTTCGGCCGGCGCCAGGGCGTTGACCACGAAGGTCGCCGGCTCGGGCGACCAGGGGATGATGTCGATCCGCTCCCCGGCCAGCTCCCCGACCACCGCCTGCACGCGGGAGCCCCGCATGCCGACGCAGGCCCCCACCGGATCGATCGAGCTGTCGTGGCTGATCACCGCGATCTTGGCGCGGCTGCCGGGGTCCCGGGCCACGGCCTTGATCTCGATGATGCCGTCGTAGATCTCCGGCACCTCCATCTGGAACAGCTTGGCCATGAAGTCCGGGTGCGAGCGCGACAGGAAGATCTGCGGCCCGCGCTGCTCCTCCCGCACATCGTAGATATACGCCCGGATCCGGTCACCGACCTTGTAGTGTTCCCGCGGCAACGTCTCGTCCCGGCGCAGCACCGCCTCGGCGCGGCCGAGATCGACGGTGACGTTGCCGTACTCGACCCGCTTGACCAGGCCGTTGACGATCTCGCCCTTGCGGTCCTTGTATTCCTGATACTGCTTGGCGCGTTCGACCTCGCGGACCCTTTGGACGATCACCTGCTTGGCCGTCTGCGCGGCGATCCGGCCGAAATCGATCGGTGGCAGCGGGTCGACGAGAAACTCGCCGACCTCGGCATCCGGCTTCTTGCGCCGCGCGGTGGCGATGTCGACCTGGGTGTGCTCGTCCTCAACATCGTCGACCACTTCGAGATAGCGGGCGAGCTCGATGGCCCCGGATTTACGGTTGATATGGGCCCGGATGTCATGCTCCAGGCCGTATTTCGACCGGCCGGCCTTCTGGATCGCCATTTCCAAGGCTTCCAGCACGGCATCGCGCTCGATGTTCTTTTCCCGCGATACGGCGTCGGCGACGTGCAACAACTCCATGGTCGTCGACCTTGATCCTCATCTCATCGAACCGTCGGGGTCGGCGGGACGTCCGCTCACCCGGCCGGTTCCGGCGTTGGTTTCCATGCGGGGCCGACGCTAGGCCGGCATCCCGCCGCTGATATCGGCGCCCGAAGGGTCGGCGCCGGCCCGCTCATGTGCGGCGATCAACGCGTCGGTCAGCACCAGCTTGGCCCGATAGACGTCGTCGAAAGGCAGCCGGACATCGGCATCCGCACCCTCGGGCGCATCGTCGAGATGCAGCCCGATCCACTGGCCATCACACCCGGTCAGCCGGCCGCGGAACCGTTTGCGGCCATCGATGCCGACGCGCAGCTCCACCTTGGCCTCGAAGCCGGAAAACCGGTCGAAATCCGCCAGACGGGTCAGCGGCCGATCGATCCCGGGCGACGAGACCTCC
Source organism: Alphaproteobacteria bacterium (assembly GCA_028281265.1). Taxonomy (GTDB): domain Bacteria; phylum Pseudomonadota; class Alphaproteobacteria; order DSM-16000; family Inquilinaceae; genus JANQKE01. Next base: position 14,923 of record JANQKE010000224.1, on the reverse strand, counting down.
AGCATATAAGCCTCCTCGATCGGGTCCTCGACATCGAGCAGGGCCGACACATGCCGGCTGATATCCGCGCAGTCCTCGACCGTCATCGGCCCGCGATCCCGACGTTCGGCCATGACCTGCAAGGTGGGCGGCGTGCCCCGGGTCATCTGCACCCGGACCAGCTCATAGCCCATATCCGCGATCGACGGCTCGATGATCTGCTCGATACGACGCAGGCTCTCCACGGCTGCCTCGCCCACCTTCCTTGCCGCGAACCCGATCTCCGGGCCCCAAGAACAAAAAAGGGCGGGCCACGGCCCACCCTGGTACGGTCGTCATACCGAGCCACCGTGCCCAGCATGAAGCTGTATCAGAACTCACCTGACTGTATATCGCCGATGGGCCGGCAAAATCAACCTTGGCATGGTCGTAAACGGCACGGATCTGCTCCGCATGGTGTAGGACGTCTTCAGGCGTTGGAGACGTCGAGGCTGCCCCCTGGTGCCGTGGCTTCGCCGCCTGGAGCAGACCGGCCCCCAGCCTACAGACTCCTGGTCGACGAAACATCGGACCGGGGGCGTCGCCGGAAGCGCAGAAACACCGGCGCGCCGTGGAGTTGCTTTTCTTCGTATCGGGTGGCCGGCCAGTCCTCGGGGCGGTGCCGCCAATCCTCCGGCCCCCGGGCGAGCCATTCGAACGCCGGATCGGCCCGCACGTGCCACAGCGACCAGTCCACCAGGCCGGGATCGTCCGAGGCGATGCGCAACTCCGCCCCGTCGGCCATCCGGTCGGCCAGCAGCGCCACCGTCTCGGTCTGCACGAAGCGGCGGCCGGCGTGGCGGTTCTTCGGCCATGGGTCGGCGAACAGCATGAAGACGCGATCCAGGCTGGCGGCGGGCCATCGGTCCAGCACGAGGCGGGCGTCATCCGACCAGACGCGGATATTGGTCAGGCCCTTGTCCTGCACGCCGGCCAAGAGCGTCGACATGCCGTTGACGAACGGCTCGCAGCCGATGAAGCCGATGTCCGGGTGGCGCTCGGCCTGCCACACCAGATGCTCCCCACCGCCGAAGCCGATCTCGAACCACAAGCTCTTGGGCGCGACGTCGAACAGATCCGCCGGATCGAGGGCGCGGCCGTCTTCGGGCAGGACGATCTCGAGCCGCGGCAGCACGCTGTCGATCAGTTGTTGCCGGCCCGGCCGCAACCGCCGGCCCGTCCGGCGGCCGTAGAACCGCCGGGGCGGTGGCGCGGGGCGAGGATCGGTCGCCATGCGGACAGGACCCTTGGGCGGCGTCGGCCCGGCCATCGGTACCCGCGGCCGATCGCGTGCCCCGTGCACGCCACCGTCACCGGGCCCGGCCGATGCGGGTGGTGCGGCTCTTGGCTGCCGACCGATGACCGGTCCCGGCAGTGGCTCAGCCGAACCGGCTCTTGAGGTCGTCGACGAGGTCGGTCCGCTCCCACGAGAAACCGCCATCGGCTTCCGGCTCCCGGCCGAAATGCCCATACGACGCGGTGCGGGCGTAGATCGGCTTGTTCAGCCCCAGATGCTCCCGGATACCCCGCGGGCTCAGAGGGACCAGCTCGCGCAAGGTGGCGGCCAGCACGTCCTCGTCGACCCGGCCGGTTCCGGCGGTGTCGATGTACAGCGACAGCGGCTCGGACACGCCGATCGCATAGGAGAGCTGGATGGTGCAGCGGTCGGCGAGACCGGCGGCCACGACGTTCTTGGCGAGGTAGCGGCAGACATAGGCCGCCGAGCGGTCGACCTTGGTCGGATCCTTGCCGGAGAACGCGCCGCCCCCGTGCGGGGCCGCGCCCCCATAGGTGTCGACGATGATCTTGCGCCCGGTCAGGCCGGCATCCCCGTCCGGACCGCCGATGACGAAGCGCCCGGTGGGGTTCACGTAGAACGTGTCCTCCTCGCACATCCAGCCGTCGGGCAGGACGTTGAGGACGTGCGGGCGCACGATCTCCCGCACGGCGTCCTGGTCGACATCCTCGGAGTGCTGGGTCGACACGACGACCGAGGTCGCCCGCACCGGCGTGCCGTTGTCGTATTGCAGGGTGACCTGGCTCTTGGCGTCGGGGCCGAGTTGCGGCACGGCGCCGGAATGCCGGGCCTCGGCGAGGCTTTTGAGGATCTGGTGGGAATAGTAGATCGGCGCCGGCATCAGCACCGGGGTTTCGCGGCACGCGAAGCCGAACATGATGCCCTGGTCGCCGGCGCCCTCGTCCTTGTTGCCGGCGGCGTCGACACCGACCGCGATATCGGCGGACTGATTGTGCACGAACACGCACACATCGGCGGTCTTCCAGTGAAAACCGTCCTGCTCGTAGCCGATCTCCTTGACCGCGTGGCGGGCCACCTCTTCCAGCACGTCGTGGTCGACCGATGCCGGGCCGCGCACCTCGCCCGCCAGGACGATCCGGTTGGTCGTGGTCATCGTCTCGACCGCGACCCGGGCGAAGGGGTCCGCCGTCAGGAAGGTATCGACCACCGCGTCGGAAATCCGGTCGCAGACCTTGTCGGGATGCCCTTCGGACACCGACTCACTGGTGAACTGATACGATCCGTTGCGCACGGTCGCCTACCCCCTCGACAAATCGGACAGGAGCGAAGCTCCGCCTCGCCCGCGCCGGCCCCCGGAAGCCGGACGCGCGGCGCTTGTTGCAGAGGGTCGACGGACGGTCAAGTCAAAGCAGTTAGATATAAAGATATCTTTATGTATTGAAGTTGCAGGGGCCCACCGAAGCGGAGGCCCCGGGCCTCCCCGATCGCGCATTACTGCGCTTCGGGCGCCAGGGTCACCGTCAGGCCGTCCAGCGCCTCGCTGGTCAGGATCTGGCAGGACAGGCGGCTGTTGTCCTCGACGGCGAACGTCTCGTCGAGCATGTCGATCTCCTCGTCGCTCGGCGGAATCAGCCGGTCGAACCAATCCTGATCGACATAGACGTGGCAGGTCGCACACGCGCAAGCGCCGCCGCACTCGGCCTTAATCGGCAGGCCGTAGTCGCGAATGACCTCCATGACCCGCCAGCCCTCCGGTGCCTCCAGAGCGTGGACGGCACCGTCGCGGTCGGTGACGTGGACGGTGATCGTGACATCGTCGGCCATCGGCGGGCGGACTCCAGATCGGGCGGGCACGGCACGAAACGGCAGCCTCGATCGCAGAATGCAACGCAGGCCGGCAACCTTGTCGCAACCCCGCGGCGCGTTTGGCAAGCCGACCGGCGGGCCGCGGCGGACCCCGCCCCCCGCCGCCGAGCGGGGAATCGCCCGGAAATCCGCCATTCGCACCCCGGTCCGCGGCGGCGAGGCCGATCTGGCACGGGTCTTGATTAACCCGACCCATCCACAACGGCGGATACCCAACCCCGCCGGCCGACCCGGCCGGAACACACCAACGAACATCGGAGCAACCCCATGAGCCACGAAGACCTGACCCAGCGCGGCGCATTCGCCCTGTACACCACCGAACAGGGCTACCGCATCCGCGAATTCCACAAGCGCGACAACGCCGAAGACGCCATCACAGCGGACTTCCAAGCCTACTCCCCGCGGTACCTGCAGCAGTTCCGATCGGTCCGGGAAGCGCTCGAAGCCGCGGGCCTGAAGATCGTGCCGGTCGCAGCCTGACCCGTCACCGGCCCGGCCCGGCCCCGGCCGGTCGCCTCCCTCCATCCTCCCCAGCCTGACCGTCCCGGCGATCCCCGCGCCGGGGCGGTCTCTTTTGTTCCGGGACGGGCCCCAGTCGGGGCGTCGGGGTGGCCGCCAAACCCGGTTTCAGACCCCCTACGGCTTTGCTATCGCTGACGCGCGCCATCCCTTTCCTCGGCCTGCGGACCATCGACTGCCATGCAAAGCCTGCCCCGGACGCCTGCCTGGACCGCGCTTGCGGCCCATTACGAGACCGTCAAGTCGGTCCATATGCGCGATCTGTTCGTCGAGGACCCTCAGCGCTTCGACACGTTCTCCCTCAGGCTCGAGAACTTCCTGCTCGACTACTCCAAGAACCGGGTCACCGAAACGACCATGGCCCGGCTGGTCGCCCTGGCGCAGGAATCCGAGGTCGAGATGTGGCGCGACGCGATGTTCGCGGGCGAGCCCATCAACGTCACCGAGGACCGGGCCGTCCTGCACACCGCGTTGCGCAACCGCTCCGGCGAGCCGGTGCTGGTCGACGGCGAGGACGTCATGCCGGCCGTGGACGCCGTGCTGGCGAAGATGCGCCGGTTCACCGAGGCGGTCCGCAGCGGCGCGCATCGCGGCCACACCGGCAAGCCGATCCGGCATGTGGTCAATATCGGCATCGGCGGCTCGGATCTGGGGCCGGTGATGGTGACCGAGGCGCTGAAAGCCTACGCCGATCCGAACCTGACGCTGCACTACGTCTCGAACGTCGACGGCACCCATCTGGCCGAGGTGCTCAAGCGGGTCGATCCGGAGACCACCTTGTTCATCATCGCCTCGAAGACCTTCACCACCCAGGAGACGATGGCCAACGCCCACACGGCACGGCTGTGGTTTCTGGAGCGGGGCGGCACCGAGGCGGCGATCGCGCAGCACTTCGTCGCCCTGTCGACCAACGGCCGGGCCGTTGCGGATTTCGGCATCGATCCCGACACCATGTTCCAGTTCTGGGACTGGGTGGGGGGCCGCTATTCGGTATGGTCGGCGATCGGACTGTCGGTGGCGATCGCCATCGGGATGGACCGGTTCGAGGCGTTCCTGGCCGGCGGCCACGCCATGGACCGCCACTTCCGGGAGGCGCCGCTGGCCGAGAACATGCCGGTCGTCCTGGCCCTGCTCGGCGTCTGGTACCAGAATCTCTGTGGTGCCCGGGCCCACGCGGTCCTGCCCTATGATCAGTATCTGCACCGGTTCGCCGCCTATCTGCAGCAGGCGGACATGGAATCGAACGGCAAGCGGACCGGCCGGGACGGGGCGGTGGTCGGCCACATGACCGGGCCGGTCATTTTCGGCGAGCCCGGCACCAACGGCCAGCACGCCTTCTACCAGTTGATCCACCAGGGCACCCATCTGATCCCGTGCGACTTCATCGTCCCGGCGATCAGCCACAACCCGGTCGGCCCGCATCACACGCTGCTGCTCGCCAATTGCTTCGCCCAGACCGAGGCGCTGATGCGCGGCAAGACCGACGCCGAAGCCCGCACCGAACTGGAAGCCAAGGGGCTGACCGGCGAAGACCTCGAAGCCCTGCTGCCGCACAAGGTCTTTCCCGGCAATCGGCCGACCAACACCATCCTGGTCCGCCAGATCGATCCGCATACCCTGGGCATGCTGGTGGCGCTGTACGAGCACAAGATCTTCGTCCAGGGCGTGATCTGGGGCATCTACAGTTTCGACCAGTGGGGCGTGGAGCTGGGCAAGGAGCTGGCCAAGGCGATCGTCCACGAACTCGCCGGCGATGACGAGGTGACCGGCCACGACAGCTCCACCAACGGGTTGATCAACGTGCTCAAGGAACTGCGATAGGCACCGCGTGGCGGTCGGACCGGGGTCCGGCCGCGCCGGTCCGGCCCGAACGTCGCAGCGGCCGGACCGGACACCTGCTCCAGGCTGTTACCGCTTGGCGGGCGGCCGAGGACCGCCTAGGCTCGTCAAAATGAAAAACCGTTTCCACAATACGGAAAGCGTTTCGCGCAGTCCCGGTGGACGGCGGCGGCAGACCCCGGGATGGCGACAGGAAGGCTCCAAGGCGCGATGACCGACAGTTCCCTCAACAAAGAAGCACTGGAGATGCACCGCCGGGGCCGCCCCGGCAAGCTGGAGATCACCGCGACCAAACCGTTGACCACGCAACGGGATTTGTCGCTGGCCTATTCTCCGGGGGTGGCAGCACCTTGCCTGGCGATCCAGAAGGATCCCGATATGGCCTACGAATACACGGCCAAGGGCAACGTGGTCGCGGTCATCTCCAACGGCTCGGCGGTGCTCGGCCTGGGCGATCTCGGGGCCTTGGGCTCGAAGCCGGTGATGGAAGGCAAGGCCGTCCTGTTCAAGCGCTTCGCCGATATCGACGGCATCGATCTCGAGGTCGACACCGCGGACATCGACGCCTTCGTCGACTGCGTGCGCTATCTCGGCCCCAGCTTCGGCGGCATCAATCTCGAGGACATCAAGGCGCCGGACTGCTTCATCATCGAGGATCGGCTTCGGGAGCTGATGGACATCCCGGTCTTCCACGACGACCAGCACGGTACGGCCATCATCGCCGCGGCCGGCCTCATCAACGCCCTGCACCTGACCGGGCGGCGGATCGAAGACATCCGCATGGTGGTCAACGGCGCGGGCGCTGCGGCGATCGCCTGCGTCGAGCTGTTCAAGTCGATGGGGCTGCCGGCTACCCATGTCCTGCTGTGCGACAGCCGCGGCGTCGTCCATCAGGGTCGCGAACACGGCATGAACCAGTGGAAGGCGGCGCACGCCGTCGACACCCCGTTGCGCAGCCTGGAAGACGCTATGGCCGGCGCGGACGTCTTCATGGGACTATCGGTCAAGGACGCGGTGACCGAAGCGATGGTCCGGTCGATGGCGGCCGAGCCGATCATCTTCGCCATGGCCAATCCGGACCCCGAGATCCGGCCCGAGCAGGTGGCGGCGATCCGGGGGGACGCCATCGTGGCCACCGGACGGTCGGACTTCCCCAACCAGATCAACAATGTGCTCGGCTTTCCCTACATCTTCCGCGGCGCGCTCGACGTACGCGCGCGGACGATCAACGAGGCGATGAAGATCGCCGCCGCCGAGGCGCTGGCCGAACTGGCGCGCGAGGACGTGCCCGACGAGGTCGACGCCGCCTATTCCGGCCGGCGGCTGCAATACGGGCCCGACTACATCATCCCGGTGCCGTTCGACCCCCGGCTGATCTCCACCGTCCCGCCCAAGGTGGCCGAGGCCGCGATGGCGACCGGCGTGGCCCGCAAGCCGATCGACGATCTGGACGACTATGTCTACGAGCTGCGCTCACGGCTCGATCCGACCGCCGACAGCCTGGAAATCCTGCTCGAAGCGGTGCGCGACAACCCGCGCCGGGTGGTGTTCGCCGAAGGGGAGGAGGAACGCACGATCCGTGCGGCCCTCGCGTTCAAGGCGGAAGGCTACGGCACGCCCATCCTGGTCGGCCGCGAAGCCCGGATCCGCGAAAAGATCGCCGGCATGGGTCTGACCGCCGGCTCGGAGATCGAGATCCACAACGCCGCCCTGTCCCGGCACAACGCCGCCTACACCGAAGCGCTGTACGGCCGGCTGCAGCGGGCGGGCGCCCTGTACCGCGACTGTCAGAGGATGGTGAACCAGAACCGGAACGTCTTCGCCGCCTCCATGGTCGCGGCCGGACATGCCGACGCCATGGTCACCGGCCTGACCCGGGCGTTCAACGTCTGCTACCAGGACATCCGCCGGGTGCTCGACCCCCAGCCCGATCACAAGGTGTTCGGCCTGTCGATCATGGTGGCCAAGGGCCGGACGGTGTTCCTGGCGGACACCACGGTGTGCGAGCGGCCCGAACCCGACCATATGGCCGACATCGCCGTCCAGGCCGCCGCCGTGGCCCGGCAGATGGGCCTGACGCCGCGCGTGGCGTTTCTGTCGTTCAGCAATTTCGGCCAGCCGGACGGGGAGCTGACCCGTCGCGTGCGCGAGGCGGTCGCGGTCTTGGACGGCCGGCCGGAGGTGCTGGATTTCGAGTACGATGGCGAGATGACCGCCGAGATCGCCCTCGATTCCGAGTTGATGGACCGCCTGTACCCGTTCTGCCGGCTGACCGGCGCGGCCAATGTGCTGATCATGCCCGCCCTGCACGCTGCCAACATCAGTGCGAAGATGCTGCAGAAGCTGGGCGGCGCCACGCTGGTCGGCCCGTTGCTGATCGGCCTCGACCACCCCGCCCAGATCGTCCAGATGGGGGCGACGGTGAACGACCTGGTGATCACCGCCGCTATCGCCGCGCATGAGAGCGTGAGCCGGGGATAGATCGACCTGCGTTCAGGAGGACTCATCTGAGCGCAGATAAGTTGATCTATTTCAAAGAGTTGGAGTATCTCCGACCGCGCCGCGCCGGATCAGGCGCCGACGCGGGCCAGCACCTCGGGCTTCAGGAACCGTTCGACCACCATCATGAAGGAGATCGACGGCACCAGCAGGATCAGGGCCGTGATCGAGGCGATCTGGTAGTTCCCCTCCATCGCCGCGCGGAACATTAGCAGCGGCAAGGTGGTCACGTCCGGGGCACCGACGAAGAAGGTGCCGGTGAACTCGTCCAGGCTCTCCAGAAAGACGAAGATGGCACTGGCCGCCAGCCCCGGGGCCGCCAGCGGCAGGGTGACGGTCGCGAACGCGCCCAGGCGGGACGCGCCGAGGTTGAAGGCGGCGTCTTCGAGCTCCCGGTCGACGGCGGCGAAGGCGGCCGTGGCGATCCAGACCGCGTACACCAATCCGTGCAGCGCATGCACCAGCACCACGCCCGCGATCGTGCCGTTGAGCTGCAACTCGTAGAACGCGCGGGCGATGTTGATGTAGATCGGCGTGTCCGGGAACGCTTGCGGCAGCAGGAACATCAGCAGGATCAGGCTGCGCCCCGGCAGCGACAGCCGGGCCAGGGCATAGGCCGCGGGGGTGGCGACGGCCAGGCAGACCACCACCGTCGCCAGGGCGACCAGCACGCTCAGCCCCAGCGACTGCATCGCCCCGCCGGTCGGCCGGAACACCCGTTCCCAGAAGGTGAAACCGTACTCCAGCGGCAGGGTATGCGGGAAGTACCAGCGCTCCGCCACCGCCCAGAGGAGCAGGTTGATCAGCGGGCCGAAGATCGCCAGGGCGAAGGCGGCGATGGCCAGGGCCAGCAGGGTGCCACGCAGCCACCGAAGGACAGCGCGCGGCATCAGCCCTTCTCCCGCAGGCCCTGGCGGAGGTAGAACCACGCCACCGCCCCGGTCAGCAGGTAGGAGATCAGCCCCAGCGCGTTGGCGGTGCCGTAGTCGCCATGGGCGTTGATCCGGAACGCCATCTGGGCGGTGATCATGGTCGGGCTGTGGGCGGAGATCATCAGCGGCACGCTCAACACACCGGACATCACCACCGTCGACAGCACCAACGCGACCCCGAAGGTGGCCCGCACCTGCGGCAGCACGATGTCGATCAGGCAGCGCACCCGGCCGGCGCCGAGATTGCGCGCCGCCTCGATGGTGGAGCGATCCAGGGCGGCCATCGCCCCGGCCACCAGCAGCACCGCGAACGGCAACTGCTTCCAGACCATGGTGATGACGATGCCGCGCCAGTCGAGAAAGCTCTGCGCCGATAGCGGCGTCAGCAGGCCGAGCTCGACCAGGGTGTTGTTCATCAACCCGTTGCGGGCGAGAAAGCCGCGCATCGCCTGGGCCGCGACGATGAACGGGATGAACAGCGGCCAGCGGTAGAGCCAGCGCAGCACCGCGACCGCCAGCGGCGAGGTGCCCAGGGTCAGATAGCCGGCGATGATCACCGTCAGGACGGCGATGATGCCGACCGACAGGCCGATCACCAGTACCGAGAACAGGACGTCATCGGCGTACAGGTCGAGCGCGTTGCGGAACCGCCCGAACGGGGCGGGATAGCCGCCCTCGACACTGGGTCCGAACGCGCCGATCAGCGACAGGCCGAGCGGGTAGACGAACAGACCCAGCACCAGCGCCCCCGCCGGCGCGATCAACAGCAAGCCGATCAGGTTGCGTATCCCTGATCCCACCATGACGGGTTCTCTCCGGAAGCGCTCGACCGTATGACGCCGGCCCTGGGGGGCCCTGGCGGATGACGCCGCCGCGGGACGCGGTGCGGCCGGATCGCCGTCGATCCGGCCGCAAGCTACGCCCCCGGGGGGAGGGGGGCGGACCGCACCGAGGAACGGACCCCGGTGCGGTATGGGTCATTCGACATCGCGCTCGTAGGCCACGAGGATCGTGTCGAAATAGTCGGCGATCGGGAAGCTGCGGCTGTAGGCGGTGAGATCCTCGGGGGTGATCTCGGCGAACAGCGCCTCCCAGCTCTCCGGCGCGAGATAGCCGTCCAGATGGGCCGGGTCGATGCCGGGGTACCAGTTGAACTGCTCGACGATGCCCTCGGCCTGCACGGCGGGGCTGGTGGCGAGTTCGATGAACGCCCGCGCCAGGTCGGGTTCGCCCGCGCCCTCGGGGATCACGTAGTACATCGGCTGGCCCGGCATCCCGGGGGAGGGCAGGGTCAGCCGCATGTCCGGCGACACCCGGCCATCGGCCTGCCAAGTGTAGAACATGTCGACCCAGACCGGCCCCATCATGATCTCACCGCGGTTGAGCATGTCGAGGGTGCCGGCGTTGCCCGGGGTGAAGGTGACATGGTCGTTGAACGCGGCGAGCGAGGCCAGCGCGTCGGCCCATTCCGCGGTCTCGGTGATGCCGGAGTCGAACGGGCCTTGCGCCAGTTGCTCGGCGAACGGGGTGTTGGCGTACATCCAGCCGACGACGAAGCTGACGCCGGACATGCCGTTGCGGATGCCGTTGTAGCCGAACAGGCCGGGATGCTGCTCGACCCAGGCTGCCAGCTCCGCGTAGGAGGCCGGCGGGGTGTCGATCACCGCGCTGTTGTAGGCCCAGGCGGTCTGGCTGTGGAACATCGGCATCACATAGCCCGAGACATCGACCCCCAGCGCCATCTCGGCCGTCGGCGCGGTCACCAGCGCGCCGGTGGCGATGGCGTCGCGATAGGCGGCCAACAGTCCTTCATCGACCATCTGGCCGCCCATCTTCTGGTGCACCACGGCGACATCGACGTCGATCACGTCCACCCCGGCGTTGCGCTGGGCGGCCAGCCGCTCGTAGATCGCCTGGCTGCCGGCATCGCCGGGCCCGGTGCCCAGCACCTCCAGCGTGACGTCGGGGTACCGCTCGGCGAACAGCGGGCCGAGATAGTCGGTGACGTAGTCCACCATGTTCTGGGAGCCGGCGGTGGCGACCGTCAGGGTCCGCGTTTGTGCGGCGGCCGGCACGGCGAGCAGCGCGACCACGGCGGTGGACAGCAACAGGGTTCTCATCTCTCGGTCCTCGTTTCTCCAGGGTTGGTCAGGATTCCGCGGCGGGGAACAACCGCCCGCCGGGCACTTGCAGGCGCAGTCGCACGGTCGCGTCGGCGGGGCGGGACTGCGGCAGATCGGCCAGGATGACGCCGGATTCGAGCCGGATCCGGCTGCGGTAGGCGCCGCCGACATAGACCGAATCCACCACCGTGCCGGCGATCACCGGCCCGTGGTCCGGGGCGGGCGGGCCGCCGCCATCGCCCGTCGTCTCGATCACCTCGCCGGGCCGGAAGCACAGCACCCGGTGCCCTGGTGCCGGATCGCGGGCGCGGACGGCCGTCTGCCAATCGGCTCCGGGTGCCGCCACCAGGCTCGGCCCGAGCAGCGGGGCCTCCGCATCGGCGGTGAGCGTCAGGGCGATGCGGTTGGTGGCGCCGAGGAAATCCGCGATCCACGGATCGGCCGGCTGCTCGTAGACGTCCGATGGCGGGCCGATCTGACCGATCCGACCCTCGACGACGACGGCGATGTCGTCGCCCAGCACCATCGCATCTTCCTTGTCATGGGTGACGCAGACGGACGTAACCCCCAGCTCCTGCTGCAAGGCCCGCAACTCGTGCCGAACCTCGAACCGCACCCTTGCGTCGAGGTTCGACAGCGGCTCGTCCAGCAGCAGCACCCGCGGGTCGACCGCCAGGGCCCGGCCCAGCGCCACCCGCTGCCGCTGTCCGCCGGACAGCGCCGTCGCCGGCCGATCGCCCAGCCCGGTGAGGCGCAGCATCTCCAGCACCCGGTCGACCTTGCGGGTGCGGGCCGCCGCCGACACGTTGCGCAGCTTGAGCCCGTAGCCGATGTTCTGCGCCACCGTCATGTGCGGCCACAGGGCGTAGGACTGGAACACCATCGCCATGCCCCGGCGGTTGGCCGGGGCATGGGTCATGTCGACGGCGTCGACCCGGATGGTGCCGGCGCTGGCGGGCACGAACCCGGCCAGCGCGCGCAGCAACGTGGTCTTGCCGCAGCCGGAAGGGCCGAGCAGCGCCACCGATCGTCCGGCGGCGATCGCCAGGTCGAGCCCGCACAGAACCTCCGTCCTGCCGTAACGCGCCCGCAGACCGTCGACCGCGATCGATGCCACCCTCGTCCCCATCTGGCTCTGTCTTGTGTAACCGGTTACAGTCCCTAACAGATTGATCTTTCGTTTTGATGACAACGATCAGGAATTTCCGATGAATGCTGGTTCCAAGCCGCCGGCCCGGCGCTCGCGACGGGCCAAGACCGTGACGCTGCGGGAGGTCGCGGCCGATGCCGGGGTGTCGATCGCAGCCGTGTCGCGCGCGTTCACGCCGGGCGCACGGATCGCCGACGAGACCCGGGACCTGGTGTTCCGAACCGCCGAGCGGCTGGGCTATCGCCCCAGCCGGTTGGCTCGAAGCCTCTCACGCACCCGCAGCGACCTGGTGGCCCTGCTGGTCGGCGATATGGCGACCAGCTCGTTCGACCGGCTGTTCGTCGACGCGGTCCTGGACATGGCGGCCCGGCTGGGACGCCACACCCTGGTGTTCAAGGTGGCGGGGGAGGCGGCGATCGGGGCCGCGTTCGACATGGCGCAAGACTATCGGGCGGCCGGGGTGATCGTGGCGGCCGGCACGATGACGGAGGCCCTGTCCCGTCGCTTCGAGGCGGTCGACATCCCCCTGGTGCTGGCCGGCCGGGCGGCCAACGGCGGCCAGGCGCTGTCGATCGTCTCCGACAACCGGAACGGGGCCGCCGCGGCGACCCGGCATGTGATCGCGACCGGTGCGCGCCGCCTGGTCTATGTCGGAAGGCGGCAACGGGTGTTCTGCGATGGGGAGCGGCTGGAGGGGGTGGCCAAAGCCATGGCCGAGGCGGGACTGCCGCCGCCATCGGTGTGGCGGGCGGACGAGAACGCCGACGTGGTCGGGCAACTGCGTGCCCATCTGACGGCGGCACCGACGCCGGACGCGCTGATCTGCTTCAACGATCGCCTCGCGATCGCCGCGCTCGAGGCGGCGGCCTCCCTGGGGATCGACGTGCCGGGCCGGCTGCGCATCACCGGCTACGACGACATCCCCGAGGCAAGCTGGGAGAGTTTTCGCCTGACGACCGTCCCCCAGCCGATCGATCGGGCGATCGCCCCCATCGAGGCGTTTCTGTCGGGCCGTCCGCCAGGGCCCGGCCCGGACAGGGTCGTCCGGATCCCGGCCCCCTTGCTGATCCGGCGCACCGCCTGACCGGCGGCCCCGGCCCGCCGTCGGACCGGCCGTTCGCTTCCCGGATCCGGTCGGAACGGGCGTGTGGCAGGGGTCCGGCCCCGGGCCCTGCGCGACCGCCGCCCGGCATGGACAATCCCACACCGATACGCATAACATAACACTCACGCACCCGATATCGGCGAGATCCCTCGCGGAGCGGAGACAGCCGACCCAGGCACGGCACCGACACCGTCGCTCGGATGCATGCATGGCCAACGACGTCAGGGAGATCCGACCGCATGCCGCAATACGATTGCTACCAGACAGCGTTCTACCTGTCGTTCCTGTCGAACGTCACGTCCAACTACACGACGTCCGACAACGATGCCTTGGGCGAGCAGTACATGCTGGCCTTGAGCCCGTCGATCACCGTGCCGCGGATCGCCGATCTGCCGCCGGGGCTGCACCAACCCGATGTCCAGCCGGACGTGGCGGCGTTGATCGGGACCTGGGAGCTCGCCTGGGGGCCGGCCGTCGTCTCCAAGAACGACCTCGCGTCCAACTCCCTGTTCGTGGCCTATTGCGACGGGCTGGCATTCGCCGACGGTACGCACCCGGCCTATGTCGTCGGTATCGCCGGCACCAACCCCCGTTCGGCCTATGACTGGATCGTGGAGGACTTCTTCGTCGTCAAATGGGTCGACTTCGACAAGCTGGTCGACGGCGAGGTGGACATACTGACCGCCGCCGAGACGCCCGCGGGGAACGCCAATCTGACCACGCCGCTGATCAGCGCAGGCACCTATGTGGGCCTGTCGACGCTGCTGGGCATGACGCCGACGCCCAAGGGCGTGGAGGTCGGCAAGACCCTGGGCGAGTATCTGCGCACCATCGCCGACCGGGAGGCCCGCATCGTATTCGCCGGCCACAGCCTGGGCGGCGCGCTGTCCCCGACCCTCGCCCTCTATCTCAAGCGCAAGGGCGTGCTCGACGGCTTCGAGGACGTGTACGTCTATCCCTCGGCCGGCCCGACGCCCGGCAATACCGTCTTCGCCTACCAGTATCTCAGCCACTTCCTGCCCAGGCCGCTGTATCGGAACGACTACAAGCGGTGGAACACGAACATCGTCAACAGCCTGGACGTCGTCCCCCACGCCTGGGCGATCGAAACGATGCTGCAGATCCCCACGATCTACGGCAACGACGCCGCTCACCCGTTGCCGAATTCGGTGGCCATCGCCATCGGTGCCGCCACGGCGGCATCGGTCTATGCGGCGTCCAAAGGGGTGATCTACACCCGGATCAACCATTGGATCGATCAACGGACCTATACCGGCCCCCCGCCGGAGACGTTCGTTGCGTTTCTCAAAACCCTGGGCGAGCAGCATGTCCAGGCCTACGAGACCGGCATCATCCTACCGACGCCGCTGAACCCGCATCTGGACATCGTCCCCACCCTGCCCGACGTGAACGTCCGCACCGAGACCTGAGCGGCGGGCCGAGACACCCGGCAGCCGGCGCGGCCGCATGGTGTAGCGACGTCCCGGCAGATCCACCCGGTCGTCCCTGAGAACGCTCTAGCCTGGATTGATCACGGTGAGTTGGGCTCGTGCGGGTCTGGTGGGTGTTTGTGGTGATGGTGCCGTCATTGGTGGTTTCCGTGATGCTCGAGGC
>JANQKE010000158.1 GCA_028281265.1 Alphaproteobacteria bacterium | reverse complement strand
CATCCTGCGTCCTAACGGACGCAGGATGCTCTAAATCTTTGAAATAGATCAACTTATCTGCGTTCAGATGAGTCCATCTGAACGCAGGTTGATCTAGAGCGGGATGGCGTCCCGTCCGGTCGCTCTGCGATCGTACGGGGCGTCTGAAGCCTGCTCTTGCTCTAAGGTGCTGACCGACCGGTCCTCAGCGACCATCGGTCGAAAGGCCGCTTGCGGGTCCGGGCTCGCAAGCGGCCTTCTCGTATGGACCACCCCTCCAGGGCAACGCCGCGGGCCACCCCGGACGCCGGTCAGCCGCATGCCTCGGGGAGCGGCCATAGGGACCCCGTTCGGACGGGCGATTATTTTAGGTTGATTGTCAATGAAGTAATATCTATTTTACCATCCATCGTATCTTAAGATTAGAATGCTGAATGCATATTGCGGAAGCTCTCGATCCGATGCACAAACTCTTCGATGTTTACCGCCGGTTGGGGCAGGCGACGGGCCGATCTCGATAATCGACGCCACCGCACCGCCCTGCCGGTGCTGGGAGGGTCGAGACCATGCCGGACACGCTGACCGTCGTCGAACGCCGATCGTTCCCGCGCGGTGGTACGGCCGACCGGTTCGACCTGGCGGGGCGTTCGGTCTTCGTCGCCGGACATGCCGGAATGGTGGGCCGAGCCTTGGTGCGCCGGCTTTCGGCCGAGCCGTGCCGGCTCCTCACCGTGGACCGCGGCACGCTGGATCTGCGCCGGCCGGACGCGGTACGCGCGTGGATGGACGCCCATCGGCCGGACGTGGTCATCGTCGCCGCGGCCCGTGTCGGCGGGATCCTGGCCAACGCGACCGAGCCGGTCGATTTCCTGGCCGACAATCTCGCCATCGCCAATGCGGTGATCCCGGCGGCTCATGCCGCCGGAACCCGCAAGCTGCTCTACCTCGGCTCGTCCTGCATCTACCCGCGGGACGCACCCCAGCCGATCTCCGAAGCGGCCCTGCTGACAGGACCGCTGGAACCGACCAACCAGTGGTACGCGCTCGCCAAGATCGCGGGCGTGAAGCTCTGCGAGGCGTACCGGCGGCAGTTCGGCTTCGACGCCATCACCGCGATGCCGACCAATCTCTACGGTCCCGGCGACCGGTTCGACCCCGAGCGGGGTCACGTGCTGCCGGCATTGATGGCCAAGGCCCATCGCGCCAAGCGGGATGGCACCGGGTGTCTCGAGGTTTGGGGGACCGGCACCCCGCGCCGGGAGTTCCTCCATGTCGACGACCTCGCCGACGGGCTCGTGCATCTGCTGACCCGCTACAGCGGCCCGGAACCGGTCAACATCGGCACCGGCACGGACATCGCGATCGCCGAGCTCGCCGAACTGATCTGCGAGACCGTGGGCTTTCGCGGTCGGATCGGGTACCGCAGCGACCGGCCGGACGGCACGCCCAGGAAACGGCTCGACACTTTCAGGATGCGCTCGCTGGGCTGGCAGCCGCGGATCGACTTGGCCGACGGGATCGCCCAGACCTATGCTTGGTACCGGGACCATGTCGCCATGGATGAGGACAGCCTGCACCCGACAGGCTAGATGTGAGCCTCACTGGATCAACCGGCGTTCAGATGGCCTTATCTGAACGCCGGTAAGTGATCTATCTTGAAGAATGAGAGCATCTTATCTGCGTCCGTTCGGACGCAGGATGTTGTAGGGTGCCTCCGGATAGGGGCTTCCAGGCGTCGGGGACATTGAGGGCGGTGAAGCCGCCGCGCCGAGGGTCGTCCTCGACGTCTCGAACGCCTTGAGAAGACAGACCGGCAAGAGCGTCAGGTAGGCTGGGGGAGCGTGAGCGAAACCCACCTGGTCCGGGGCGTCCTGCCGGGTTTCGCTCGCGCTCTCCCTAGCCTACACATTCCTGGTAGACGGAACGTCAGACCTGCCCGCCCGGGCCGTCGCGGGGGGCGACACCATGGTGAAAGACGATAGCTTAGAGCGTTTCCGACGCGACCGGCCGATCATCTCATGCCTCAGTTTGTCCCGGTAGACCTTCTTGGACACGTGCAGCCGCCTCCGCCGGCAGCCGGTGACGCCAGCCCGGCCGCTCCGCAGGCGGCAGCCGGTCCGGCACCGGCATGACGGGGCGACGGCTTCGGGTGCTGCTCCTGTACTGGGGACGCCGCGGTGCGGGACAGCGGTACAGCTACGATTTGGCGACCCATTGGACCACCGATCCGGGGATCGACCTGCACACCAGCCTCTCCCGGCAGGGGGAGTTGTTCGCCGAGGTCACGGCACTCGGGCTGCCCGGGCTTGCGGTGAGCACGTTCGAAACCCGCATCGGCTGCGGGGTGCGGAGCCTCGGCCTGCCGGCGTTGCGGCACCGGACGCACCGCTACGTCCGAGACAGGGGCATCGACATCGTGTTCTGCCCGATGACCCATGTCTGGAACGCCGCCGTACTGCCGGGCCTGCCGGCCCCGTTCGTGACCATGGCCCATGATCCCGAGCCGCTGAACGGGGACAGCCCGCTGGTCCGCAGATGGCTCGAGCACGGCGAATTGAAACGTGCCACACGGGTGATCGCACTCAGCGACGTCGTCCGGACCCAACTGGTGAACGGGGTCGGTATCGATCCCCGCCGGATCCGCCGGCTGGCCTTCACCGCCCTGCCCCGCATCGAAGGCGGCCGACCCCGCCCGCCGCGGACAGGGCCGGTACGGGTGCTCTTCATCGGGCGGATCAAACCCTACAAGGGGCTCGACCTGCTGCTACAGGCCACGCGGCATCTGCGCGATCGCGGCCTGGCCTTCACCCTCAGGATCGCCGGCAGCGGGGACTGGCGACCGTACCGGGCGTCGATAGCGGCCCTTGGCGGGGTGGAGGTGGTCGACCGCTGGCTGCTGGAGCGGGAGGTCGACGACGAGATCGGCCGCACCGACATCGTGGTGCTGCCGTACCGGGCGGCGACCCAGTCGGGCGTGATCAGCGTGGCGGCGACCCATGCCGCCCGCATCGTCGCCACACCGGTCGGCGGGTTGGCGGAACAGCTCGCCGCCATACCGGACAGCCTGGTCGCGGCGGACCCCAGCGCGGCGGCCCTGGCCGACTCGCTCGCCACGGCGATTGCCCAAGCGCCGGATCGCCGGGCCCGTCAGGACCAGGGTCTGGACGCGGGCCAAGCACATGACGACGCCGCTTCGGTCTTCGCCCGGCACGCCGATGCACTCAAGGCGATCCTCGCCGAGGCAGCATCGGCCGTGTGAAGAAGGGTACATCCATCCGCGCCATCGCGTCGGGCGACACCGTATCGAAAGACCGCCTCTGAGCATCCTTGAAGTCGATCACCTTACCTGCGTCCGGATGAGGCCATCCGAACGCGAGGTGATCTAGAGCGTTTTCAGGGAATACCGGGCCGGCGCAGCGCCGCGACCCCCGGCAACTCCTTGCCTTCGAGCCATTCGAGGAACGCTCCGCCGGCCGCGGAGACATAGCTCATCCGGCCGATCACGCCCGCATGGGCCAAGGCGGACACGGTGTCCCCCCCGCCGGCCACCGACAGCAGGTCCCCCGCCTGGGTCCGCGCGGCCACATGGCGGGCCAGGGCCGTGGTCCCCTGATCGAACGGTGCGGTCTCGAACGCCCCAAGCGGCCCGTTCCACACCACCGTGTTGGCCCGGTCGATCAGCCCCTTGAGAGCCTCGACCGTCGCCGGTCCGATGTCGAGCACCATCTTGTCCGCCGGGACGGCATCGATCGGCACCGTCAGGGCTTCCTGCCCCTCGGCGAAGGCGTCGGCCACCACACCGTCGATCGGCAGTTCGATCGAGCAGCCGACGGTCTCGGCCTTGGCCATGATCTCCCGCGCGGTCGCGGCCATCTCGTCCTCCCGCAGGCTGGTGCCCATGGCCAGGCCCTTGGCGGCGAGAAACGTGTTGGCCATGCCGCCGCCCAGGACCAGACGGTCGACCTTGGCGACGAGGTTGCCCAGCAGATCGAGCTTGGTGGAGATCTTGGCCCCGCCGACCAGCGCCACCACCGGCCGTCTCGGCGCCTCCAGGGCGGCCGTCAGAGCCTCCAGCTCGGCCTGCATCAGCCGGCCGGCATAGCTCGGCAGATGCTTGGCGATGCCCTCGGTGGAGGCATGCGCCCGGTGGGCGGCGGAAAAAGCGTCGTTCACGTACAGATCGCCCAGACCCGCAAGGGCCCGGGCGAATGCGTCATCGTTCCTTTCTTCCCCGGGATGGAAGCGGAGGTTCTCCAGAACCAGCACGCCCGCCGGTTCGAGCGCCGCCACCGCCTGCTCGGCGGCCGGCCCCACACAGTCCTCTGCCATCGCCACCGGCCGACCGTGCAGCGCCGCCGACAGCGCCGCCGCCACCGGTGCCAGCGTGAACTCCGGCTTGCGCTGCCCCTTGGGCCGACCGAAATGGGACATCACGACGACCTTCGCCCCCCCGTCCGCCAGTTCGATCAGGGTGGGCGCCAGCCGGTCCAGGCGGGTCGTGTCGGTCACCGCGCCATCGGCCATGGGGACGTTGAGGTCCCCCCGGACCAGAACGGTCCTGCCGGCAACGTCGACATCGTCAAGCGTACGGAACGCGGACATGGGGAAGCCTTCTGTTCGGTGATCGGGTCGGTCGATGGCGCGGTTGCGCCCAAAGACGGCGGCACGCGTCGGACGCTGGCCCGCACATCCGTCACCCGCGATCGGTGCGGCGGCAATCGTCCATGCTTCCTTAACAACTGTATGCTAGGTCGGGCCTTGGGTATCAGCCACGCCCCACCATGGCAATGGACGGTCTGACGGGCCGCGACCGCGTCCCGGCTCATAGGCTCGTCCGTCCTGCCACGGGACTGCCGATCGCGGAAAGCCCGATGCAACGTCCACCAGACGCACCCGTCTCGGAGTTCCGGTTGGGCGAGATCGCCCTGCAGATACCGACGCTGTCACCCGACGCGATCGCCCGCGCCGTCTTCGATGCGTTCCGGGACGACCCCGATATCCCCGCCTTCGCCCTGGTGGAACCCGACGGTCGATTATGGGGGCTGATCGATCGGATCAGCTTGCTGACGACCTTCGGCCAGCCGGTGCTGCGGGAACTGTACAGCAAACGCCCGATCCATCTGCTGGCCGATCCCGGTCCGCTGGTCCTGGACGCCGACATGACGGTCGATGAGGCCAACTGGCGGCTGACCCACGAGAAGCCGGCGGCGGTGACGGCCGGCTTCGTGATCACCGATGCGGGACGGTACCACGGCGTCGGCACCTCCTTGCGGCTGATGGAGCTGAGCGTCCGTCAGGCCCGGGCTCGGTCGGCCGAGCTGGAAGCGGCCCGCGAGCAGGCCGAGTCGGCGAACCGGTCCAAATCCTCGTTCCTGGCCAATCTGAGCCACGAGCTGCGCACCCCGCTCAACGCGATCATCGGCTTTGGCGAGATTCTGGAGAGCGAACTGCTCGGTCCGCACAGCGACCCCGCGTATCGCGACTACTCCCGGGACATCCGAGCCTCCGGCCAGCACCTGCTGTCGCTGATCAACGACCTGCTGGACCTGGCCAAGGCCGAGGCGGACAAGCTGACCCTGAACGAGGAATGGTTCGATCTGTCCGCAGCGATCGGGGCGACGTTGCGGATCGTGCAAGGCCAGGCGCAAGCGCAAGGGGTGGCGCTGTCGGTGCGGCCGCTCGACCCGCAGCCGGCCCTGTTGGGCGACAACCGCAAGGTCCGGCAGATCGTGCTCAACCTGCTGTCGAACGCCATCAAGTTCACCCCGTCCGGGGGTCGGGTGACGGTCACGGCCGCCATCGCCCCGGACGGGGGGCTGACCGTGTCGGTCGCCGATACCGGCATCGGCATGTCGCCAGCGGACATCGACAAGGCGATGACGGCGTTCCAACAGGTCGAAACGTCCTACACCCGGCGCCATGCCGGCACCGGGCTGGGCCTGCCGCTGACCAAGCGGCTGGTCGAGCTGCATGGGGGCATGCTGAGGATCGACAGCGCCGTCGGCGTCGGGACGACCGTCAGCGTCCGGTTCGGCGCCGACCGCGTGCGGCTGCCCGAAGTCCGGTTGCGCGCGGCCGGCTGACCGGCAGCGGACCGGGTGACCACCCCCGACCGGATGCGGTCATCCGGTCGGGACGGCGACGGTCGTCCCGAAGCCGTCCCGGAACGCGCTCACCGTACGGGCCGATCAGATCGACTGCTGCACCCATTGCTCCAAAGCGCTCTTGGGCAGGGCACCGATCTTGGTGGCCACGACTTCCCCACCCTTGAAGATCATCAGGGTCGGGATGCCGCGCACGCCGTACTGGGCCGGGATCGACGGATTGTCGTCGATGTTGAGCTTGGCGACGGTCAGCGCCCCCGCCTGGTTCTGGGCGATCGCGTCCAGGGCGGGGGCGATCATCTTGCACGGGCCGCACCATTCCGCCCAGAAATCGACCAGAACCGGCTTGTCGGACTTCAATACGTCCTGATCGAAGCTCGCGTCGGAGGTCGCGATCGGTGAGTCGGCCATGGCAATGCCCTCGTCCTTGTCTGGCGCGCGCCTCGGGATCGAAGCGGTGGCTGGTGGGGGAGATTAAGGATCGCACCTCAAACCGGTCAATCCGGGACAGGACAGAGCCGCTCAAGGCGCATGTGTATCCAGCAGCGCGTCCGGCAGCCACATCAGGACCAGGCTGTCCGTCCACAACAGCCCGCAGCGGATCGTCCGGTCGGGATAGACGGCCGCCAGCGCCGCCCGGTAGGCGGCCAACTGGCGACCGTAGAGGGCCGGCACGTCCTCGATGCGTCTGGGCGGGGGGCGGTTGGTCTTGAAGTCGACGATCAGCACATGCGTGCCCGTCACCACCAAGCGATCGATCTGGCCCGACAGGCTACGGCTCCCCGACCCCCGGCCGACGGTACCGACGATCGGCACTTCCGCCCGGCTGCCCGGACCGAACAAGGCGGTGAAGTCCGGCTCGGCCAGCACCGCCAGCACCTCCGCGGCCAAGGCTTGCCCCTGGTCGGCCGTCAGTCCGTGGGCCGGTTGGGCCAGGAACCGGACGGCGGCGTCGGCGCGCCGATCCCGGGGCAGGTCCGGCAACGCCTGCAGCAGCGCATGGATCAGCAGGCCGCGCTTGAAGCGCTGCGCCTGAGCGCCGGTCCCCAGGGGAGACCCGACCGCGGGCTCGGGCTCGCTGGGCCGGGAGGGGGTGAGCGGGCGTGTCGGTGTCGGTTCGGATGGCGGCGGCCGCCATGCCCAGTCCGGCACCGCCTGCCCGGGCAAGCGGGCCCGGGGCCGGTCGGGACGATCGGGCGGCGCGGTCTGCGGCAGCCGGTACTCCCGCTGCAGACCCGGCCACGGACCGTCGAAGCCGGCTTCGACGACCGGCCCGCAGCGCGCGAGACCCCCTGCGACCAGATCGTACCAGGTATCGCGGCGCCGGCCGCGCTTGGGATCGATCCCGGCGACCAGCAGCCGGTCTTCCGCGCGGGTCAGGGCGACGTAGAGCAGGCGGCGATACTCCTGCTCCTCCCGCCGGGCGGCCTGATCGACGACCGGCTGCAGCACGGCCGGCGCCAGCCCGGTGCGGGGCAGGTGGATCAGGGTCGGCGCCGGTGTGTCCGGCCAGAAGAACCGCTCGGGCCGGCTGGGGTTCCGGGCCGGGACCCGGGCGTCGGGCAGGATCACGATCGGGGCCTGCAGCCCTTTGGCCCCGTGCACCGTCATGATCCGCACCGCCCAGCCGGCGCGGCTTTCCTGCTCCCGCTTCACCTCGGCGTCGCCCGCCTCGATCCACTGGACGAACGCTTGCAAGCTCGGTGCATGCCCCCGCTGGAAGTCGAGCGCCAGGGTCAGGAGTTCGTCGATCGCTTCCTCGGCCTCCGGCCCCAACCGGCCGAGCATCGCGCGCCGGCCACTATGCGGGTCGGCCGGGCAGGCCTGGCCCAGAACGCTCGCCAACAAGTCATAGGGGGCCAGACGCTCGGCCGCTTCGATCAGACCCGTCAGCCAATGCCGGACCGGCCGCAGATCCGGGGCCTCCTCGGCAGCGGCCGATAGCGCCCGCCACACCGTTCCCCGGCGACCGTGACACAGCGGGATCAGCCGATCCTCGGCAAGATCGATCAACGGGGAGCGCAACAGCGCCGCGAGCGTGAGATCGTCCGACGGCAGCAAGGCGAACCGCAGCGCCGCCAGAAGGTCCTGGACGCCGATCTGATCCGTCAGGACCATGCGGTCCGCACCGGCCACCGGGACGCCGGCGAGCTTGAGTGCCCGGATCGTCGCCGGTACGAGCTGATTGCGGCTGCGGACCAGGATCAGCACGTCGCCGGCATGGATCGGCCGGTCGCGGCTGGGGAGCCGCTCCCCCGCCTCGATCCAGCTCTTGATGGTGACCGCCAGATGGCCGGCAAGCCGATCGATCTGGCTTTGCGGCTCGTCGAGGCTGCCGGCCCACGGATCGACCGGCTCGGTCTCCGGTGCCGGAACCGCCGGCCACAGGGTGATCCGGCCGGCCTGGCCCCGTCGGGTGACGGCATGCCGCACCTGCGCCTCCTCGGCGAGGACCACGCCGTCGCGGGCCGCACCATCGGCGAACACCGCATCGACGAACGACAGCACCGCCGGGCCGCTGCGGAACGACGCGTCCAGCGGGACCTGCCGCCAGCCCCGGGCCGCGCGCCGCGCCTGGCCGTCGAACCGACCTCGCTGGCGGCCGAACTCCGCTGGGTCGGCCCCTTGGAAGGAGTAGATCGACTGCTTCTCGTCGCCGACGACGAACAGGGTTCGCCCGACCTCGTCGCGGGCGCCCTGGCCGGCGAAGAACTCGGCCGCCAGGGCATCGATGATGGCCCATTGGGCGGGGCTGGTGTCCTGCGCCTCGTCGACCAGGATATGGTCGATCCCCCCGTCGAGCTTGAACAGCACCCAGGGCGCCCGGCCCGGGCTCCGCAGCAGCCGGGCGGTCCGGTCGATCAGATCGTCGAAATCGAGCAGCCCGCGGCGCGCCTTGGCCGCCCGGTAGCGGGCGAACACCGCCTCCCCCAGGGCGATCAGCGCCGCCGTGGCCCGCGCCACCGCGACCGCCTTGCGCCGATCGGCCACCGCCCGGACGCGGGCGGCCTCGGGCGTCAGAATCTCATCGATATCGGCCAGCGCCGCCCGCGACGGCTTGTCGGCCAGACTGGCACGGACCGTACCGTCATTGGTCAGGAAGGCCGCGGCGTAGTGCTCCCAGGCGGCGACCCGATCCGCAGAGCCAGTCTCGAGCCAGCCGCCGATCCGGTCGGCCCGCTCCCTCGCCGTCTTGCCGCCCGCCCGCAGCGCCGCCACCGCCCGCCGCAGAGCCGCCGCCGGCACCACCGCATCGTCGCAGGCCGCCGCGACCACGCCCCGGTCGGTATCGTCCTCCCGGCAGCCCAGGAACGCCGTGGCCGCACGCACCGCCCCCGCCTCCCCGCCCTGGGCGTCGAGCACCCTTCGGAAGCGGGCCCGCCGGGACACCAGCGCCCGCAGCCGTTCGGTCAAGGCAGCCTCGTCCATCTCCGCCGTCAGGATCTCGATGGCGCCGCTCACCCGCGGGTCCGGGGCGGCCAGCACCTCCCGGCGGATGCGGTCGAGCAGGTCCTGCTGATCGCGCTCCTCGATCGCCCGAAACTGCGGCGAGACCCCTGCCTCGACCGGGAACCGACGGAGGATCGACTGGCAGAAGGCGTGCACCGTCAGGATCCGCATCCCGCCCGGCAGATCCAGGACGCGGGCGAACAGCTTGCGGGCCCGGTCCATCATCGTTCGCGTGGGCGGCGCCCCGGTCAGCTCGGCCAGACCGTCGCGCAGCCCGTCGTCCGGTTCGACCGCCCAGCGGCGCAGCCGGTCGGCAAGCCGGTTGCCCATTTCCGAGGCCGCAGCCTTGGTGAAGGTGATGCACAAGAGCCGATCCGGTGCGGTCCCGGGCCGATCGGCGGTGCCGAGCATCAACCGCAACACCCGATCGGTCAGCACCTTGGTCTTGCCGGTGCCCGCCGAGGCGCCGACCCAGGCCGACACGGTCGGGTCGGAGGCCCGGCTCTGGGCCACCGCAGGCGTCGGGCCGGAGACCGGCCGCACCGGATCGCGCCCGCTCATCAGCCGTCCTCCCCGGCCGTGGCCCATTCGTCGAGCCGGGACAGATGCGCGTAGTCGGACCGGGCGCGGGCGGTGGCCGGCACGGCGGCCCGATAGGGCGTTGCCGGATCGTCGTAGCGACGGATCAGCGCCGTGAGGTTCGCCGCCAGGGTCGCCAGAGCATGGGCCAGCGCCTCCCCCTCTCCGGGTGAGAAGATCGGCTTGACCTCCCCGGGCGGTGACCCGCCGGTCAGCCGCCAATAGGCCAGGGCCGTCGGCACCGCCCCGTCCGGCAGCCCGTCGAAACCGCCGCGGGCGAGGGTCAGGGCTTCGAGGGTGAGCTGCGGTTCCCGACCGGCGTGCACCTGCACCCGGCTGGGCACCGTCCCGGTCTTGTAGTCGATGATCTCGAAGCCGCCGTCGGGCAGCCGGTCGATCCGGTCCGCCCGGCCCCGCACGGTGAACGGCGCGTCCAGGCCGTCCGCCAATGTGAGCGTCCCGCCGCTCTCTGTCACCGCGGGCCGGCAGCCCAGCGCCCGCCGTGCCTGTTCCTCGCGATCGAACCAGTCGGCGATACGGACGAAGCGCGGCCACCACACCGCGGCCTGGGCCGGCGGCACCGCATCGAAGGCTTGACGACCTGCCGCCAGCATGGTCTCGCGCGCCTCGTCCGGCCATCCCACCGCCAGATCCGCGACCACCCGATCGAGGATGGCGTGGACGATCATCCCGCGCTCGGCCGCGCCCGGATCGGCATCGAGCGGATCCAGCCGGTTCAGGCCCAGGATGGTGCGGGCGTAGATCACGTAAGGGTCGGCCAGCCACCAGGCGATGTCGGTGACCCGCAGCGTCCGCGGCCGGATCGCCACCGGCGGGCGGGGGGCGGGCCGATCGGCCGGGCGCACCGTCTCGGGCCGGTCGAGCGCCCCGACCCAGGCCAGCCGGTGGACCGGACGCGGGATCTCTTCGCCGATCGCCGCGAGCACCGCGTCGAGCCGCATCAGCCAGCGGGACGCCCGGGTGGGCGCACCGTCGACCTTGACGGCACGGGTCAGCACCACCGTGTCGGCGTGCAGCATCATGGCGACGTCATGGGCCGAAAGACCGATCCGGCGGTCGGCGGTGGGCAGGCCGAAATCCCGCCGCATCGGTTGCGACATCCACGGGTCGGGATCGGGGACGGCAGGCCAGGTGCCTTCGTTCAGCCCGGCCAGGATCGTCACGTCGAACTGCTGCAACCGGGCTTCCAGCGGCCCGAGGATGGCGATCCGGGGGTGGTCGCCATAGCGCGGCCGCACCGTCACATCGGCCAGGACGGCATCCAGCATGCCCGGGAACGCCGCCGGATCGACCGCCCCGAGATCGGACCACGCCGCCAGCAGATCGGCCGCCAGCCGGGCTGCGGCTTCGCCATCGTCCCCGCGCCACAGGCGCATCGGCCCCGGCAGCCCGTCGGTCGCCGCAAGCGCCTCGGCCGACCGCATCTGGATGTCGAGCAGCCGATCCGCGGCCACCGGTACGGCCGCGTCCATGGCCGCCAGGCACGGCCCCAGACAGGCCTCGACACCCGCCAGCATCGCCGAGACCGCGGCGCGACCGGTCGGCGAGAGACCGCGGGCGGACGCCACCGCCCGGCGCAACCCGTCGAGGCCCGGCGCCGGACGGGGCCCCCGCACGGCGGTGTCGAGCGTGCGGACCGCGCGTTGGAACACCGCCCGGTCACGCCCGGCAGCGGCCAACGGATGCTTGAGCAGGGCCAGCCAGTCGACCGGCCCGGCCGTCGGCACGGTGGCGCGGGCCAGCAGGCGCAGATAAGTGCCCGCCGGCAAGTCGCCGAGACCGCGCCCGCCCGAATCGTCGATCACCAACCCCCAGCGGGTCAGCGCCGCGGCGATCATCCGGGCCAGCCGCCGGTCGGGGGTGATCACCGCGGCCGTCCGGCTTGCGGTCTCCAGCACTTCCCGCAGCATCAGGGCGATCGACTCCGCCTCCTCCCGCGGGCTCGCGCAGTCCAGCCGCTGCAGGCCCGCCAGGGCGGGCTGGTGCAGACCGCTCAGCCGGCGCCACGCATCGCTGGTCTCGGCCGGGCGCATCACCTCCCGCACCAGGGCCCGGCGCTGCGGCAACGCGCCCGGCCAGCGAGGGCCATCCCAGGCGACGTGCAGATCCGGCACCTCGGCCCGTTCCACGCCCAGGCCGGCGAGCAGCCGCTTCATCCCCGCCTGGGGATGAGTGTCGTCGAGGCCGTCCCAACTCGCCGGGTCCAGATCGCGGTCGAGGCCGGGCAGCAGAATCAGCCCGCGGGGCAGTGTGGCAACGACTTCCAACAGATCGGCGACCGCCGGGCTGGCGCTGGCCAACCCCGCCACCACGACCGGATCGGCCGGGGGCTGATCCCGCCACAGCGCGGCCTGGGCGGCCAGCAAGCGGTCGAGGCGATCGGCGGGGTCGAGGGCGCCTTCGGCGGCGCGCAGCGTCGGCCACGCTTGCGTGACGATGGTGAGGAACCGCACCGTCTCCTGCCAATGGGCGGCCAGCTCGCGATCGGCGACGAGATCGGGCAGCCGGGCGAAGTCCAGCCGCTCCCGCGTCACCTCGTCGACCAGCCGCGCCAGATCGCCGGCGAGCCGCAGCGCCTGCTCCGGCCCCAGTGACGGCTCGCGCGCCAGCACCAGGCGGGCCAGGACCGCCTGGCGCCGCGCCGGTTCGATCGCCGGCGGCAGATCGAGGCTCGCCCCGCCGCCCGGCACCGCCTCGCCCAACAGGCCCAGCATCGTCTCGTCGGGATCGCCGATCGCCCGCAGTTCGGGCAGGATCCAGGGACGGCCGTCCGACAGGCGCAAAAACGCCTCCCGCAGCGCCCGCACCGCCCGGCGGGCGGGCAACAGCACCCGCATCCGGCTCAACGACAGCGGATCGGGGGCGACGGCGCCGGCCGCTCGCCCGGCATCGGCCGGCGATGCCTGGATGGCCAGCCAGCGGGCCAGCGCGTCCACGAACGGCACCCCGGCCGGCACGGTGGCGATCGGCGGCCAGCCGGCGGGCCGTCCGTCCGCCATCAGGGGTCGACCCAGCGCAGGCTGTCGGCGGTCAGCTCCGCCACCACCTCCGCCAGGCTGGCCGGAGAACCGATCTGAAACCACGGGCCGTCATGGGCGATGCCGTACAGCCGCTCGGCCTCGATCGCCCGGTCAAAAAGCTGCGCCAGTGGGAACGGCGACGGCGGTGGGTCGAGGAACAGCCGCGGCGATGCCAAAGCCACGCCGCCATAGTAGTACGGTGCGAACTTGGCCGGCTCCAGCCGATGCACCTGCCCCAGCGGGTCCATGGCGAAATCCCCGCGGCCGGACACGCCGATGGCGGCCGGCCCAGGCACCATCAGCAATACCGCATCCATTACCGCGTCGTCCCACCGCTCGGCCAGCCGCGCCAGCGCCGGCACCGGGCCGTTGAGCCACAGGGTGTCGGCATTGGCGAGGTAGAACGGCCCGCGGCCGAGCGTGCCCAGAACGGGGAGTACGGCGCCGCCGGTGCCGAGCAGCTCCGGCTCCCGCGAGACGGTCACCCGCGGTTCGCCCGGACGCTGGGCGATATGCCGGGCCACCCGGCCGGCACCGTCATGGGTGTTGACGATCACGTCGGCCACGCCCGCGGCGGCGAACCGGTCGAGCACATGGTCGATGACCGGCTTGTCGGCGACCTCCTGCATCGGCTGCGGCTGACCTTCGGTCAGCGGCCGCAGCCGGGTGCCGTAGCCGGCGGCGAGCACCATGCCGGTACGGGGATGGACGGGAGGCGCGGTCATGGGGCGGCCTCGCTCAGCGCGCGCAGGGTTGCCCGGGCGCCGGAACCGGTGGCGGTGAGGGTCGCCCGCCGGCCCGGCGACTCAGGCTCGGTCTCCAAAAGGATATCCAACCGGTCGGCCGGGGTCAGCGGCCCCAACCGGTCCGGCCATTCGACCAGGACGATGGCCACCCCCGCCGCTTCCTCCCAGCCGAGCTCCCACACCTCGTCCGCCGCGCCCAGCCGATAGAGATCGAAGTGCCAGACTTCCCCGCCCGGCAGATCGTAGGTCTGGACCAGGGTGAAGGTGGGCGACGGCACTTCGATCGCCGCGCCGGCCCGCGCCCGGATGATCGACCGGGCCAAGGTCGACTTGCCGGCCCCCAGATCACCGGCCAGCAGCACCGTGTCGCCCGGCCGCAGGACCCGGGCCAGGCGGCGGCCCAGGGCGATCGTGGCGGGTTCGTCGGCCAGGGCGGCGGACAGGTCTGCAGGGTCGGCCACCGCCGGGCGGCGGGCTGGGTTCGAGCTCATGCGGGGCAGCATTCCAGAGGTGTGGCGGCTTGGGCAATGCCGCAATGCGGCCCGGATCTCACCGTCAGGATGTGCGACCGACGGCCCGGGGGGCACGGGTTTGCTCCCCACGCCGGACCGCGCTAAGCCCTCACCCGGCGTGGCGCCCGCATGCGCGCCCCATGCCTGGTCGGTGCGCCCCCCGTCGCAAAGGATCCATTGCCCCATGTCGAGCGTTCACACCACCGATGTCGCCATCGTCGGCGCCGGCCCGGTGGGCCTGTTCGCGGTGTTCGAATGCGGCATGCTCACGCTGCGCTGCCACGTCATCGACACGCTGGACGCGGTCGGCGGCCAGTGCACGGCGCTGTACCCGGAAAAGCCGATCTACGACATTCCGGGCTACCCGAGGATCGGCGCTGCGGAGCTGATCGCCCAGCTCGAAGCCCAGGCCGCGCCGTTCGCGCCCGTCTATCATCTCGACCAGCAGGTCACCGGGCTCGACCGGACCGGGGACGAGCGGTGGCTTCTGACCACCAGCAAGGGCACGGTGATCGACGCCAAGGCCGTGGTGATCGCCGCCGGCGTCGGCGCCTTCGGCCCCAACCGCCCCCCTTTGCCGGGGATCGAGGCCTATGAGGGCACGGGGGTGCAGTATCTGATCACCCGGCCCGAGCAGTTCCGAGACAAGAAGGTGGTGATCGCCGGCGGCGGCGACAGCGCGCTCGACTGGGCGATCATCCTGGCCGATATCGCCGCGGAGCTGAAGGTCGTCCACCGGCGGGCGAAGTTCCGCGGCGCCCCGGAGTCGGTTGCGCGGCTGCACGCGCTGCACGAGGCCGGGACGCTCGAGATCGTCGCGCCCTACCAGCTCCACGGCCTGGAAGGCGATGGCGAGCGGCTGTCGGCGGTCACGGTGGCTACCCTCGACGGGGAAGTGCGCCGGCTCGAGGCCGACTACCTGCTGCCGTTCTTCGGCCTGTCGATGAACCTCGGCCCGATTGCCGAATGGGGCCTGGGGTTGGAGCGCCACCACATCAGGATCGATCAGGCGACCGCCGCGACGTCCGTGCCGGGCGTCTTTGCGATCGGCGACATCGCGACCTATCCGCACAAGCTCAAGCTGATCCTTACGGGGTTCGCCGAAGCGGCGTCGGCGGCGCATGCGATCCGCCCGCTGGTGCGGCCGGGCGAGGTGCTGCACTTCGAATACTCGACCACCAAGGGCGTGCCGACGGCGGCGGGGTCGGCCGACCGGGCCGCCGCTACCGATCGACCGTCACCGCCTTGATGACCGCGTAGACCGGCTGGCCCGGGGCCAGGGCCAGCCGGTCCGCGGACAACCGGGTGATCCGCGACACCAGGTGCTGGCCGCCCAGGGCGAGCCGGACATAGGCGACCGCCCCATCGGTCTTCACCGCCGCCACCGTCACGGACAGGATGGTGTTCGCACTCACCCCTTGCGGTTCGACGGTCGCCAGCATGACGTCGCGGGACCGGACCCGCAGACGCACCGCCGATCCGACCGGCAGGTCGAGCCCCGGCAGGGTGACCGTTCCCCCATCGACGGTGAGCCGGGTCAGCCCGTAGGCCGGGTCATGGCCAGCTACCACCGCATGCAGCACGGCACCGGCTTCGAACTGGCCGGTCAGATGGGCGAGATCGAGGCGAGAGAACACCTCCGCGACGGTGCCGTCGGCCTCCACCCGGCCGGCGTCGAGCAGGACGACCCGGTCGGCAAGCCGGGCGACCTCGTCGATCGCATGGCTGACCAGCAGCATCGGGACGTTAGACTGGTCCCGGAGGCGTTCGAGATAGGGCAGGATCTCCGCCCGGCGGGCCATGTCGAGGGCCGACAGGGGTTCGTCCAGCAGCAGCCAGCGCGGCCGCATCAGCAGCGCCCGGCCCAGGGCCACCCGCTGCCGCTCCCCGCCCGACAGGGTGACCGGCGACCGCCCCAGCAATCCGCCCAGGCCCAGCAGATCGACCACCGGGCCGATCGCCGGACCGGACCGGGCGTCCGGGCTGCGGCGCCGGCCGAACAGCAGATTGTCCCGAACGGACAGGTGCGGGAACAGCCGGCCCTCCTGGAACACGACGCCGATCCGGCGCCTATGGGCCGGGACCAGCACCCGCGTTGCAGCATCGAACAGCGTCTCGCCGCCGAGCGCGATCCGGCCGCCCTGGGGCCGCAGCAGCCCGGCGACCGCATTCAGCACCGTCGACTTGCCCGCACCCGACGGCCCGAACAGGGCCGTAACGCCCGTCGGAGGCGCGGTGAACGCCACCTCCAGCGCGAAATCACCGGTAGCGTGCCGGATGTCGACGGACAGCATCAGCGGCCCATCAGCCGACGAACCCGGCGGGCCGCCCATTCGGACAGGATCAGTCCGGCCAGGGCCAGGGCGACCGACAGGCCGGCCAGTCGCGCGGCCGCCGCCTCGCCGCCGGGGGACTGGATGGCGGTGTAGATCGCCAGGGGCAGCGTCCGCGTCTCTCCCGGGATGTTGGAGACGAAGGTGATGATCGCCCCGAACTCGCCCAGGCTCGCCGCAAAGGCGGTGATCGCCCCGGCCAGCACGCCGGGCAGCGCCAGCGGCAAGGTGATCGACAGGAACCGGTCGACCGGGCCGGCGCCCAGGGTGGCGGCCGCCTTGGCAAGGCCCGGGTCGATCGCTTCGATCGCCAGCCGGATCGCGCGCACCTGGAACGGGAACGTCACCACCGCCGCCGCCAGCGCCGCCCCGGTCCAACTGAACACGAAGCGGATCCCGAAGACGTCGTGCAGCCAGCCCCCGACCGGCCCGCGGGTCCCGAAGGTGATCAGCAGCAGGTAGCCCATCACCACCGGCGGCAGGACCAGCGGCAGATGGACGATGCCGTCGACGACCGCCTTGCCGGGGAAATCGACCCGGGCCAGCAGCAGGGCGACCGCGGTGGCGATCGGCAGCGCGCAAGCCACCGCGACCAGCGCGATGCGCAGGCTCAGCAGCAGCGCTTCGATCTCGACCGGCGTCAGCATCGGGCGGGGGATGGGGGGTGGCGCATACCAAGCCTATGGCGGGACGAACCCGAACCGGGCAAAGGTCTCCGCCGCCGCCGGACCGGTCAGAAAGCGATGGAGGTGCATGACCGGCGGACGCGTCTCGGCACCGGAGACGACGGCGAACGGATAGGTGATCGGCCGATGGCTGGCCGGCGGGAAAGCACCGACGACCGTCACGCGGTCCGCGGCGATCGCCGCATCGGTGGCATAGACGATACCCAAGGGCGCCTCCCCCCGCGCGACCAGGGCGAGCGCGGCGCGCGCATTGTCCGCGCGGGCCAGCCGGCGGCCCAGGACATCCCACAAGCCGAGGCTTTCCAGGGCCTGGCGGGCGTAGATGCCGGCGGGCACATGGTCGGGATCACCAACCGCCAGGCGTCCGTCCCCCAGCCGCTCGTGCAAACGCTCGCCCGCCTCCGCGGCCGCCAGGTCGATCGGCACCGCACTGCCGTCGGCCGAGGCGACCAGAACCAGCCGGTTGGCGATGGGGGCCGACCGGGTGGCGGCAACGACCAGGCGGCGTTCGCTCAGATAGTCCATCCAGGCCTGGTTGGCAGAGGCGAAGAGGTCGGCCGGCGCCCCGGCCTCGATCTGCCGCGCCAACGTGGACGAGGCGGCGAAGGAGAACCGCAACCGGACGCCCGTGGCCTCGGTGAACCGCGCGCCCGCCGCCGAGATCGCATCGGTCAGGCTCGCTGCGGCGAAGACGGTGACGACCGTCTCGGCCCGGGCCGCCGGTGCGGCCCAACACACCGCGACCAGGGTCACGGCGATCACCGTCAACGCAGGCGGGAACAGGCCGGTCACGTCGTCTTCCTTCCGGTCTTGCCGGTGCCGTGACGAGGGGCGGCAGGCCGTCACCGCCGGCCGGCGCGGGGGAACACCGGGCAGTCGGGAGCGCTTACGCCGGTCTGCGCCGAGGTGACCTCATCCCAAACCGTCCTCGCGTTCAAACCCTGTGCGAGGCTCTCCTCACACCAGTTCGCGCGCGGGCGCGATTCGGTACTAGAGCATCCTGCGTCCGAACGGACGCAGATAAGATGCTCTAACTCTTTAAACTAGATCATCTTATCTGCGTTCGGATGAGTCCATCTGAACGCA
>JANQKE010000155.1 GCA_028281265.1 Alphaproteobacteria bacterium | reverse complement strand
TGCACCGCATCGCGCGGCGCGACGCGCCTTGCGGATCGATCCGGCACACGCCAACAGATCGACCCGATAGTCCCTGAAAACGCTCTAGACGGAGGCTTGCAACACGGTGTCGCCCGGCCCGGGCGCGCAGATCCGATGGTTCGTCAAGGACAGTGAAACCGCCGGGCCGCGGGTTCACCCTTGACGTCTCCAACGCCTGGCAACACCCAATATCCCGGACATCCTGTTCCGACTCCCTATCTAAGGACGGGCCGCCCCATGGCCTGCTCCGCCCCGTCAGCACCGGACCTCACGCGATGATGCAGCTTCTGACCAGCCTCGGCTCCCCCTATGCGCGGAAGGCCCGGGTCCTGATCCACGAGCGCGGCCTGGGCGATCAGGTGACCGAAGTGCCGACCAAGGCGCTGGAGAACGAGCCCTCCCACCTGGCCGCCAATCCGCTGGGCAAGATCCCGGCCCTGGTTCTGAACGACGGCATCACCTTGGTCGACAGTCGCGTGCTCTGCGAGTATCTCGACGGTCTTGGCGTCGCGGGCCGGCCACTGTTTCCCGCTGCCGGACCGGAACGCTGGCGTGCCCTGACCCTGCAAGCGTTGGGCGACGGCATCTGCGATGCCGCGGTTCTGTTGCGCCTGGAAGGCCTGCGGCCCGAGGCCCAACGCAGCCCGATGTGGACGGAGCGGTGGACCGCGGCGATCGACCGGACCTGCGCCAAGCTGAACGGGGATATCGGCTTGCTGGGCGGGGATCTGTCGATCGGCCAGACCGCCGTTGCGGCCGGGCTCGACTATGTCGATTTCCGGCATCCGGATTTCGGCTGGGCGGCCCGCTATCCGGTCCTTTCGGCCTGGATGCGGGCGATCACGGGACGGCCGTCGTTCCAGGCGACCGCCCCGTCGGACTGACCGCCATGCCCGCCGCCGATTCCTCCCTCACGCCGCCGGACATCGTCCGCCTGCTCGGCATGCGGCCGCATCCCGAAGGCGGGCATTATGTCGAGACCTATCGGGATACCGCGGCAGGAGGCGGGCGCGGCGCCTGCACGGCGATCTACTATCTGCTGGAAGGGGGGGAGGTGTCCGCCTGGCATCGGGTCGACGCCACCGAGATCTGGCACTGGTATGCCGGCGCGCCCCTGGCCTTGACGGTGAGCGAGAACGGCCACGATGCGTGGTCCGTGCATCTCGGCCCCAACCTGCTGGCACGCCAGCGCCCTCAGGCGGTGGTGCCGCCGCATGCCTGGCAGACGGCCGAAAGCCTGGGGGCATGGACCCTGGTCGGGTGTACGGTGGCACCCGCCTTCGACTTCGCCGGCTTCGAGCTGGCGCCGAAGACCTGGGCCCCGACACCGCGGACAGGCCGCTGAAGACGCTGCGGGCCGTCGATCCGGGGGCGTCCGGGCGACCGGGTCCGCCTGCGCTTCGGCAACCGAGACGAGCATGACGACCGAGATCTCCCCCCCGTCCCCGAGCCTGTCGCACGCGGTGCCGGGGATGGTGTTGGCGGCACTGTGCTTCGGCCTGCTGTCGGGCGCGGACGCGTCGGTCAAGTATCTGTCCGGCACCTACAGCATCTTCCAGTCGCTGATGGTGGCGACGCTGTTCGCCTACCTGCCGGTGACCCTGTTCCTATGGCGGACGGGGGCGCTGAGGCAGCTCCGGCCACGGCACCCGTGGCTGACGCTGCTGCGCTCCGCCCTGGTCGCCGGTAGTGCGGCCTGCGTCCTGTGGGCGGTGTCCCGCATGCCGCTGGCCGACGGCTACGCGCTGGTGTTCACCTGCCCGCTGATCGTCACCGCCCTGGCCGGCCCGGTGCTGAAGGAGCGGGTCGGCCTGGCCCGCTGGCTGGCGGTGCTGGCCGGCTTCGTCGGCGTGATGGTGGTCCTGCGGCCGGGTTTCCAGGATATCGGCCTGCCGCATGCGATGGCGCTGGTCTCCGCCGTGCTGTTCGCCGGCGGAATCCTGGTGCTGCGCTGGATGGGCGACGGGGAGCGGACGGGCCCGCTGCTGCTGATCCTGCTGACCACCACCGTGGTGATGATGGCACCGGTCGCCCTGCCGGCCTTCGTGCCGCCGACCCCGCACGATCTGGCGGTGATGGCTCTGTCCGGATTGTTCGCCGGCTCGGCGCATATCTGCCTGGTGATGGCGGTGCGCCTGGCCCCGGCCGCGGCGGTGTCACCGTTCCAGTACACCCAGTTGCTGTGGGGCCTGCTGTTCGGGGTGCTGCTGTTCGGCGACCATCCCGAACCGGTGATGCTGGTCGGCGCGGCGGTGGTAATCGGCAGCGGGCTGTTCCTGCTGTGGCAGGAACGCCGACGGGGCTGATACCATGTCGCGACGAGCAAGGCTCACCGCGACCTGGCAAGCGCGACCGCGCGCCCGAGCGTGTGCGCGGAAAGCCTCGCCCGGCCTTTGAACGCGAGGATGGTCGGCGATGGGGTCACCTCGGCGCAAACCGGCATGAGCGCGACGCCTGCCGTCGACGCTACCGATTGTCGCCTTGCAGGATGCCGCCCAGCGGGCCGAGCAGAGAGCCCTCCCCGGCGGAGCCGCCCTGCTGCGGGGCGGCCTGCAGCATCCGGCCGGCCAGCCGGCTGAACGGCAGGCTCTGCAGCCAGACCTTGCCCGGCCCGGTCAGGGTGGCGAAGAACAGCCCCTCCCCGCCGAACAGCATGCTCTTGATGCCGCCGGCCTGGACGACGTCGAAGTTCACGCTGTCGGTCAGGGCGGCGAGACAGCCGGTATCGACATGGATCGTTTCCCCGGCCGCGAGCTCCCGCTCGACCACCGTGCCGCCCATATGGACGAACACCCAGCCGTCGCCCTCGAGCTTCTGCATGATGAAGCCTTCGCCGCCGAACAGCCCGGTCAGGATGCGGCGCTGGAAGTGGATACCGACCTGCACCCCCTTGGCGGCGGCCAGGAAGCTGTCCTTCTGGCAGATCAGCCGGCCCCCGACTTCGGTCAGCTTGATCGCCAGGATATGCCCGGGATAGGGGGCGGCGAACGCCACCTTCGCCTTGCCGTGTCCGGTATGGGTGAAGACGGTGGTGAACAGGCTTTCCCCGGTCAGCACCCGCTTGCCCGCGCCGACCAGCTTGTCCAGGAAGCTGCCGCTTTCCTGGCCCGAACCGTCGCCGAAGATGGTGTTCATCTCCACCGCGACGTCCTTGTACATCATCGCCCCGGCTTCGGCGATCGCGCTCTCGCCGGGGTCGAGTTCGACCTCGATGAACTGCTGCTCGTGACCGACGATCCGGAAATCGATCTCATCGGACCGCATCGCCGCCGCCGCCGGGCTCCACGGGCGGACGGCCGCGGACGGACGGCCGTCCGGCTGGAACAGCTCGGGCGTTTGCGCGACCGACAGCCAGGACGAAAAACCGGGCCGCCAGCAATAGGCCCCGGGATGCTGACTTGCCAGGGCGGCGGCGTCGGTCTGCGACATCGGGCCGGCCTGCCGGCCGTCGACGCTGATATACCACTCGGTCATGGAAACTCGCTCCACGGGAGGCGGGGGCACGACGCCGCCGGTCCTGATCGGAACGACAGGCGGACGGGCGACTAGAGCATCCTGCGTCCTAACGGACGTAGATAAGATGCTCTAAATCTTTGAAATAGATCAACTTATCTGCGTTCAGATGAGTCCATCTGAACGCAGGTTGATCTAG
>JANQKE010000221.1 GCA_028281265.1 Alphaproteobacteria bacterium | reverse complement strand
CCTCGAGCATCCCAAAAACCACCATCGCGTCGATCAACACGACAAACTGGGACCACACCGTCACAAACACACCACGCTGTGATCAATCCGGGCTAGATCAACCCGCATTCAGATGAGTCCATCCGAATGCAGGTCGATCTGTCGCCTTGCAACCTCGCCATCCGGTACGGGCAGGCTCACGCGGCTTCGGCCGGCGCCGTGCCCGTCACGCGGGCGACCAGCGCTTCGGCGGTGATGTCGAACGGCTCCTCGGCCGCAGTCGGGGCGGTGTAGTTGAGGTTGCGGTAGGCGGCGATCAGCTTGGTGAACGCGTCCCGCGCCTGGTCCTTGTCGGCGAAGCGGTAGTCGCGCTCGACCAGATCGGCCAGCAGGCCGAAGCTCTTTTTCTGCCGCTCCAGGCTCATCGACACGTCGACCGGGTCGAAGGCATCCTGCTGCAGGTAGACCAGATCGACCAGGCGCGCCTTCTCGAAGGTCACGAAATCGTCGAGCGTGACCCCTTCCTCTCCGGTCACCTGCATCATCTGCTGGATGCGGTCGCCTTCCTCCAGCACATGCTGCAGCCGGTCGACCCGGGCGTTCCAGCCCGGTCCCAACGCTTCGGCCGCCCACTCCGCCAGTTGGGCCCGGTAGCGCGACCAGGAGATCAGCGGGTCGACCGCCGGATAGGCACGGCGATAGGCCCGGTCGGCGGACAGGCCGAGAAACGCCTTGACCGTCGACAGGGTGGCCTGGGTGACCGGCTCCTCGAAATTGCCGCCGGCGGGCGAGACGGTGCCGATCATGGTCAGGCTGCCGACCGCCCCGTCGGGCGCCCGGATCACCCCGGCGCGCTCATAGACCGACTTGATGGCGCTATCGAGATAGGCGGGGAACGCCTCCTCCCCCGGGATCTCTTCCATCCGGCCGGAGGTCTCGCGCATCGCCTGGGCCCAGCGGCTGGTCGAATCGGCGATCACCAGCGTGTTGTAGCCCATCTGCCGATAGTACTCGCCGATGGTGATGCCGGTGTAGATCGAGCTTTCCCGGGCCGCCACCGGCATCGAGGAGGTGTTGCAGACGATCACCGTCCGGTCCATCAGCGAACCGCCGGTGCGCGGATCGCGCAACTGCGGGAACTCCTCGATCGTCTCGACCACCTCGCCCGCGCGCTCGCCGCAGGCGACGATCACCACGATGTCGGCGGTGGAATAGCGGGCGATCAACCCCTGCAGCACCGTCTTGCCGGCGCCGAACGGTCCGGGAATGCAGGCCGTGCCGCCCAGGGCGATGGGAAAGAAGGTGTCGATCAACCGCAAGGTCGTGGTCAGCGGCCGGTCGGGATACAGCCGTTCGGCCCGCCGGCTGCGCAGCAGCGCGTCCGGAAGCGGCCGGCGGACCGCCCAAGGCTGGGCCAGGGTGACCGGCCGCTCCTGGGCCTCGGCGACGGTCCCGTCGGCGCGCACCGGGGCGATGCGGGCCACCACCGTGTCGATGCTGAACGGGCCCTCCTGGATCCAGGTGACCTGCACGGGGCCGATGGTGTCGAACGGCACCATGATCTTGTGCGGGAACCGGCCTTCCTGAACCGTGCCCACCGTGTCCCCGGCCAGAAGCCTGGTGCCGATGCCAACCGATGGGGTGAACTGCCACTTGACCGCGCGGTCGAGCGGCGGCGGGTACATCCCGCGGGGCAGGAAGAACCCGTGATCCCGGGCCAGGCTGGCCAGCGGGTTCTGCAGCCCGTCGAACACCTTGCCCAGCAGCCCGGGGCCGAGGCTGACCGACAGCATGCGCCCGGTCAGCCGCACCGGGTCGCCGACGGTGACGCCTTGGGTGCTTTCGAACACCTGCATGTCGGCCTCGCGCCCGCGGACTCGCAGCACCTCGGCCTTCAGCTCGGGACGGCGCCCCCTGTCGTCGGGCGGGTCACCGGCCACGGTCACATAGCCGACCTCGTTCATCATGATGTGGCCGCCGGTCGCTTCGATGGTCACGAAGCTGTCGCGCACGGCCGTGACCCGGACGACGGCCTCGGCCCGCAGGTCATCGGCCGTCTTCGGCGGGGCGTACGGGGACTCACGCCGGGGCATCGACAATCTCCTCCACCAGGCCGGCGAAGCGGGTGGTGGCTTGGCGGGCATCCTGGGCCAGCCACCGGCTCAGAATATCCCATTTGAACAGGTAGATGAGCACCGTCTCGAACCGGAAGCCGAACGGCTCGGCCATCCGGCTGTGATGGTCCCATACCGTGCGCATCAGAAACCGCTCGAGACCCATGGTGTCGCCCGCATCCAGCAGGCGGACCATCCGCGGTACCCACGGGTAGAGCGGTCCCAGACCGAAATCGGGCTGGGACCAGCGCTGCCGGATCAGCCGCATCGCCGGCCCCACCCCCCAATCATCGCCTTCCGGGGGCGGCAGGCCCAGATGGCGGCGGCGCAAGGCCGCCTGCACCGTGCGCCGCTCCATCCGGTAGGTCAGCAGCGCTCTCAAGGTCGGGTTGGCCGCCCGCATCATCTCCCGACGGAAGAAGGCCACGATCTCCCGGTCGGTGCGGTCGATCGGCTGCGCCTGCCAGGACAGGAACTCGGTCGCCCGATGCGCCACCCCGCGGTCGTCGGGGTCGAGCATCAGCAGCCGCTCCCGCAGCCGGTGGCGGTTGATCGGCAGCCGCTCGGCGATCTCGAAATCCGGCAGCAGCGGCAAGCTGGCCACCAGCGTGTAGTAGGAGCGTGACGGGGTCATCATGGGCGCGATGCGGGCGGTGCTCGACGGTGCGGGCTCAACGGTGGATGCCGTCCAGCAGCGCCCGGAACCGCGGCTGGATGTGCTTGAGCAGCAAGGCGGTCACCGCGGCGTCCCGGAGATCGATCTCGACATCCCGATCCACCAGCCGGATGCTGAGGCCGGTCCCGTCGCCCGGGCCGGCCGCAAGCGTCACCCCGTCGCGCAGCAACGCAGCGGCCGTCCCCATCACCTGGCTGCGGACGGCCTGGGCGGCCGCTCCTTCGGTCGGGACGGTCTCGAGGTCGCTCAGATCCAGGGCCGGCGTCGACACCCCGACGGTCAGCGTCGGTGCGGCCTCTCCGGCGGCATGCGCGATCTCTTCCCCGGTCTGGCCGGCGACCGCCAGGATCAGCGCCCGCAGCGTGTCGGGCTGTTCCATCTCCTGCCGGACGAGCCGGCGCAACTGATCCCCGAAGCGCTGGGCGATCTCCTCCTTGAGCCCGAGAAAGGCGTCCCGAGCGGCGAGCTTGAGGGCTTCGGCCGCAGCGGCGCGTTCCGCCTGGGCGGCGCGCTGCGCCTCTTCCCGCATGGCGTCGGCCTCCCGTTTGGCTTCGGCGACGATCTGCGCGGCCCGGGTTTCGGCATAGGCGACCGTCTGCGCCGCCTGATCCTGGCCCGCCTGCACCCCTTGGTCGTAAAGCCGGTCGATCAGGGCCTGCACACCGCTTTCGGTATGCGGGCCGGATGCGCTGTCCTTGGCCATGGCGCCCCTCCCTCAGGCCGCGATGCCGGCGGAGAGCACCAGCGCGAACACGAACGCGAACACCGCGAAACCCTCGACGATCGCCGCCGGGGCGATCGACAGCCCGAACACCTCCGGCTTGG
Source organism: Alphaproteobacteria bacterium (assembly GCA_028281265.1). Taxonomy (GTDB): domain Bacteria; phylum Pseudomonadota; class Alphaproteobacteria; order DSM-16000; family Inquilinaceae; genus JANQKE01. Next base: position 6,236 of record JANQKE010000221.1, on the reverse strand, counting down.
CCTTGGAGACGTTGATCGAGGCCGCACAGCTTTCGCCCTGATAGGCGGCGGAGGCCAGCATCGCCAGGCCAGCCAACACCCCGATCGCGAACAGCCCCGGCGCCGCCTCCGGCGTGACGACGCGGTTGAGGCTCAGCGTCACCACGATGCCGTAGATCGTCTGTGACGACGGCATCGCCGAGACGCCGACGAACCGGCCATGGCCGGTCTCGGTCTCCAGCATCGCGCCGCAGGCCGCCTGACCGGCCCGGGCACAGCCGATGATACTGCCGATGGCCCCCAGCGCCAGCGGGGCGAAGATGCCGATCCAGCCCAGGGTGATGATGATCTCGGTCACGCCGACCCCTCCTTGAAGGTCGCGGCCTTGCGGGCGAAGGCGCGGAACGGCCGCCCCTCCCCGCTCAGGCTCCAACGGAAGAATTCGATGAAGTTGAGGCGCAGGCCGTGCACCACGCCGCTCATCAGCGCCAGCGCCAGGTTAAGGCCGTGCCCCACGATCAGGATCAGCAGGGCGAGCAGCACGCCCAGGCCCGGTACGCCGGCCATCGCCTGACGGGCCAGGTCGTTGAACGCCATCGCCAGCGAGGCCGAAGCCAGGCCGAGCGCGAACAGCCGCAGATAGGACAGGACGTCGCCGAACGCGCTGGGCAGGCCGGCCAGGGCGATCATCCCGGCCAGCAACCGGTCCAGCGGCTTGGCGTCGGGTCTGGTGAAGGCGAGCACGGCGACAGCACCGGCAACCGCCAGCGTCGCCCCAAAGGCGACACCGCCGGTCAGCCACCAGCTCACCCCGCCCAGCAGCATCGCCACCCAGCCCAGCGGGGCGGCGGCCCGTCGATCCGGCCAGCGGTGCCGGGCGGTCAGCAGATTGGCGATCGCCACGTGCCCGACACCGGCCAGCACGGCCAGGCGCATCATCGCCTCGTAGTCGGTCAGGTCGATGACGGCGACCCGGGCCGGCAGGCTGGCGGGCGGCGGCGAAAGGCCGAAATAGCTGCCCACCAACACGCCCCACACGGCCGCCGCCGCCAGCACCCACGCGAACAGACGGCGCAGCCGGCGGCCGACCGCACTCGCCGCCATCCGCCCCCAGACAGCGGCCAGAGGGATCGCGAACACCGCGGCATAGCCCGCGTCCGAGACGATCATCGCGAAGAACAGGGCGAAGGAGACGAACACCACCGCCGAAGGGTCCCAGTCGCGATAGGCTGGCGTGCTGTAGAAGCCGACCAGATCCTGGCCACCGGCCACGGCATCGGGGTTGTGCATCAAGGTCGGCGGTTCTTCGCCCCCGACGGGATCGCGCAAGATCACCGCCAGTCCGCGGTCTTCGGCCACCCGCTCGACCGCCACGGCACGGTCGACCGGGACCCAGCCGACCAGGTGCACGAGCGGCCCGTCGACCGCGGCCATCCCGCGGGCCTGGTCGAGCAGCGCCCGGTCCTCCAACCGGGCGAGCGAGCGGGCGAACAGATGGCACCAGCGGCTGAGGCTTTCCCGATCGGCCTGGGTGTCGTCGATCGCCAGTTCGACCTGGTCGAGCCGGCGCCTGAGCGCGGACAAGGCGTGCGAGCCGACATGGGCCCGCGGCACCGGCACGCCGCCCGGACCGGATGGCGGTTCGGTGGGGCTGATCACCACCACCCTGACATAGCGGTTGTCCCGGCCGACCTCCGCCCAGGGCGCGTCGAGGTCCTTGAGCCGGCGCATCTGATAATGCGGGATGCTGTAGAACCACAGCCGGCGACCGTCGAGCGCCCCGTCCGGCGGCAGGGTGAACTCGCCGAACGGCTCCAGCACCCCGATCCGGTGGATCAGGCCGTCGCGCTCGTCCTTCAGTTCGAGCAGCCGGTCACGGTTGGCCAGCGCGGCCCGCTGCACGGCCACGGGATCGAAAGCGCCGGCGTCGCGGACCTGGTGATGCGGTCGCCGCACGGCCAGGAGATGGGCGAGCGCATCCCGCATGGCGGCGAACGGATCCTCCCCCGTGGTCGGTCGCCGCTCGACCGGGCGCGCCGGTTCGAGATGCACGACACCGAGATCCTGCAGATCGCCCAGCACGCCGTCGCGATCCTCGGCCAGACCGAACAGATGCAGCCGCTTGAGGGCGACGATGGTCATGCGGGCCGCTCCTGCACACCATCGGTGCGGCCGGCGGCCAGGGCATGGGCGGCATGCTTGGCCTTGGCGACCTTGGACCGGACGACCGCGGCCCGTTCCGCATCCGCCAGCACGATGCGGATCCGGGCGATGGTCGCTTCGGCGCGGGGGATCAGGACCTTGTCGAACAGGTTGACCCGCTGGGTGACCCGGCGAACGGCCTCGGCCAGGGCGGTCGCCCGTGCGTCCATGATCCGCTCGGCCACCCGCCGGCGGGCAATGTCCTCCAAGGCGATGACGGCCCTGTCGAACCAATGCGGCTTGCCGATCATCGGATAGGGCCGTCGCCGGAAATGCACCGCGATCAGGTGCGGCATCCGGACGCCGAGATGGTTCTCGGTCGCGGTGTCGATCCGGGTGATCGCCACCAGCCCCGACAGGTCGAATTCGGGGTTGGCGAGCATCGGCAACTGCCGGCCGGTATCGGCTTGGCGACGATCGGTCTCGGCCCGGTGCACCTTGAGATCCCGCCGGGCGGCGGCGAGTTCGGCCATGAGCTGCTGGCGCTTGAGATCGAGCGACGGCAAGAAGCGGCGGTATCGCTCCAGCGCCTTCCGCTCCCGGTGCAGCGCGCTCTTGGTGTTGGCCTGACGTCCCATGGCCGGTCGCCTACTGCGCCGCGGCGCGGGTTTCGGGGTCCCCTTGCCCGCCCCCTCGATCGGCGGGATAGAACCGGTCGATCAGCGATTGTTTGATCAGCAGTTCCTCGGGCCGGAAGCAGATCGCCATGGTTTGCCAGCCGAGATCGAGCGCCGATTCGAGGTCCATGGCGATGTCGACCTGCATGAAGCGCTCCCGAAACAGCCGGCCGAAGGTCAGCAGCCGCTCGTCGTAGTCCGACAGGTCGAACGCCATCGCCTTTTTCTGCTCGGCCTCCTGGGCGCCGGCATACAGGCGGATCATGGTGTTCATCACCTGGGCATGGTCGTCCCGCGTGGTCTTGCCGACCACCTTCTGCTTGAGCCGGGAGAGCGAGCCGAACGGGTCGATCACCCCGTCATGCAGGTAGAACTGGCCTTCGGTGATGTAGCCGGTGTTGTCGGGCACGGGATGGGTGACGTCGTCTCCCGGCATCGTCGTCACCGACAGGATGGTGACCGAGCCCGCCCCCTTGAAATCGCACGCCTTCTCGTACCGGGCGGCGAGCTGGGTGTAGAGATCGCCCATATAGCCCCGGTTGGAGGGGATGCGCTCCATGGCGATGCCGACCTCCTTCATGGCGTCGGCGAAGGCCGTCATGTCGGACAGCAGGACCAGGACCCGCTTGCCGCCCTCCACGGCGAAACGCTCGGCCACGGCCAGCGCCATATCGGGGACCAGCAGCCGCTCGACGATCGGGTCGCTGGCCAGGTTCACGAACATCACCGTCCGGTGGAAGACGCCCGCTTCCTCGAAGGTGCGGCGGAAGAAGTGGAAATCGTCGAAGATGAGGCCCAGCCCGCCGAACACCACCACGTCGGCATCGGCCTGGATGCCGATCCGGGCGAGCAGGCTGTTGTACGGCTCCCCCGGGATGGAGAAGATCGGGATCTTCTGGCTTTCGACCAGGCTGTTGAACAGATCGATCATCGGCACGCCGGTGCGGATCATCCGCTGCGCCATCACCCGCATCATCGGGTTGACCGTCGGTCCGCCGATCGGAATGCGCGGATCGTCGGCCAGGGACGGGCCGCCGTCCATCGGCTCGCCCCCGCCGCGGAACGTCCGGCCCAGGATGTTGGGGGAGAAGGTGACCCGCATCGGCTCACCCAGAAAACGCACCGCCGCCCCGGTCGACAGGCCTTTGGCTCCGGCAAACACCTGCAAGCTGACCAGATCGCCGTTGAGCTCGATCACCCGGGCCGGGGACTGGGACCCGTCGGTGTTCTCGACATCGGCGAGATCGCCCAAGGCGACGCCACGGGCCCGGACCCGAACGATGTCGCCGACAATCTCCAGGATCCGGGTATGGCGCAGCAGTTCACGCATTCGGGGGTCTCGCGTGGGTGGGGCGCGGGCGAACGGCCGGCAGCACCGACAGCCGCCCGACGGAAAGAACCGGGCGCGTGACGGGCCGCGACGATCGGGAACCGGCGCAGCCTCCCCCCATCGCCCGGCGGCGGCGTTGAGATGCATCAAGCACCGGTCTGCTCATGCTGCGCCTGCGAAACCATGAAGCCGTTCACGGTTCCTATACGGTTGTCACGTATTGCCTCATTGAACGTGTGGAAATAGGTGGGGCGAGGCAGCCTGGATGGATTACGCAACAATCGTCGGCATCGTGGTCGGGCTGCTCGTGGTCGGCATGGCGATCGTGCTGGGCGGCAGCGTGAATACCTTCGTCAACATCCCCAGCCTGCTGATCGTCATCGGCGGGGGCATGGCGGCGACGCTGATCCGGTTCCCGCTGAAGAGCGTGGTCGGCGCCTTCAAGACCGGAGCCGGCCTCGCCTTCTCCGAAAAGCAGGTCAACCTGACCAAGACCCATGAGGAGCTGGTCAACGCCGCCCGGATCGCCAAGCTGCAGGGGCCGATCGCGCTGGAGAACGTCGAATCGCAGAACCCGTTCGTGGCCAAGTCGCTGCAGATGATCTGCGACCAGATGAAGCCGACATACATCCGCGGCGTGCTGGAGGCCGAACGCGACCTCCTGGTCGAACGTCTGGCCGACGGGGAGAAGGTGTTCCGCGCGCTGGGTGATGCCGCACCGGCGTTCGGGATGATCGGCACCCTGGTCGGGCTGGTGCAGATGCTCTCCACCATGTCGGATCCGGAGACGATCGGCCCGGCCATGGCGGTGGCCCTGCTGACGACCCTGTACGGGGCGCTGGTCGCCAATCTGATCGCGCTGCCGGTGGCCGACAAGCTGGCCAGCAAGCTCGATCACGAATCGCTGTCCCGCACGATGGTGATCGAAGCCGCCGTGCGCATGGCCGAGCGGGAGAACGTCGACCTGATGGCGGACTACCTGTCGGTCTTCATTCCCGAGAAGGACCGCGCGGCGATGCGCGATGCGACCGCCGCGGCCGCGGCGTGACGCTGCCCGCCGCTCATCCCTATCGACGCTTCAGGATCGTAGGCCCCCATGGCGCGCAAGAAGGCCGCCCCCGCCGGCGCCCCGATGTGGATGGTCACGTTCGGCGACCTGATGTCGATCCTGGTGTGCTTCTTCGTGCTGATCCTGTCGTTCTCCATCATGGATCTGCAACGGTTCCACGAGATCGCCGGATCGATCCGGGAGGCGTTCGGGACGACCCAGGAAAGCCGCCGCAAATCGATCGTCGAACTCGACGGCGTGCCGTTCGTCGACAACGCACCGACCTTGCGCAACACGCCGATCCCCCGGGTCGCCACCCCCCTGCCCGTGCATAGCGGGGCGTCGGTCGGGGATGACGGCAATGACGACCCAGAATTCGTCAACTATCCCGAAACCTATGCGTTCGCCCGTCCGGACCCGTCCGAAACCGACACTCCGAGCGCGATGCAGACCGAGCGTCTGCGCGATGCGGTCCGGGAACTGCAGGCCCAGGCCGACGCCCGAGCGGACGCCGAACGGCAGGCCAGGGCCTTGCAGGAGCGGCTGGAAACCGCGCTGTCCGACCTGGTCAGCACCGGCCAGATCGCCGTGGAGCGGGAGGGCGACATCGTCAAGATCGTCCTGCCCGCGGAGATCGCCTTCGGCTCCGGCAGCGACGAGTTGACCCGGCAATTCGTCGGCGTTCTCGACACGCTGGCCGGTGAAGTGCGGTCCACGGGTGACGACATCACCATCGCGGGACACACCGACAGTCTTCCGATCGCCACGGCCCGCTTCCACTCCAATTGGGAGTTGTCGACCGCCCGGGCGGTGGCGGCCGTCGAATATCTCCAGCTCGTCGCCGGCATCGACGGCGGTCGCCTGATCGCCCAGGGCCATGCCGATACGCGACCGATCGCCAGCAACGAGACCCGGGACGGCCGCGCGGCCAACCGCCGGGTCGAGTTCTTCATCGGCGGGAGTTAGATCAACCTGCGTTCAGATGGACTCATCTGAACGCAGATAAGTTGATCTATTTCAAAGATTTAGAGCATCCTGCGTCCGTTAGGACGCAGGATGC